>CALWCS010000070.1 GCA_944376425.1 uncultured Lachnospiraceae bacterium | reverse complement strand
GATACGCTGTACCATAGTCACTTCCATTTTTTATTCCTCATTTTGCACGCCATCTGGCGTTTCAGAATTTGAATTTTCTTCTGTTTTCATCAGTCCATAATGCTCTCTTACTTTTCTCTCCACTTCTTCCATGATCTGCGGATTATTTTTTAAATACAGTTTTGCATTTTCTCTGCCTTGTCCGATTTTTGCATCCTGATAAGCATACCAGGCACCGCTTTTTACAATAATTCCCAAATTAGCCGCAAGATCTAAGATATCTCCCTCTCTTGAAATCCCTTTTCCAAACATGATATCAAATTCTGCCTCTCTAAAAGGCGGTGCCACTTTATTTTTTACTACTTTAATCCTCGTACGGCTTCCGATCACCTCTCCTCCCTGCTTTAGAGATTCAATTCTTCTTACGTCAAGACGAATGGAAGCATAAAACTTTAACGCACGGCCTCCTGTCGTCGTCTCAGGATTTCCGAACATGATTCCGACTTTTTCACGCAGCTGATTGATAAATACAACAATACAGTTTGATTTACTGATGACACCAGTCAGCTTTCGAAGTGCCTGTGACATCAGACGTGCCTGAAGGCCGACATGACTGTCTCCCATTTCTCCTTCTATTTCTGCTTTCGGTACCAATGCCGCAACAGAATCTACGATAATAATGTCGACTGCGCCGGAACGCACCATTGTTTCTGTAATTTCAAGTGCCTGCTCTCCATTGTCAGGCTGAGAAATATAAAGATTGTCAATATCCACTCCGATATTTTTGGCATAGACAGGATCCAAGGCATGTTCCGCATCGATAAATCCAGCAATTCCGCCTCGTTTTTGCACTTCTGCAACCATATGAAGCGCAACCGTTGTCTTACCACTCGACTCTGGTCCATAAATTTCAATTACTCTTCCTTTTGGAACACCTCCTAAACCAAGAGCAAGGTCTAAACTTAAAGATCCTGTCGGAACAGTCTCCACATTCATATTAATACGGGAATCTCCCAATTTCATAACAGATCCTTTGCCAAATTGTTTTTCAATATGTGCCAATGCGGCATCAAGTGCTTTTAATTTATCTTCCTGTGCCATAATTTCTCTCCTTTACCCAAACTAATGTTCGTTACTTATTTCATAATAATACAGAATTTTTCGTTTGTCAACTAAAACCAAACATTTTTTCGATTTTTCTTTTGTCTTTTTGAGAAGTATGCGGCGATATGCCAAGATAGTAAATTTTGACTTTTTCAGATGTTTTTCTTAAATAATTTTTCAGCCGGCTGTATCTGTCTTTCGTCGACTTGCAGCAAATAGCTGTCCGTAAAAAATAGATACTGTGCTCTCAGCATACCATATCTTTTTCTTTTCGTAAAGCAATATTTGTATTTTTTATAGCTCTTTCTCTTTAAAATTCTCTGCCCAGTTGCGGCTGCTTTGCACTTCCCTTACCGGCACTGCAAAGCAGTCGTCTTAGACTGTATGATAGGATCGTTTTTATCGCTCTTCTTTTTCTACAATTTCACCTTGTTTTTTATAGATACTGTCCGCCTTCACGACCTGACGAACGGAAGAAAGCGGATAAATATTAGAGCGTCGACCAATGACGGTTCCCGGATTTAAAATAGATCCACATCCTACCTCTACCTCGTCTCCAATCATTGCTCCAAATTTTTTAAGTCCTGTCTCTATTTTTTCTTGTTCGTCTTTTACTATAACTAATTTCTTGTCTGATTTTACATTAGATGTGATGGAACCAGCCCCCATATGCGCTCTATAACCCAAAATAGAATCTCCTACATAATTATAATGAGGAACCTGAACTTTATTGAATAAAATTACATTTTTCAGCTCTGTAGAATTCCCTACAACGGCTCCTTCTCCTACAATGGCATTTCCTCTGATAAATGCGCAATGACGTATTTCCGCATTCTTTCCGATAATTGCCGGACCATGAATAAAAGCCGTCGGCGCTACGGATGCCGTCTTTGCAATCCAGATATCTTCCCCTCGTTTTTCATATTCTTCCTCACTTAACGTACTGCCTAATTTTAGAATGAATTCTCCAATTTTAGGAAGAATCTCCCACGGGTAAGTAATCCCTTCAAAAAGCTCTTTTGCAATCGTCTCATTCAATGTGTACAAATTTTCGACCTTACATGTCTCTATCATTTTTTATTTCCTCTCTTATTCTCTTTATAATACTGTGCCGCATGCTCAAAAAAAGGCATCAATGCCTGCTGGTAATTATGGTCCATCACATTTTTTGTTTTTGCAGTGATAAAATCTTCCAGTTTTTTCATATATTCTTCTGAGCTAATAGTTCCCTCTGCCACATAGGTCAAGCCTTTTTCCCAGCTTGCTGTAAGTTCCGGGTTTAGCAAGGAACGAATGGAACAGTTTACCACGTCAAAAATCATTTCTCCAAGCAGAGTTGGTGTAATTGTCTGTGTTTTTTTATTCAATTCCATATACTGATTATTAACCAGCTTTTTCAAAATTTCTGCTCTTGTTGCGCTTGTGCCGATTCCGCTGCCTTTTATCTGGGCTCTTAAATCTTCGTCCTCTATCAGCTGCCCCGCATTTTCCATGGCAAGAATCATTGATCCGGAATTATATCTCCTTGGAGGTTTTGTTTCTCCTTCTTTAATTTCCAGTTTTCTGACTGGAAACATCATTCCTTTTTTTACATTTTTAAGCGCCTCAATGATCGAATCATCATACTGCACTTCTTCTTGTTCTTGTTTTTCTGTGTCCTTTTTTTCTTTTTCTGCAACTTTACCTGCCACTTTTAAATATCCTTCTGATTCCAAAACACGAACATTTGAAAAAAACTTTTCTTCTTGAATCTGTGTGATCACAGCGATTTTCTGGTACACTGCCGGAGGGTAAAAAATACTCAAAAATCGGCGTACAATTACTTCATAAACTTTCTGTGCCTGTATCTTTAAAGACGACAATGCCCCTATTCCCTGCCCTGTCGGAATAATCGCATAGTGGTCTGTAATCTGATTATCATTGACATATCTTGTTTTTGCCAAACTTTTATATCCTCCGTCCGAAAGGATTTCCTTTACAAACGATTCTCCCACATGATAGTTTTGCAGCCCTTTGATATTTTTCCCAATCTCCTTTGCAACCGCACTTGAGAGGACTCTGGCATCCGTTCGCGGATATGTGACCATCTTTTTTTCATATAATTCCTGTACCGTCTGCAAAGTCTGATCCGGATTCATTTTAAATATTCTGGAACATTCATTTTGCAGTTCTGCAAGATTAAATAAAAGCGGCGGATTTTTCTTTTCTTTTTTTCTTTCAATAGATACTACTTGTGCTCTTACAGGCTGGTCTTTTTCCAGATCCTGCTTGGCTTTTTGTGCGTCTTCTTTTTTCTTGAATCCGTTTTCTTTGTACAAAATAGGCAGTCCATAATATTTTGATCCTTCTACAGCACGAAATTCTCCTGTCAATTTCTTTTCATTGATTTCCATTTCACTTACAATACGGTAAAATGCAGTTTTTACAAAGCTTCGAATTTCTCTCTCTCTTCTGACTACCATTCCCAATACGCACGTCATCACTCTTCCGACAGAGATTACTGTGTAGCGCGTATTCAGATATCTTGAAACTGCATTTCCATATTTTAAAGAAAGGAGTCTGGAAAAATTGATCCCCATAAGATAATCTTCTTTTGCTCTAAGATATGCCGCATCAGCAAGATGATTGTATTCCGATAAGTCTTTTGCCTCTTTGATTCCTCTTAAAATTTCTTCCTCTGTCTGTGAATCAATCCAGACTCTTTTTCTTTTTTTTCCTTTTGGCTGAACCATCTGTTCCACCAATCGATAAATATACTCTCCTTCTCTTCCAGAATCTGTACAGACATAGATGGTTTCAATATCTTCTCTTTTCAGCAATGAACTTACAATTCCAAATTGTTTTTTTACGCCCGGAATCACCTCATACAAAAAAGTTTCCGGTAAAAAAGGGAGCGTCGAAAGGCTCCATTTTTTCATCTTCTCATCGTAAGCTTCCGGGTAACTCATTGTGACAAGATGCCCAACACACCATGTAACCACTACGTCGTCTGCCTCCTGATACCCGTCTTTGCGGACAAAAGACCGCTTCAGGGCCTTTGCAAATTCTTGGGCAACACTTGGTTTTTCCGCTATAAACAATGATTTTTTCATAATTTCCTCGCTTTTCTTTATGTGAAGTTCCTCTTTTGAAATCTTTTGACCCCTCCCCAATAACATAGAATCCCTATCAATCCCATCAGTGTCATAAATAAATATGCTCTGTTTTCACCGGACAGAATCCGTCGCGGCTGATACAGTGAAAAAATTGTGGTGTATTGTAGATATTCGAAAAATCCTCCCAAGTTTCCGATCAGATGTAATAAAAAAAATACACTTAAGATTCCAATCGTCAATCGGTAATAGCTCTTATTTCCTCTGACACAGCAAGAAATCAGGAAACAAAATCCTCCAATCAGGATATGAAGCAGAAACGCCCCCAGATTCATCATCAGATACCCCGCCAGATCTACTTCCTGATAAACAAAAAAGAACACGCTGATCAATCCTGTTATCACTGTGAGCACCATCTGTAAAAACAGACTTCCTATTAAAAAAATTGCCTGTGTTCCTCCCACCTTCGATCTTCCGTTTGGAGTAGAGAGAATCCAAACCATCATTCCATTGCGAATCATTTTGATCATCAGTCTTCTGGCAACTACAATCTCATAAATCATTGGAATCACAAAAATCAGAAATCCATAGACTGTATCGATTAAAAAAGCATTTAATTCTGAGAGAACTCCCATCTCAATGCCCAGCGCCATGCAAAGATAGTATGCAAAGCTCTGCGGAACTGTCTGAATTTCCTGTCCTTGAATGATTTCAAAAATCCCAATTATCATTGCCGTATAAGCACAAAAAAACAGAATATTTCCAAACAGCAGCTTCCAGTTTTCTTTTAAGTCCCTTTTCATTAAAGGCATACTAATCAACTTTTTCCACCTCCATAATAACATACAAAGGCTTCTTCGATATCTCTGACCTGCGGCTCGATTTTGTCTATCTTATATTCTAAAAGCCTTTCCAGAAGAGGTTTCATCTCTCCGTCCATTGAAATCGTCAGGCGGCAGCCTTCCTGCTCTGATACAAAAAACTCTTCTTGTTTTGAAAAGCGGATCGCCTCCCGCTCTGTTTGAAATACTACAACATGTGCTTTTCTTTTAGAATAGCGCAAGTCTTCTATTTCTTTTAAAGCAGCCAGACGACCCTCTCTTAGAACTGCCACACGGTCACAGATTCTCTCTAAATCTTCAAATATATGAGAAGCAATCACAATCGTCTTTCCACGTTCTTTTTCTTCCAAAAGAAGTTCCATAAAACGGTTCTGAAAAATCTGATCTAATCTTCGCATTGGCTGGTCTAAAAGATAGACAGGAGAATCGTACCAAAGCGCACACAAAATTGCCAGTTTCTGTTTCGTCTCTTCTGTCATCGTCTCAATTTTCTGGTGGAGATTAAGACCAAAACGATCAGCGAGCAAAAACGCTCTCTCAAGCCCTTTTTTTCGTCTTAATTCCGCCTGAAATTTAATCATAGACAATCCTGTCATTTCTTCTGAGAATTTGGGATCTTCCGGCAAATATCCAATCACTTTTTTCAGTTCTTCTGATTTCTTGTAGCAGTCTCTCCCTGCAATCGCACAGCGTCCATGATCCGGGCGGACAAGTCCCATCAAGATTTTTATTATCGTTGTTTTTCCAGAGCCCTGCGGTCCCATCAGCCCGAAGGTTTCTCCTTTTTCTATCTGAAAAGTTAAATCATAAATTCCCGTATCATATCCATAATCTTTTGATAATTTTGAGACTCTCACTAAACTCATTTCTATCATCGCCCGTTTCTATATTTTTAGTCCAAATTTCTTCTTTTTTACTGCCGGATTTCATACCGTCTCAATGAAAAGTCACTTTCTTTCATTGAACTGAGCTTTTTGCAAAAAAAGATGTTGCATATACAGATTATACCGAATCATCTGCTAACTATGCAACACCTAAATCATCTTAATTTTATTTTGCCTGAATATATCCCTTTGCAGTCAGAAGCTCTGCGCAAAGAACTGCACCGCCTGCTGCACCGCGTACAGTATTATGAGAAAGTCCTACAAATTTATAGTCATAAATCGTGTCTTCTCTAAGACGTCCAATCGAAACTCCCATTCCTCTTTCATAGTCTACATCCAGCTTTACCTGAGGACGGTTGTCTTCTTCCAGATACTGAATAAACTGTTTTGGAGCGCTTGGCAGATTTAATTCCTGCGGCAGACCCTTAAAATTCACTAGACGATCAATCAGTTCTTCTTTTGTCGGTTTCTTATCAAACTTCACAAAAACAGCTGCCGTATGACCATTTAATACCGGTACACGGATGCACTGGCAGGAAATTTTTGGTGTGTCTGCCTTTTTAATCACACCGTCTTCTACTTTTCCAAGAACACGAAGTGGTTCCTGCTCACTCTTTTCTTCCTCTCCTCCGATATATGGAATAATGTTTTCTACCATTTCAGGCCAATCCTGAAACGTTTTTCCGGCTCCTGAAATTGCCTGATATGTTGTCGCAATCACTTCTTTTGGACCGAATTCCTTCCATGCTGCAAGACATGGCGCATAGCTTTGAATGGAACAGTTCGGTTTTACCGCAATAAATCCTCTTGTAGTACCGAGGCGTTTTTTCTGATACGGAATCACATCAAAATGTTCTGGATTGATCTCTGGAATTACCATCGGCACATCCGGCGTCCATCTGTGTGCACTGTTATTGGAGACAACCGGTGTCTCAGTTTTTGCGTAAGCTTCTTCAATTGCTTTGATTTCTTCTTTTGACATATCAACTGATAAGAAGCAAAAATCCACGCTTGCCGCTACTTTTTCTACTTCATTTACATTCATAACTACCAGTTTTTTTACGGATTCCGGCATTGGAGTCGTCATCTTCCAGCGTCCGCCCACAGCTTCTTCGTACGTTTTTCCGGCACTTCTTGGGCTTGCCGCTACCGTTACTACTTCAAACCATGGATGATTCTCCAACAGGGAAATAAACCGCTGTCCCACCATTCCTGTTGCTCCTAAAATACCTACTCTTAATTTCTGATTCATTTTTTCATTCTCCTCACATGTTGTATTTCAGCATTCAAGATCCGCTTTCGAGCCTTGGCACTCTATCCGGTTCCGATTTCGCTAAGATAATCCCGCTCCAAATTTCTGTGCCTTCTCGCACAGCGTTTGTCAGACAGAGGATGACCATCCCCCACTTACAAGATTACTTCTTACCGTCTATAGAGACAGAATTCTTCTCCATCTGATAAATCGTTACTGTTTTTAACACTTTTAAGACAATGTCTTTATATCGCGTACATTTGTCTTTACTTGAACAATCTTATACCAGTTCTTCTAAAAAATCAAGCACTTTTTCATTTTCCTGCAAATATTTCTTTTCTTCCTCGATTACTTTTTCCATCGCTTTTTTTCCAGGTGCTCCGATTGTGATACGTCTTTCCACACAAGTCTTTAAACTGATCGCTTCATAAATATCTTCCTCAAATACAGGGCAGATTTCTTTCCACTCTTTTAACGGCAGCTGATCTAAAGAAATCTTTTTTTCAAGGCAGCGCAGTACCAACTGTCCTACCATTCCATGTGCATCCCGAAATGGTACGCCATGATTAACAAGATAATCTGCGGCATCTGTCGCATTGGTAAATCCATGTTTTGCGCTGTCTTCCATTACTTTTTTATTGAACTTTGCAGTCGCAATCATCCCGTGAAAGAGAGAAATACATCCTTTTACTGTATCAATCGCATCAAATGTCAGCTCTTTGTCTTCCTGCATATCTTTATTATAGGCAAGAGGAAGTCCTTTCATTGTCGTCAAAAGAGAGATCAAAGCGCCATAGACCCGTCCGGTCTTTCCCCTTACCAGTTCTGCAATATCCGGGTTTTTCTTCTGCGGCATGATGCTGCTTCCCGTACTGTAAGCATCATCCAGCTCAATAAACTGATATTCATTTGAATTCCACAAAATGACTTCCTCTGAAAAACGGCTTAAGTGCATCATAATAGTAGAAAGCGCCGATAAAAACTCGATCAAGTAATCTCTGTCAGCGACTGAGTCGATACTGTTTAATGTCGGTCCTTTAAAATTCAAAAGTTTCGCCGTATAATCGCGGTCCAGAGGATATGTCGTTCCAGCGAGTGCTCCAGCTCCAAGCGGGCAAACATTCATTCTCTGATAGATATCATACAGACGGAAACGGTCTCTTTTAAACATCTCAAAATAGGCACCGATATGGTGTGCCAGTGTAATCGGCTGTGCTTTTTGCAGATGAGTAAATCCAGGCATATAGGTCTCCAGATTTTCTTCCATAATTTTTAACAGTGTCTTCAAAAATTCATTCAAGAGTTCATCCACTGCTGCGACTTCTTCCCTTGTATACAGTTTCATGTCCAGTGCCACCTGATCATTTCTGCTGCGTCCTGTATGCAGTTTTTTCCCTGCATCTCCAATGCGCTCAATCAGATTTGCCTCCACAAAACTGTGGATATCCTCATATTGGTCAGTAATTTTTAGTTTTTGACTCTCTACATCCTTTAAAATTCCTTTTAATCCATCTAAAATCTGTTCTCTCTCTTCGTCTGTCAAAATTCCCTGCTTGGCAAGCATTTTGACATGTGCCATGCTTCCTAAAATATCCTGTCTGTAGAATTTTTGATCAAATGAAATCGACGCATTAAAATTATAGACTAACTGGTCTGTCTCTTTTGTAAAGCGTCCGCCCCATAACTGTGCCATATCGTTATCTTTCCTCCTATGTTTGTTTTCTTCTGCTTTAATTTTGTAGTCTATCACACTTTTGCTTCTGTGACAACGTTTTCCTTACTCCTTCTGCGTTCTTCCTGCGAATAGACACAGCCGCAGTAATCCTGGCGGTACAGCCCGAAAATTCCAGACAGCACAATTGATCTTTGATACCCGTTTTTCTTTTTAAAATCTGAAGGCAAATGGCAGATACCATATTCTCTTTCCAATTTTTCTCCGATCTCATTGATTTTCTTTGCATTTTTCAACGGACTGATCGAAAGAGTCGTCGTAAAATAATCATATCCTCCTTTTTTTGCAAGTTTTGCCGCCTCTCTCATTCGAAGTTCATAACATGCAAAACATCTCTCTCCTCCTTCCGGAATTTTTTCCAAACCTTTAACAGCGCTGAAAAATTCCTGAGGTTCATATCTGCCAGCCTGAAACTTCACCGGATGTATTGTCTCCATTTCTTCTATCAGTCTCTTTTGTTCTGCAACTCTTTTTTGATATTCCTGTTTTGGAAAGATATTCGGATTATAGTAAAATACTGTAATTTCAAAATACTGCGATAAATATTCCAATACATAGCTGCTGCACGGGGCACAGCAGCTGTGTAAAAACAATTTTGGCACACTGTTTTCTTTTTTCTTTTCTTCTAGCAGTTTTTCCAGTTCCTTTTGATAATTACGGTTCATATTCTTTCTCTCTCTTTCTTACTCTGTATTCTTTACTGATTTTTGATTTTATCATAAAATATAACTGCAAACAATGATGATTCCTCTCAAATCACACTTTCCCCTTCTTTTCATAAACTATGGTATAACTATGCATTGGAGGTATCTGACTTGCAGCCATTATTAACAGTTACTCACGTCAATTATTC
>CALWCS010000069.1 GCA_944376425.1 uncultured Lachnospiraceae bacterium | reverse complement strand
CCATATATACCGTCTGTACAATCATAATAAGCATATTAAATAAGAAATTCGAATTAATCTACATTTGCAGTTCCTTAAGTTCACTCCTCTTTAACAGATTACTGATTTTTAAATTTTCCAGCTCTTTCTCATGGAGCGCTACCTTAGCATTTGCATTCTCCTTAATCTCTCTGATATAGGTCCGAATCTGCTCAATCATTGTATTAAAAGCATTGACCAAAATTGTAATCTCATTATTTTCCCTATCTAGTGCCGGAATTCTCTCAAAATCATTTATTTTTCCGTCCAGAATCGTTTCAGCGGATTGTGTCAGCGTATGAATCGGCTGTACAATCTGATCCGTCAGTTTTTTTGCGAATCGAATTCCCGTAAAGACTAGCAAAATCAATGCGATTCCAAGCAAAGCGGCATACACCAATGTTTTCTGACGGAGATTTTCCTGAATCTGTCTTGTATTTTCCAGCATCGTCAGATGCAGGTTTGTAAAATCAGAGTACAGGATCTCATAAATTTCTTCCATTTCAGAATAAATCTCATTTACTTTTGACAACAGCGTTGTGTTAAATTTGTCCTGATTGAGTGCATTCATCTGAATACTCATGGAAGAAAACAACATCTCATAGCTGTCCATAATCTCTCGGATATCATAAATATTTCTGGAATAATATTCATTGATTTGTCTTGCCTTCAATCCGTCCACTAATTGATCCAGTTCCTCAAACTCCTGAAAAATCTGTCCTGTTTCTACAGACAGATTGTCCTGCCAGTAAGATGTGATATCTACATTAAGCTGATCCAGCTTCATATAAAACTGATTTAAGCTTAAACTCTGTTCAATTGTAATATCATATTGTTTCGTTGCGACAATATGAAAACACAGTGTACATAATGTAAACAGCACTCCCACAGTCAGTGCCGTATAGAAATACTGTGTCAGCCGATATTTTGTCGTGTGCTTCTCTGAATGCTTTAATACGTATTCCATACTACATCCCCGCCCTTATAATCATAAATCTGGTCTAAATTTTCTTTTTTTATGCTCTGTACGTTTGTATAAATGACAGACTCCAGATTGATCTGTCCGTGAAGATATTGATCCAGATATTCTACTGCTTTTTTTCCCATCGTATAAGGATCTTGCTGAATTGTAGAATAGACTCTGTCTTCTTTTAAATTTTCTACTGTCTCATCTGTCATATCAAATGTTACTACTTTCAATGTCTCATATCCCATATTTTCTTCTGTCAAAAACTGATTCATCGAGCTTGAGGCATATCCTTCTGAGCAAAAAATTGCATCAATCTGCGGATATTCCTCCAACATATTTACAATCTGTTCTTTCATAATCATGTAGTTTTGGTTTCCTTCCATTACCGTTACAATCTCCATATCAGGATACTCTGCAATCACCGACTCAAAACCGTCAATTCTCTCCTGTTGATTCACGGAGGACTGTTCATTTCCTATAATAGCAACCTTTCCTTTTCCGTCTGTAGCCTCTATAATATCTCTTCCTGCAAGACATCCCGCTTCAAAATTATCCGTTCCAATATAACAAAGCCGGCTGCTCTCTTCTATATCACAGTCAATCAAAACAACGGGGATTCCTTCTTCGCTTGCCATCTCCAGCACTTCTTCGAATTCTTCTGAATTTTCTATTCCTGCTGTGATGATAGCGTCTGCATGGGAATAGATAGCGCTTTTTATATATCGAATCTGCTGTTGGGCATCCGATTCCAAAAATCCTATACATTTCACATTCATGCCGTACTCCTCTCCGGCATCTAAAATTCCCCTTGCCGCAATGCCCCAATAACCTGTGTTTGCGAAGGGTGCTACAAATGTCAATCTCACTTCCATATCTTCCTGATATGTTGAGAGTCCTGTATCCGAAGAAAGAAGAACTAAAAAAGCTATTAAAAAAATTCCCACAATGGCTATTACCGTTTTTTTCATTACACCCCTATCCTTTCTTTTGTCAGAAATCAGATTTATTTTATCATGATTTTTTTCTTTGTACTACTTTTTCTCTGATTTGATTCAGAAAGCAAAACTCTATTTTGGTATCAAAAAAAATGGAGACTGTTTGCGGAACAGTCTCCATCTAAAAATACTTACTATATTTTCAATATTTTTTATTATACTTCAGGTCAGATATCACTATTTGTCTGTCAATTCTTATTTGCTCTGTGCAGCCATCCAATCTAACAGAGAAACAGTTTCTCCATTGATTCTTGCTGTTACCTGATTATTATAGACATAAGTCCATGACCAATGTCCGTCATATTCATGCGGCTGATCATTTTCCTGTCTGTATAATCCTGTGGTATCTACTACGTTCGGGAAGAATGTCAGATGAACATTCTCAGAACCAGCTTCACGGATCCGTGTATAGGTCGGCAGTGTATAGATAACAGGATCCAGTGTTGTATCTGTAGCTGCTGCTACAAACCAGATATTCTGATCTTTATAGATATCAATATCTTCATCAGAAACTAAAGTATCTGCAAGTCCTTCGCATACTGGGAATGCTGCTGCGAAGTAATCCGGATAATCACGCATCAAAAGCATTGTCATATAACCGCCGTTTGAGCATCCGCCTACATAAATACGGTTCTCATCAATGCCAGGATTCTGTGCTACATAGTCCTGAATCAATTCCATTAAGCCTTCTGTATAGATAGAAGTACCGTCTCTGTCTGATCCTTCACCTTCCATCCAGTATGTCGGGCACTGCGGAACTAATACATAAGCTCCGCCGAAAATTTCCTGAACTTCTTCCGATGCAAAGCTGATTGACTTGTTTGCTGAAAGCGGAATTGTTGCGTCTGTGCCGCCTTCTCCGCCTCCGTGCAGCCAGATAATCAACGGATGTTCTCCGCTTGTATCTTCCGGTTTATAATCTGCAATTGAGAAGTCAATTCCGTCATACGTTCCTTCGCTGATATTGAAATCATCTACGCCAAGACGAACGCTTCCGGTATATTCTGTTGCTACAATTCCTGATAATGTTGCCTGGTCTGTCACAATATCTTCTTCCTGTGTAATGGTGTAATCACAGTCAATCCAAACATTTCTTCCTTCTGCATAATTTAATGCACTGCTCAGTGTAATGCTTGGTCCATAAGCAAGTTCCAATGTTGCATACTGTCCGGATTCTGCCTCATTTCCTTCTGCGTCAGAGATATAAGCATTTGTTACGCGGCGCTCTCCTTCTTCCAGCAACGGTGTTTCCAGACGATCATCACTTCTTTTTACGTATACAGAAAATGTATCTGTATCAATCTCACCGGAAACTTCCTGTCCCAGATTTACAATTACTTTTGTGACAGCTGCTCCCCAGTCTTCAATTTCAGTTACTGTACTGTACGATGCTGATGCTGCTGCGTTTTCTGCTGTTGCTTCTTCTGCGCATACTGCGATACCGCTCATTGCGAGTATCATTGCAGCTGTTGTGCCGGCTAACACAATTTTTCTTCTCATCTTTTATACCTCCATTAACGAATCACGTTGTTTTTGATGAATTTATTGTATCAAATTTTTCTCTGTTTGTAATCTCTACATATTTGACAGTGGTCTGCCTGTTTTTGCAAATCGATGTGTTAATTCTTGTCATTGTTCTTTATTTTGTATATGATACAGTAAATATTAGATTTTCTCACAGCTTTTTTCGTCTATTTTGTACAGTTTCTTTTTCTCTGAAGATTTTTTTGAAAACAAAAGAGACGAACTGCCGCCTCATAAACATAACCATTTATTCAGCGCCAGTTCGTCTAAACATTGATTGATTCTTATTTATTTACTCTGTGCAGCCATCCAATCTAACAGAGAAACAGTTTCTCCATTGATTCTTGCTGTCACCTGGTTATTATAGACATAAGTCCATGACCAGTGTCCATTATATTCATGCGGCTGATCATTTTCCTGTCTGTACAGTCCTGTCATGTCTACTACATTCGGGAAGAATGTCAGATGAACATTTTCAGAACCTGCTTCACGGATCCGTGTATAGGTTGGCAAGGTATACAGAACCGGATCCAATGTTGTGTCGGTAGCTGCTGTTACGAACCAGATATTCTGATCCTTATAGATATCGATATCTTCATCAGAAATTAAAGTATCTGCAAGTCCTTCGCATACCGGATATGCTGCTGCAAAGTAATCCGGATAATCACGCATCAGAACCATTGTCATATAACCGCCGTTTGAGCATCCTCCCACATAAATACGATTCTCATCAATACCAGGATTCTGTGCTACATAATCCTGAATCAGTTCCATCAAACCTTCTTCATAGATAGAAGTTCCGTCACTGTCTCCTCCTTCACCTTCCATCCATTTCGTCGGTGACTGCGGAACTAACACATAAGCTCCTCCAAAGATCTCCTGAATTTCATCTGATGCAAAGCTGACTGCCTTATTTGCTGAGAGCGGAATCGTTGCGTCCGTGCCGCCTTCTCCGCCTCCGTGCAGCCAGATAATTAACGGATGTTCTCCGCTTGTATCTTCCGGTTTATAATCTGCCATGGAAAATTCGATTCCGTCATAGGTACCCTGGCTGATATTGAAATCGTCTACGCCAAGACGAACGCTTCCGGTATATTCTGTTGCTACGATTCCTGATAACGTTGCCTGATCCGTCACAATATCTTCTTCCTGTGTAATGGTGTAATCACAATCAATCCAAACATTTCTTCCTTCTGCATAATTTAATGGGCTGGTCAATGTGATGCTTGGTCCATAAGCAAGTTCCAGTGTTACATACTCTCCTGATTCTGCTTCATTTCCTTCTGCATCGGAAACATAAGCATTTGTTACACGGCTTTCTCCTTCTTCCAGCAACGGTGTTTCCAGACGATCATCGCTTCTGCGTACATTTACAGAAAATGTATCCGTACCAATCTCACCGGAAACTTCCTGTCCCAGATTCACAATTACCTTTGTGACAGCTGCTCCCCAGTCTTCAATTTCAATTACTGTACTGTACGATGCTGCTACTGCTTCTTCTGCCGTTGCTTCTTCTGCGCATACTGCCATACCACTCATTGCAAGTATTGTTGCAGCTGTTATGCCGGCTAATGCAATTTTTCTTTTCATCTTCCATACCTCCATTAATGAATCACGTTGTTTTTGATAGATTTATTATACCAAGTTTTTCTTTCTCTGTAATCTCTACATATTTGACAGTGCTCTGCCTGTTTTTGCAATTTGATGTGTTATTTTTTGTTATTGTTCTTTATTTTGCATTATATTATAGTAAATATAAACTTTTTTATCGTATTTTTCCAATTATTTTTGTATTATTTGTCCAATATTTCTATCCCATCTTTACTTTTTATCAACAAAAGGGATATCACAATTCCTGTTATCCTTTCTAGTCATTGTGATATCCCTCTATCATCAAATTTTTTTATCAACTATGTAGCTGATTTTATTTTATACTTCTGCTGCTGCCGCTTCCGGTTCTGCCTCTGACTCTGCAATTGCCGTCTCATAATGCTCCAGAATAATTTTCTGAATCCGCTCTCTTGTCTCAGAATTAATCGGATGTGCGATATCACGGTACTCTCCATCGGAAGCCTTTCTGCTCGGCATAGCGATGAACAATCCTTTTTCCCCCTCAATCACTTTAATATCATGAACAACAAATTCATCATCAATCGTAATTGAAACAACTGCTTTCATTTTTCCTTCTTTTGCAACTTTGCGCACTCTAACGTCGGTAATTTTCATAACTTCCAAGCCCCTTTCTCACTGCTGTTTATAAAACATATCTTTCATTTTTTTCAATTACAATTTTAATTCCATCCTCCCCAATATGGTAGGAATTTGCCCGAATCGTATCACGGCTCTCTACAATACAATTTTCAATATGTGTATTATCTCCTAAATATACATCGTTCAAAATGATCGAATTTTTAATCACACAATTATCTCCGACAAATACTTTTTTGAATAAAATAGAATTTTCCACATATCCGTTTACAATACATCCACTTGATACCAGACTGTTTTTCACTTCCGAGCCAGGATTATATTTTGCCGGCGGCAAATCATCTACTTTGGAATATACATCTGGATACTGACGGAAGAAATAATCTCTGACTTCTTTTTTCAGAAAATCCATATTTGTTTTGTAATAAGATTCTACTGTAGAGATACTGCTCCAGTAATCTGTAATTTTATATCCGTAGATTCTCTTCAGATTCTTATACCGAATCAGAATGTCCTTTACAAAATCATGGCGTTCTTCCTGCACACATCTCTCAATCAGTTCTATCAGCTGTCTTCTTCGGATTACATAGATTCCTGTAGAAATTGTATGAGAAGTAGAAATCATTGGCTTTTCTTCGAAATCTTCAATTCGGCAATCTTCATTCATTTTGACAACGCCAAATCTTGTGACATCTTCTCCTGGCTCTACATCTTTACATACAACCGTAATATCAGCTTTCTTTTCAATATGATATTCCAGAACCTTATTATAATCCATCTTATATACGCCATCGCCGGAAGCGATGATTACATACGGTTCATGACATTTTTTCAAAAAGTCCAGATTCTGTCCAATTGCATCTGCGGTACCTCTGTACCAAAAACTGTTATCGTGAGTAACAGTCGGCGTAAAGACAAATAATCCGCCCTGTTTTCTTCCAAAATCCCACCATTTCGATGAACTTAAGTGTTCATTTAATGATCTCGCATTATACTGTGTCAGAACAGCCACTTTCTGTACAGATGAATTTGTCATATTGCTCAGTGCAAAGTCAATGGCACGATAGCTTCCTGCAACCGGCATAGCAGCAATCGCTCTCTTATTTGACAATTCTCTCATTCTATAGTTGTTTCCGCCTGCTAAAATAATTCCCACTGCTCTCATGAAATTTCACCTGCCTTAATTAAAGTTTCGCCGCTTTCCAATACGCCGTCCGGATAGTCTTCCGGTGTTGTGATTCCTGAAATCGCTGTGTTCTTTCCAATCTTTACATTCGCCGGAATATAAGAATTTTCTCCTACGGTTACAAGACCAAAGGAATAAATATTAGGTTTTACTTTATTTGGCACTTCTTCTCCTATACCGAGAATAGCGCCTCTGCCGATTTCTACATTCTCTGCGATAATCGCTTTATCAATCACCGCACCTTCATCAATCTTTGTCTCTTTCATGATGATCGAATTACGCACTACAGCCCCCCTGCCGATTGTGACGCCTGCGCCGATGACAGAATTTTCAACCTCTCCATAAATTTCACTGCCATCTCCGATAAGACTTCTGAAAATTTTAGCTTCTCCTGAAACGTACTGCGGAGGAATAATATCGGTTTTTGTATAAATTTTCCAGAATTCTTCATATAAATTAAATTCAGGAATGATATCAATCAATTCCATATTTGCTTCCCAGTAAGATCCTAATGTTCCTACATCCTTCCAATATCCGTTATACTCATATGCAACCATTTTTCTGCCGTTTTCATGGCAGTACGGAATAATGTGTTTTCCAAAATCACATCCATTTACATCGGACATAGTAATTAAGGCTTCTTTTAATACTTTCCACGAGAAAATATAAATACCCATAGAGGCAAGATTGCTCTTTGGATGTTCCGGTTTCTCCTGGAACTCAGTAATCGTATTTTGATCATCCGCAATTACAATACCAAAACGGCTTGCCTCCTCCATCGGAACAGGCATAACTGCAATACTGACGTCTGCATTTGTTGCTTTATGGAAATCCAGCATTACTTCATAATCCATCTTATAAATATGATCACCAGATAAAATCAATACATAATCCGGATTAAAGGATTCCATATACGTCAGGTTCTGATAAATGGCATTTGCCGTACCGGTATACTAATCACTGTTTGTACTTTTTTCATACGGAGGCAAAACAGTAACGCCTCCAATATTTCTGTCCAGATCCCACGGAATTCCGATTCCGATATGGGAATTCAGACGTAACGGCTGATATTGCGTCAGCACTCCTACTGTATCAATACCAGAATTGATACAATTACTCAACGGAAAATCAATAATTCTATATTTTCCACCAAAAGCTACGGCTGGTTTTGCTACTTTTGCTGTCAATACGCCCAGACGGCTTCCTTGTCCGCCTGCAAGCAGCATTGCGATCATTTCTTTTTTAATCACGCTATCACCTCTTGTTGTAATTTATTATTTTTTTATTATATCACATCTTTTTAAAATAGTGAACATTTTTTACAAAAAATATCAAATAATTTTACCTCTTTTTATCATAATTCATTAATATTTTTCTTTTTCTCTTTTGACGCTTTTCGACATCTTTATACTTTTTTCCTCTTATTTCTCTTTTTTCATTCTATATTTTGTATATTTTATACATACTCATTAAATCTGCATCTTTTTTTCCCTGTTTTTTCCCGTTTTTATTTCCGATTCTCCGACATTTCAAAAGAAACACTTTCCATTTATCTTTGATCAGCGTATAATAAAAAAGGACTGATTGTGTCTTTCCAAATATAAAACATCAGAAATAAAAAAATAAAGGAGTGGCGATATTATGTATCAGATAGATTTTAACCACCCGATCCATGTTCATTTCATCGGAATCGGTGGGATCAGTATGAGTGGTCTCGCTTCTATTTTATTGGACCGTCATTTTCAGATTTCCGGTTCTGACGCCAAAGAATCACCTCTGACGAAATGGATGGAAGATAATGGTATTAAAGTCTTCTATGGTCAGCGTGCCTCTAATATTATAGATGGAATTGATCTCGTTGTTTATACGGCTGCTATTCATCCTGACAATCCGGAATTTGCCGCGGCCGTTCAGAAAAAGCTTCCTATGCTTACCCGTGCAGAACTTTTAGGACAGATTATGACAAATTATCAGACTCCCATTGCGGTCTCCGGAACTCATGGAAAAACCACAACAACTTCTATGATTTCTCAGATCTTCCTGGCTGCCAAATTAGATCCTACTATCTCTGTAGGAGGAATTTTACAAGCAATTCATGGAAATATTCGTGTCGGAAATTCTCAGATTTTTCTGGCAGAAGCATGTGAATATACAAATAGTTTTCTGCATTTTAATCCTAAAATCAGCATTATATTAAATATCGATGCAGATCATCTTGACTTTTTTAAAGATTTAAATGATATCCGGCATTCTTTTCGTCTTTTTGCCCAAAGGCTTCCGTCAGACGGAGTTTTAATTATCAATCATGAAATTCCAAATGTTCAGGAAATTACAAAAGATCTTCCCTGCCAGATTATTTACTACGGAAAAGATCAAAGCAGCGATTATTTTGCTTCCAATATCACATTTAATTCCTTTGGCTGTGCTTCTTTCGACTGCATACATAAAGGAACGTGTATCGGTCATTTTCAGTTAAGCGTTCCTGGTATTCATAATGTTTCTAACGCTCTTGCGTCTATTGCACTGTGTCGTCTTCTTTCTATTAAAGAAGACCAGATTGAAAAAGGATTGAACCAGTTTCGCGGAACTGACCGTCGCTTCCAATATAAAGGCAGCGTTGGAAATGTTACTGTTATCGATGACTATGCTCATCATCCGACTGAGATCAAAGCAACTTTAGCCGCTGCAAAGAACTATCCTCATAAATCGGTCTGGTGTGTCTTCCAACCTCATACTTACACACGTACAAAAGCTTTAATGGATGAGTTTGCACAGGCACTCTCTCTTGCGGATCATGTAATTCTCGCTGATATCTATCCAGCCAGAGAGACTGATAATCTTGGAATCAGTTCTGAAACATTGAAAGAAAAAATCGAGGCTCTCGGAACGGATGTCCATTATTTTCCGTCTTTTGATCAGATAGAAACTTTTATCTTAAGCAACTGTGTTCCCGGAGATTTACTGATCACTATGGGAGCTGGAGACGTTGTAAAAATCGGTGAAAATTTATTAGGCAATTCTTAAAAACTTATCCACATATTATTTTTTCTCAAAAAAATGGTATGTGGATAACTTTGTGGATAACTTATTTTACATAACAAGATAAAATAATGTTTAATTTTAGCTAAAATCTCGATATTTACTTTGTTTTTTCAGTTTACATTTTTAAAGTTATCCACAAAGTTATCCACATTATCCACATTTTATTTTTTTCAGTTATCCACATCTTATCCACAGAGTTATCCACTATTTGACATCTATTCACCAAAAAACTGGCTGTTCTCTTTTTTTTCGAGTTGTGGTATACTTATTAGACCATAACAGAATCGAAATCATTGTTCTCGGAGATCCTGCATTCTCACAGCCGTAACGATTCAGACTTATCGTCTGCAGACCTCCAAAATTCCGAAACGTAGGTGACTAAATGAATCCATTATTTTTACACACGAACCAAACTAAAAATACAACGATCATCCAAAATCAGTTTATCGATCAATATATGGCTTCTGCAAGCGGAGAATACGTTAAGCTTTATCTGTATCTGCTGCGCTGCGCTCAGGCAGAAGAAGAAATCTCTTTTACAGCAATTGCGGATCTTCTGGATCATACAGAGAAGGATATCAAACGTGCCCTTGCCTACTGGGAAAAACTGGGATTGCTCCGTCTGACAAAAAGTGAAAATGGCTGGATCACGGATATCACTTTTTTAGATATTCCTCCTTCAAAAGAGACAACATCACCAAAGTCAGAATCTTCTGTTTTGGCTGCTTCTCCTCCCGCTTCTGCGACCACGCTTTCTTCCTCCCATAAGTTATCGGAATCAGGAAAACTAACCCCAGAGAAGCTTGCCTTTTTACAGTCAAAAGAGGAAATTCAGCAGCTCTTTTTTATTGCCGAGCAGTATCTTGGAAAGACGCTTGATTCCACGGAGATTTCTACGATTCTCTATTTTTATGATGGACTGCATTTTTCATCAGATTTGATTGAATATCTGATCGAGTACTGTGTATCAAAAGGATGCGGAAATTGCCGCTATATGGAAACTGTTGCCATGTCCTGGGCAAAAGAAGGTATCCGAACAGTAGCTCAGGCAAAGCAGAGTATTCTCCAGTACAATAAAACCTATTTTGCCATTCTGCGTGCTTTCGGAATTCGAGGACGCAATCCTGTCGATTCCGAAATCGAATACATGTCACGGTGGCTGAAAGAATATGAACTCTCCCCTGATTTAATTATCGAGGCATGTCATCGGACGATTGACCGGATTCATCAGCCTAATTTTTCTTATACTGAAAAAATCCTGATTAGCTGGAAAAACAGTGGAATTAAAACAGTAGAACAGATGAAAGCATTTGAAGAACATCAGAAGATAAAACGCCCTGTTTCTTCTCCTGCTTCAGCTCCTGTTTCTTCTAACAATCGTTTTAATAATTTTCATCAACGGCAGTACGATTTTGAACAACTTGAAAAGCAACTGTTAAATGCAGATTAGAGGACTGTTTTATCACTCTTATCCAAAGAAAGGAGAATTGAACATTGCCCTTAAAAAATTCTCAGTACGATGCTATCCTGCGTACTTACCAAAATACTCAGCTTGAAAATAAACACCGTCAGGATCTCTGTATTCAGACAGCCTACGAAAAAATTCCGAAACTTTCTGAGATTGACAGACAGATTTCTTCTCTGTGTGTCGGTCGTGCCAAAAAGCTGCTTGCCGGAGATGAAAATGCACTGGACGATCTTAAGGAACAAATCTGTTTTCTCTCCATGCAAAGGACACAGGCTTTACAGGAACATGGTTTTCCTTCTGATTATCTTGAACTCCACTATACATGTCCTGACTGTAAAGATACCGGCTTTATTGACAATGAAAAATGTCATTGTTTTAAACAAAAAGAAATTGATCTTCTCTATATGCAGTCCAATGTCCGTGAAGTGTTAGAGACAGAAAATTTCTCTAAATTTACTTACCGTTATTACTCAACTAAAATGATCAATCCCGCTACCGGTCTTTCTGCTTTGGATACAGCAAAAAAAGTGGTAGGAGAATGTAAAAATTTTCTTTTTTCTTTTGATACGACTCCAGGTAACCTCTTTTTTTACGGTGATACGGGTGTCGGAAAAACTTTTTTATCTCATTGTATTGCCAAATGGCTGATTGACCGTTCCCATTCCGTCATCTATTTTTCGGCATTTCAGCTTTTTGATTTATTTGCAAAGTATACCTTTTCACGTGCCGAAGATGCAATGGAATTTTATCCCTATGTTTTTGACTGTGATCTGCTGATCATTGATGATCTGGGAACTGAACTGACGAATACCTTTGTCTCGGCTCAGCTTTTTCTGTGTATCAATGAACGTCTCATTCGTCAAAAAAGTACGATTATTTCTACGAATCTTCCTATGGATCGTTTTTCTGATACGTATTCCGAACGAGTGTTTTCCCGGATCACAAGCAATTATACGATGTGTAAATTGATCGGAGATGACATCCGCATTCAAAAAAAATTATCAGGAAGAAAAGCTTGACCTGAACAAACTTTGTGTTAAACTATAGTAGCTATAAATTACTTAATTATTATCAAAATGGAGGAAAAAGATATCATGCAAACAACGGATGAACGTAACCTTGAAACTATTCCTGTCGGCTCTCTGGGTATTATCCCCCTGGAAAGCTGCAAAACTCTCGGTGAAAAGATCAATGCTTACCTCGTACAGTGGCGTCATGAAAGAAATCATGCCGATGCCGCTACAGCTGCATTTGAAGGATATCAAAGAGACAGTTATATTATTCAGGCTGCGACCCCTCGTTTTGGTTCCGGAGAAGCAAAAGGAATTATCAAAGAATCTGTACGCGGCGATGACCTGTATATTTTAGTAGACGTCTGCAATTACAGTATGACCTATTCTCTTTACGGAAGTGTCAATCATATGTCGCCTGACGATCATTTTCAGGACTTAAAACGTGTCATTGCCGCAGTAGGCGGAAAAGCAAAAAGGATTACGGTCATCATGCCATTCTTATATGAAAGTCGCCAGCACAGACGAAATGGGCGGGAATCTTTAGACTGTGCACTTGCTCTTCAGGAATTAGTCGATATGAACGTCGATAATATTATTACTTTCGACGCACATGATCCTCGGGTTCAGAATGCGATTCCTCTTCACGGTTTTGAGACAGTGCAGCCTGCTTACCAGTTTATTAAAGGTCTATTCCGGGCTGCTCCTGACATCTGTCTCGATCCTCAGCATCTGATGGTGATCAGCCCGGATGAAGGCGGTACCAGCCGTGCAGTCTATATGGCAAATGTCCTTGGAGTTGACATGGGTATGTTTTATAAGAGAAGAGATTATGCTCATATTGTAAATGGAACAAATCCAATCGTCGCTCATGAATTTCTGGGTACTGAGGTAGAAGGAAAAGATATGATTATCATTGATGATATGATTTCTTCAGGAGGAAGCGTGATCGACGTCGCAAAAGAATTGAAATCTCGAAAAGCAGGACGTATTTTTATCTGCGCTACATTCGGCTTGTTTACCAATGGTCTGGAAAAATTTGATCGTGCTTATGAAGACGGACTATTTGATTTTGTTCTTACCACCAACCTGATTTATCAGACTCCTGAGCTGCTTTCCAAACCATATTATGTAAACTGTGACATGAGTAAATATATTGCTTATATCATTGATACCTTAAATCATGACGCATCGATCAGTTCACTTTTAAATCCAAACAAACGCATTCAAAAATTCCTCGCCAAACGTAAACAGCAAACGACTCGGCAATAAAAAGGAAAAGGCGGTATGCTTCTTTTACAATTGCATATCGCCTTTTTGTTCTGTATTATTCTGCCGTATCGCTCTGTTTTTTTCGGCGATACGTGGCTTACAGGTCTGCCTTTCTCATTCGCTCAAACAGATTGCTTTTCTTTCTATATTCCCTCTTCCTCATGGACAATCTCACGGAGGAGTTCTCTTTCTCTTTTATGACACGTAAACAGTAATACCTGTCGATTGCTGTGATACAGCCAGCGCAGCGTCTCTTTTAATCTTCTCTCGTCGTACATGACAAACACATCGTCTAAAATAACCGGAAGTTTTTCCTCCTGAAAGAAAAAATCGCCGACTGCCATACGCACTGCAAAATAAATTTGATCCATCGTTCCTCTGCTGACCTGATACAGATACAGCAGATGCTCTTCTGTATCGATTCTCACATTCATCTTTTCGTCCAGAAATACTTTTCTGTAACGCCCTCTTGTGATCATCGATAAAATTTCTGAAACTTTCTTGTTAAGACCTTTACTGAATTCCCGATACATTTCACTCGACAGATCCCGAATCGTATTTTCTGCAATCTGAAGACCTTCAATTTTCTGATCCATCTTTTTGTTCTGAAAACTGTTTTCTTCTTCCTCAAGCATCTCTCTTAAATTCTCTGTCTGCATCATTTTTTCCCGGATTTCCTCCTGCAAAATTTCCTGCTTTCCACTGAGTTTTTCTTCTTCTAACTCCATCTTTTTTAAAATCTGCTCTTCTTTTCGCAGTCTGTCCTGGCTTTTTTTCTCAAGCCTCTGCTTTTTTGTCTGAATGTGGAAAAAGAGAAACATCAGCACAATCAGATCGATTGCTGCGATAACTGCAATAAACCATACTGACAGATATTGAGAAATTAAAATTGCGCCAGCGCCTGCTGCAATCTGGACCAGAACTACAATCATCCAAAGTCCGATATTTTTCTGTTTTCTTTCCTCTGCATCTCCGCAGTTCTGCATAAATTGAGAGCGTCGTTCTTTTTTCTGAATTAACTGCTGGCTCTGCTCATTCGTCTGTCTGCGCAGATCTTCTAATTCCCTTTCCAGTTCTCTTAATCTTGTCTTCGTCTTTTTAATGTTTTCTTTTTTTTCATCCTGGTTGTTCTTTCTCTTTCGCTCCAACTCTTGTCTCTTATCTCTAAGATGTGTAAGCGCTTCTTTGACGTTAAACTGTCCTTCCTCCTGATAGTTCGTAACAAAATTTCGAATCTCATCGGCAAGTTCTGATGCTGTCTCGCTGCTTCTTTGACTGACAAAAACGGTGTTGCAAAAAGCCGCTTCATTAAAACCATCCAACAATTCTCTTATCTTTGCCTGGTCTGGTTCTAATTCCATTCCATCTGTCTCACAAAACAGCTCTGTACTTTGTCCCTCTTCGCTGAAATTTCTGCTGAGACGATAAATTTTTTCTCCACTTTCAAATCGGATGGTTCCTGCATAATAGGAAGGATTATCCCAAGGTTCTCTCAAAACATATTCGTTATTTTTAGAAGCTTTTCCTCTTTCCTTCTCCATTCCAAACAACATCGCTCTGATAAAAGCATGCAAAGTGGTTTTTCCCATTTCATTTTCTCCATAAAGGATGTTTAAACCTCCATGGAAACGAATACTCTCGTTTTGAAATTTTCCAAAATGTTTGATCTGAAGTTCTTTAATTTCCATATTTTCTGCCTCTTTGTGGCTCTCTCCTTATATTACCTCTTTGTATCCAACAAAGCGTCAATTCCCTCATATAATGCTTCTTTTTCCGCCTCTGTCAATGCACCGTTTTGAAAATGACGGATATAACGCCCAATCAAATTGTCTCCATTTTGCAGAAGAAGTTTTCTGAAATTGTAAATTGGAGTCGTCCGATCCATAATCTCTACTACATTTCCGAACTTTTTACATCCTTCCAGATCAAAATGTACCATCGGATCACGGACACCGTCAATTAAGATTCTGTAAAAATGCTGTTTTCCTCTCTTTTTTATTCCCTCTGCCACCTGATCTTTTAAATTCTGATCCGTAAATCTCTCATTCGATGTCACCGATAAAATCAAATACTCTCGTTTTGCCCAGGGGATAAATCGGATACGCATTCTTCCATATTCATCTACATCCCCTTCTATATATCCATGCGGTCCCAAATCTGTTTTTTCAATTGGCTCCAATGCTCCGCTGTAATAAGCATGGTAATCGATCACAGGCTGAAATTTATGACAATGTCCCATTGCTACATAGTGAAAGCCTGATTGTGCCATCTTTCTTCTGTCAATCGGAATATGTTTTTCATCTCCTCCATGTGCCAGTAAAATATGAAAACATCCATTATTTTGAGGAGAAATTCCGTCATACAGCGGTTCTGAAATTTCTTTTTCATAATAACTAAGCCCATACACTTCTGTATTTAAGTCGGGGAAATAAATCCCTCTGCACTCTTTTGTATTCATTACGAACACATTCGGACTCCACTGAAATTTCAGATAACAGGAATCGGAACGGAGATAATCATGTTCTCCGGCAATTAATACAATTTTAGTCTTGGGAATCAGTGCAAACAAGCTATTGATCTCTTTGATTTCTCTCATCAGAGGTTGTCGGTGAAACAGATCTCCTGCAATCAGCAGCAAATCAACCTGTTTTTCTGATACCTTTTGAATAAATGCCTCAAAGCTCTGCCAGATTTCACGGCATCTTAGATCACTCCAGGGAAATCCAGGGTCTGGAGATACTCCCAGATGAACATCCGAAATATGAAAAAATTTCATAACACACTTCCCTTTCTCATTTTTTTTCATCATAACACAGATCATAAGTGCTTTCAAGTTTCACCGTTCTTCTTCTCACGATCCAAGTTTGGCTTAAGCCAAATATAAATCAAATCTTCTTCCTGCAATCGCAAGGGATCAAAATTAGACTATTCCACGCGTAACTGGCAGAATTTTCTGATACAGCAAAGTAGATTTCTCATCTATTTTCTGATCTTCATGAAAATGACCAAAATACCAATGTCTGTAATTCAATCTCTCTTCTATCTTCTGAAGAAAATCTGTAAATTCATCTGCCCTGTCTTTTCTTCCTATTTTATAGATAATATCTGTCGGAGCCGTATGGGTCAGAACATAATCAACTTTCCAATTCATTCGTTCCAGGTTAGTCAGTGCCTCTTCTCTTTCTTCTTTCGATGGTATCTCTTCAGGAAACCAGTCAAATCCTTCTTTTCTCATTGCCTTGTCTGTAGATGCTGCACCTCCCATCACAAAAAATACCATTCCTTCTATCTCAAATATCTGCCCTCTCATCAGATGTAAAATACTGGAGCGAATTCTGTGAATTTTTCCGCCATTCCATCTTTCTTCCGGATATTGTAAGAGTCTTCTATGATCCTCATGATTCCCATCTAAAAACAAGGTTGTAAATTTTTTCTCTTCTATCTGATTTTGCCAGTACGTTTCTTCCTTTCCTCCTTCCCAGACAAGTCCGCAGTCTCCGCAGATAATCAGATAATCTTTTTTTGTCTGCAATCCTGAAGGAAGTCTTTTGTTTTTTAATTTTTTCATGTCAATGGGACAATGCGTATCACCGGTGATATAGATCATTTTCTTCTCCTTTCTTTTCTTCTTCTCCTGAAAAACTAAAATATTTTGCATGATTGCGTCGTACCAGGAATGTCACCGCGCAAAAAACCAGAAAAGGACGAAGCAAAAGTCTCTCTTCCAAAGCGCAGCACAATACGAAAATGATCAAGTCCGCGATTGGAACAAAACTTTTGTCCGTCCTAATATTGTCTAAATAGACATGCAAATAGCAAAGCTTGGAAAAAATGACCTTTGAATGTCCAAGTTTTTATTTTACCAGATCAAGTGCCTGACTTAAATCTTCAATGATGTCCTCCACATTTTCAATTCCAACGGAAAGACGAATCATTCCCGGTGAAACTCCGGCTTCTGCAAGCTGCTCATCGTTCATCTGTCTGTGCGTATGGCTTGCCGGATGAAGAACGCTAGTTCTTGCATCTGCTACATGTGTTACAATCGCAGCCAATTTTAGTCCGTCCATAAAAGTAACAGCTGCTTCTCTTCCACCTTTTAACTCAAAGGAAATCACTCCGCATGTTCCTTTGGGCATATATTTCTTAGCCAAAGTATAATATTTGTCTCCCGGAAGTCCTGCAAAGTTTACATGAGATACTTTTTCATGCGCATTTAAAAATTCTGCTACTTTCTGTGCATTATAGCAATGGCGTTCCATTCTCAACGGCAGCGTCTCCAGTCCGACATTTAACAAAAAGCAGTTCATCGGAGCTGGAATAGAACCGAGATCACGCATAAGCTGAACCGTTGCTTTCGTAATATACGCTTTTTTGCCAAATTTTTGTGTATATACAATTCCATGATAAGATTCATCCGGGGTTGTCAGTCCATGATATTTTTCTTTCTGTG
Source organism: uncultured Lachnospiraceae bacterium (assembly GCA_944376425.1). Taxonomy (GTDB): domain Bacteria; phylum Bacillota; class Clostridia; order Lachnospirales; family Lachnospiraceae; genus JAGZHZ01. Next base: position 35,762 of record CALWCS010000069.1, on the reverse strand, counting down.
CTTCCCAGTCAAAATTTCCGCTGTCTACAATTGCTCCTCCTACCTGCATTGCATGACCGTCCATATATTTTGTAGTAGAATGTGTCACAATATCGGCTCCCCATTCAAACGGACGGCAGTTGACTGGTGTCGCAAACGTATTGTCTACAATCAGCGGTACTCCATGAGAATGTGCAATTTTTGCAAATTTTTCAATATCCAGGACAACCAGAGCCGGATTTGCAATCGTTTCTGCAAATAATACTTTTGTATTCGGACGAAATGCCTTTGCAATTTCCTCCTCTGAAGCGTCGGCATCAATAAATGTACAATCAATTCCTAACTTTTTCATCGTAACTCCGAACAGATTAAATGTTCCGCCATAGACTTCCGCTGCACAGACGATATGATCTCCTGCCTCACAGATATTAAATACTGCATAAAAATTTGCTGCCTGTCCAGAAGATGTCAAAACTGCGGCCACACCGCCTTCCAAATCTGCGATCTTTGCGGCTACTGCATCATTCGTTGGATTTTGAAGGCGTGTATAAAAATAACCTTCTTCCTCCAGATCAAACAGTTTTCCCATCTCATCTGTCGTATCATACTTAAAAGTTGTACTCTGATAAATCGGCAAAACTCTCGGCTCTCCTTTTTTAGGATGCCATCCCGACTGAATACATTTCGTCTCAATCTTATATTGATTACTCATTGAAATCCTCCTATCTTTGTGTATATAGACTTCCATTGCCTGATATTTCCTATATTCTGCATCTTGTTCAGTATATCATACTATAGATGAAATTTCCATGGTCTTCTTTCGTATTTCTCTTAGGCAAATCCTCAATGTTTCAAAAATCGGTGCCTTTTTATTCGTTTGAAACTAGAGCAAAAATCTCCTCTTAGACTTTCCTGATTTTTTCCTGTCAGAGAGCCTAAAAGGAGATTTTTCTAAATTTAATCTACAAAATAGAATTCATCGAGCATCATTTGGAGCTGTCCCCACAAATCCTCCTCATCTTCTTCGCAGTTAATTTCTATCACATAGGTATCATCGTTATGCTGACAGACATACATCTCTCCTTTCCTGTTCTGCTCTTCTTTTCTTTCCATATAAGAAAGAACCATACTGCTTTCTTGGTTTTGTCCAATCGGCTGGTCAGTGCTTTTTAGTTCAACTTCCGGTCTCTGAGTTCTGATATCGGCTATCACACTTTGAAGAGTTTCCTCAAACCTCATGATTTTCATATATGCCTTATTTTGAACTTCGCCTTCACTTTTCTGATCGTAGAAAAGCACTTCGTCTTTTTCTAAATCCTCTGTATGAGCGAAAGTCTGCTCATCAAATACTGTTGCAAAACCAAGATCACTGTATACTTTTAGCACTTCAACTGTCTTTTGATTTCCTCTGCCTGCTGTATAAGTGACATTGATTCTTTGCTGAACTTGTCCATAAAAATTCTGATAACTGTCATACACATTATGTCCGCTCTCTAGTGTACTGCCTTCTACTGTAATCAAAATTTCTTCTGCCTGATAAGCATCCAGAAATGTATTGATTACGCTTCCCATAAAGATGCGTTCTCCCGACGTTCCAAGACTGAGAAGACTTTCTCTAAACTTTTCATTAAAGTCAACTTGCAGCATTTTTTTATCGTCTTGATTCTGTATATTGAATGAGCGTACTTTTGTCCCTTCCTGCAAAATTCCCTGCTCAATCAGAAGTTCTGTCAGATTTTCTGCATCTATTGTCGAAATTTTTGTTTCCTTATTAATAATAAATTCTCCATTCTGATCTCCATAGTAGACACGAACTGTGATCCCATTTGCATTTGCAGCTGTCTGTTCTGCCGCTTCTCTGCTCTCTGCTTCCTGGATCTCTCGGGCAAATACAACAAGCGCCGTGGCTAAAATCAGTATAAATATCATGATTCCCATTTTAAGCAACAGTGAAATTCTTCTCTTCTTTTCCATATAACTCTCCTTTCTTTAAAAATTATCTTTCCTTTTTTATTAGGATATCATATGGTCTGAAAAAATACAACTAAGCTTTTAAATCATTACTTAATATGTCGATATTTTTATATTTTTCTTAAATTTTATTACAAAATTTCTTTCGATTTGCTCTTCAATTGCAATATCTTCGACGCATGTAACTCTTTTTTCATCAATCAATATCTGAAAAACTTTTTTCAAAACTAAAAGAGACATAGATCACAAAAATGATTGTATTCTATATCTCCTATTATTTTCTTTCCTATTTTTCCATCTAATTTAACAATACTGATTTAAATATCAGATTTTGTTTTTTATGTTCTTCATAGATCCAAATTCTTTCAATAAACCGTTCTGCTCCAAGATCACATTCCGCCTTTGTCGGATGGTTAGCCATCACTTTCCAGCGAATTTCATTTTCTGGGGAAGCACTGTGAGTACCCTCTTTTCCATTTTTTCGGAACATCTCAATTATTTTTTCGGAAAGTGCGCCATTACAGATATAACTGCCGATCACAATATTTTTCTCTTTTACACAGTCTATCCCTGCTTCAATAGAATGAATCGCATGCGCTGAATCTGCGTAGGCTCCTAAAGTACAAAATACACCAACCGCTTTTCCCTCCACCGTCTCCATAAACTGTTTCATCTCTTTATTTGGACCGCCTTTATCTACCCAGTATCCCAACAAAATCACCTCTCCGTCCAAGGTGGGAGTGCCATCTTTTAAATTATGCAGACTGCACTCATATTTCTTTGCCGTCTCATCTGCAACTGCCCTTGCCAGTTTCTCCGTTCTGCCGGAGAGACTAGAATAAATAACCTGAATTTTCATCTGTTTTCTTACCTTTCTTTAAAAATTCTTTCCTATCCTTTTCTGATGTACCGCTACTGCCCTATCTTTTACTGATTTTTCATCGACTATCGTAATCTGTCACTATTCTATCTCAGAGTCTGATAATACTGTTCTACAAATTCCAGCAGATAGTCCGCTCCTCTCATACCTGCAAATGGCAGATGTCTGGCATAAACCATTCCTTGTGTTACGGGAGATGATATTCTCAGACAAGTATTATCTTTTTCACAAAGTCTCATCATTGTGTCATCGGCAAGCACCAATGTGCGGTGCAATGATTTCATCAAATCTATTTTATCTTTTTCTGTCATAACATATTTGATATCTTCTCTTGGGCTTTCAATTCCCCGCAGGCTGTGTGCACAGATTTTATGTTCTACCAAAAATCCTATAGATTCTAAAAATCCGGACATTCCCTCAACCGTATCATATTCTCCCATTACTACCGCTTTCATTTTGTCTTCTTTCAGCATTCTGCCGTACATCTGATACTGCATTGTCATCCGTATCTTTTCTTGCAGCTGATGTTCCAGTTTTGAATTTAAAGGCTTTTGAATTATTTTTCCAACTTCTATCAGCCATTTCCACGTGTCTTCATATCCAAACGGCAATTTTAAAATCCACGGAATTCCAAACCGTTTTTCCATATTTTTGGCTGCTGGAAGTGCCAGAGTGTTGACCACAATATTAATCTTGGCTCTGCCCATACTGCCGATTTCATCGACAGAAGTATCGGTACACAGACAGACTTGCCTTTTTAATCCAAAGCCTTCTTCCAGCAAAGAAGTCAATTCCCAGATATCCGATCGAATCCGATACGACCATAAAGAGGTTCCCAAAATATTGAACGTATTTTCCTTTGTCTCATTTTCTGCGACATCATTTACCAACTTTTCGGTCAGCATCGTATACGTCTCTTTTAATCCGATCGAATAATCTCCTCGGAATCCTCCCTGTTCAAACGTAATCAGGCGAGCGTTTACCTGCGGCTGCATATAACTGCATACTCCCTTTAGGTCAACTCCGATTACTGCCGCTACAGAAGAAGATACCACAAAGATGACTTTTGGATGATTATTTTGATCAACTTCCAAAATTGCTTTCTCCAGTCGGCTGACATCTCCCATGACAACGTCAGACTCACTCATATGAGTTGTATACAGGCGGTTTTGTGTTTCTAAATCCAGTTCTCCAAACAGCCCCATACTAAAGTGTGTCGTTCCGGCTGGTCCGTATTCTAAAATTACAGATCCTTCTATCGCCAAAAGGCTCCATAAAATTCCCATTCGGTCAGAAGGTGTCGGTAAAAATCGTGTCAGACTCATCTTGTCTCCTCCTTTGCCAGCTCTTTTGCTTCCTCTGCGGCACGCATTAATTCTTTTAAAATATACGTAGTCACTTCAAATCCCAGCATGCCAGAAGCCTTGTCAGAGTGAACCATCGCTATTTTTTTCTTTCTCAACCTTGCTGCAAACTCATGTCCTAAGTATAAGTTTGGATGTAAGACATCATAGAGATACTGCATCGGAGCAATGTTAGCACTCTTGGCCACATAAGGGTCTGCCGCCTGACTGATCTTTTTTGCAGCCGGTCCGTCAATTTCTTCATCAAATGAAGATATCTGTATAATCTGAGGGATCATTCCTTCTTCTGTCAAGAATTGATTAAACTCCATACAATCAAATGGGGTATTCCCGTAAATGTAAGTCATTCCCTGTAAATTCTCATATGCTTTCTCTTTTGCTGTTTTTGCTTCCTGATATAAAGTATCGATTTCTTTTGGCAGCGGAAGTTTAAGATGTTCAAACAGCGTCTGATATGCTTCGTAAATATGATCAGGCTCTGTAAATTTGTTAAAAAATACATACGGTATTCCAAATTTTTGTTCCATCTTCTTCGCCAGAGGCAGTGCAATCGTATGGACCACAATATTGAGTTGAGCCTGCGGTGCCGTTTCAATCTCTTCTACGGTACAGCCGCATGGAAGCTGCATTCCGACTCTCACTCCATGTTCTCTCAGCATTCTGCTAAGTTCTGTCGTCTCAAAATTTCCCATCCGCTGTCCAAGTAAATTGACAGTTCCACGTTTTTTCTGATCTTTCATCAGTTCAAAGCATGCTGTGATCGTTCGCTCTAATCCGGGCATATGGTTATCACATTTAAAATGTTCTGTATGAACCGGAAGCACCGGAATCTGATATGTCTCTGACAGTCCATCTGCAAGTGCATCGGCATCATCTCCGATTACTTCTACTACACATGTTGTGACTAAAAATACTGCTTTGGGACGATACTCTTCCACCAATTCTCTCATTGCCAACTCCAGCTTTTTTTTACATCCAAATGTCACATCCCTTGTATCGAGCACAACAGAAACGCACCTTCCCATCATTCCTCCAAACTCCTCGGAATGAATGGTCATATGTTTCGTATAATATGCACATTCATCCGTTCCGACGATCAAAATCAATGCATCCTTGATGCCTCGTACTGCCATCGCCGCTCCCATGAGGGGGCAATGTGCGCCCGGAAACATTGCATTTGTCAGAGGCGCCACCTCTTTCATAGATGTGATATCTCTTAGCTTGCCAAGTCTTTGTAATAGTTGATTTCCGTCCATCGATTCCTTCCCTTCTAACAAATTTCTTTATATGCAATCAGAGGTGCCTTTCTTCCTTTTAACCATACAATCTCACATTCTACATGATAAACTTCCCACATCATTTTCTGTGTGATCACTTCTTCTGGTTTTCCCTCACTGTACTTTTTTCCGTCTTTGATCACGACAATCCGGTCGCTGACTTCTAATGCCTGACTTAAATCGTGCAGCACCATTACAACCCCGATGCCGGATTCCCGATTTAATTTCTTTACCAGACGCATCGTTTCCAGCTGATGGGAAATATCCAGATAGGTCGTAGGCTCATCTAGAAACATAATATCCGGCTGCTGTGCAAGCACAGTTGCAATCCAGACTCTTTGTGATTCTCCGCCTGAGCATTCCTGGATCGATTTTTCTCTCATTTCATATACCCCTGTCGCCTTCATCGCCCAGTCAATAATTTTTTCATCTTCCGCGCTATTTCCTTTATACCAGCTTTGATACGGCATTCTTCCATATCCTACGAGATCTTTCACTTTAAAATCAGGAGGTGCAGAATGTCTTTGCGGCAAAACACCGACACATCTGGCCAGCTCTTTGCTTTCAAACTTCTGTAAATTCTTCTGGTTCAGATATACGCTTCCTTTTCTATATTTTAACAGTCGGGTAAGTGCTTTTAATACCGTTGATTTTCCGGAACCATTCGGTCCGATAATCGTTGTAATTTCTCCTTTATGCAGATGAATATCCATTTCGTCAACCACAATGATATCTCCGTATCCTACTTGAAGACCGCATGCATCAATTTCCATAATTACCTCCTTTTTTTCTCAACATGTATAAGAAAAATGGTCCTCCGCAAACCGCCATCACAATTCCGACCGGAATTTCCATTCCCGGCACAATCGTTCTTCCGATCGTATCGGCAAGAAGTAAAATATCTGCTCCCAGCACAATACTGACCGGCAGCATCGCTTTATAGTCCGATCCGACTAGAAGTCTTGCAATATGCGGCACAACCAGTCCGACAAATCCTATCATTCCGGCAACAGCAACAGTAGAAGCAGCTAAAAAAGCCGAAACCGCTGAGAGAAAAATCCGGCTGGCATTGACTTTTACCCCAAGACTCTTTGCCATCTCATCTCCAAGTTGAAGTGCATTGGCACTTTTAATACAGAAAAAGGAAAGGATCAGTCCGATGATGCAGTATACTGCAAGTGTTTTAAACTGATACCAGCTTTTTCCGGAAAGACTTCCGTTCATAAACGCAAGTACTCCGGAAAGACTGTCTGAATTTAAAAGCTGGAGAAGAGACGTATAGGCGCCTAATACCGAGTTGATCGCAACTCCCGAGAGAATAATTCTGGTCGGATCTACTCCCCCTTTCCATGCCATCGAATAAATTAAAAAGCACGCAAGTGCTGCACCTGCAAAGGCAAACAACGGCAAAGAACCTGTCATGCCTGGTATCAGAAGCAAAATCGTGCTTGCTGCCGTCGCGGCACCTGCCGATACCCCGATCGTTCCCGGATCTGCAAGAGGATTTCTCATCACTGACTGTAAAAGCGCTCCGGATGAAGAAAGGGATGCTCCGATCAAAACAGCCAGAAGAATGCGCGGCAATCTCAAATTCAGGACAATCACTTTTACCGGATTGCTCCCTTCCTCAAATGTCCTTTGCAGAATTTCAACGATCGTATATCCTGCACTTCCTACTGCTGCTGAGACGGCACAAAGTACGGCAAGAATCACCAGAAGAACTACAAGTACAATACTCATTCTAAGTACGCCGCATTTTTTTCTGACTGTTCTCGTATGCATTGTTTTTGTTCCTTTCTTATGTCATATTTTTATTGAAGTTTTTCTTCCAGCATATCCATCAGTTCGTTCATACTGTCAATAATATGAATTCCTTTCGAAGTTACATAATCGCTGGAAAGGTAAATAATATTTCCTTCCTGAATTGCCGTCAGGTTATCCCAGATTTGAGGATTGTTCTGAAATTCCTCCTGATAAGAAGCTTCCAGCATTTCTGCTGTCGGAGTTGTAGGCGAAATCGCAAATAAAATTTCCGGATTTTCTTCTACTAATTTTTCCATATCCAAAGGAGCTGTTCTAGAAGAAGGATCAATCAGCGTATCGGATAAATTTTCAAACGGCAGCATTGCAAGCATACTCCCTAAATATCCCTCTGATGTCTGCTGATAAGATGGCGGAGCTGCAAACAGAATCATCATCGTCTTTGTCTTATGAGAATCTTTATATTCTGCCGCGCGCTGTTCCAGATCATCAAATTCTTTTTGGATTGCATCTTTTTGTTCATCTCCTCCAAATGATTCTCCAAGTGCAAGAGCTTCTTGTTTTACTTCGTTGTATGTAATGGAAGGTCCCTCACTTGTATAGTAGACCGGAATACCGGCACTTTCTAAAATTGGACCGTAATCTTCCTGAAGATGAACTCCCATGATCACCAAATCCGGTTCCATTGCAATGACGCTTTCGCTGTCAAGCTCACTCATTCCTGTCTCAATTACCGGCAATTCACTTACCCAGTCTGGATAGTCAATAGTAGAAGCAGGACTTGTCACAGCAATTGGCTGCATATTGCAGCGAATTAAAATCTGAAGCGCAGAATTAGAAAGGCACACAATTTTTTCCGGTTTTTGATCAAGCACAAGACTCTCTCCTTCTGATTCCTGCATATATTCTGGATATAAAATTTCATATCCTTCTGTGGTCTCTGCGGCATATGTAAGAGGTATTCCTCCTAAAGATACCATGCCCAATACCCATGTACCTGCAAATAATGCTGCGATTTTTCTTTTATTTTTCATTTTCTTCCTCCTCATATTTCTCAAATCATAAATTATACTGCTTTCGATTTCAGTGTATCCTCCTGAGTGATCTGTAAAATTTGGTCGGCAAGATAGTCATAAACATTTTTCATTTCAGACTGCTCAAGACATTGAAATACTGTTCCTCCGCACTCCTCTGCCTTTTGAATATCACCGGAACGCGGTATATAAGCAATCACTTCTGTTTGGATCTCTTTCACTGCTTCTGCTACAATATTTCTTTCATTTGCAATATTTTTTGCGTTTAAAATTAATCCTCCAAGACGGGCATATCCGCGTTTTCCAAAATTTCTGATTGCCTGTGCAATATTATTTGCTGCATACAAACTCATCATTTCTCCGGACGATACAATAAATACCTCATTCGCATATCCTTCTCGGATCGGCATTGCAAATCCGCCGCAGACCACATCTCCTAGTACATCGTAAATCACGATGTCGGGTTGGTATGTTTCAAATGCTTTTAATTCCTCCAGTTTTTCAAAAGCGGAAATAATTCCCCGCCCGGCACATCCGATTCCAGGCATTGGACCTCCCGATTCTACACAAAGAATCCCATTGTATCCTTCAAATACCATATCAGATAGTTTTAACTCTTCTCCTTTTTCTCTGAGTTGTTCAAGGACAGTCGGAATTCTTTTTCCTCCCATCAATGTCTTTGTTGAATCTGCCTTTGGATCACATCCGACTTGCATCACCCGATACCCTTTATGCGACAATGCCGCGGAAAGATTTGATGTTGTCGTGGATTTTCCGATGCCGCCTTTTCCATAAATTGCTATTTTACGCATCATATCTCCCTTTCTTGTATTGACAATCTGAATTTCGACTCGTATAATGGAGTCAGTTTAGTTAGTTTAGTCTAACTTCGTGCCTAGGTAAGTGTAGCATACTCTTTACGATAAAACCTTAAAATTCTTTTGAAACATTTTAAATATTTTTCACTTTTTCATGTTAGAGGGGTAAGAAAAATGACTCAAGACTTATTAGATATTTTATACAATCAAAAACCTATTTGTGAAACTTTGCTGAAAAGCGGAGCAAAAGATGCTTCTTCTCTTTTCCATGAACGAGCACAAAAATTACATCAGCTTCCGGAAAACGATCTTCCTATTCTCCGCTGTATTTTTTTAAATTCTTTAAATAAAAGTATTTATAATTTCATTCTTTTTGCATGGGATATCTCTCTTGCTCAGTGCTGTTTTAAAAATAAGGATCTTTCTCACCATTTTAAAGAAGAAAACCTTTTTCTCGAAGCGGGAGATCAAATCATTTCCTCTTATTCAGAACAAATTTATGTATCATGTCCAAAAGCGTCCCACGTAGAGCAGGCATGTCATTATATCGATACTCATTTAAATGAAGAAATCACACTGGAAATTGTTGCACGTCATATTTTTGTCAGTAAATCGTATCTTTCTCAAATGTTTAAAGAAATTACGGGACAAAGCTTTCCTGAATATATCACCAGTCAGCGCGTTGTACATGCAAGGCATCTGCTTTTGACTACGAATCTGAAAATTGATCGAATAGCAGAACAATGTGGTTTTTTCTCCTCTACTTATTTTTCAACTGTTTTTAAAAAAAATACCGGTATGACTCCTCGTGCTTTCCGCTCTAAATATGAAGGAAGTTCTCTATATCACAATCTGGTAGGCTGATTCTTTTCTATTTTAAGTCAGACTAAAGCATCCAGCAGAGTATTTTGTATCATAAGAGCGTACTTTTACACTTTGTTGTGACAGTGTCTTTCTTATGATACAAAAAAGAGTCCCGCAAGCGGAACTCTCATACCATGTGCAGCTGCTGCTGTGATACCATTTCTTTCGTGTGATACGCATCTATGCTGCTTTCTTCGTTTTTGATCAATTTTTTCCACAATTGTTTTCTTTGCTGAAAATCTGTCAAATATTCCTCTGCCGTCTTTTTTATCATTTCCTGATCTTTTTGACTTGATTCATCATAAATTCCAACTGTACGGTAACCTGCCCGGTTTGCTGTCTGAATCGAATACAGTCCGTCTTCAAAAACCCATGTATCCTGCGGTATAGTATTCATAAAAGTACTCGCGGCGAAAAAAATGTCAGGCTGGCTTTTTCCGAACCCTACCTCTGTACACGTAAAAATCTTGTCAAAATACTTTTCCATATCGAGTCTTTGAAATGCCATTTCGATCAGCCATCGGTCTGTTGAAGTAGCAACTGTCATCGGGATCTTTCTTTCTTTTAATTCTTTTAAAAAATCCAAAACCCCGGGTTTTGGCTGTACTTCCTTTTTATAAAACTCGGCTACAATCTCATTGATTTCAGAAGAGATCGTTTCTGTCGATTCTGAGATTTTGTATTTCTCTTTAAAATATTCTGCACTCTCTTTCATCGTCATGGAAAATAAGATATCCGCAAGCCCCTCTTCGGCGCAAAGTCCCTTCTTTTTTAAATATCTCTCCGGAGCATTATCCCAGATCATCATAGAATTGAGCAGTGTTCCATCCACATCGAAAATTGCTCCTCTGATCATAGGTTCACCATAACCTTTGTTTTTTCTTTTAAATCCTCTGTTGCTTTTTTTATGTCAGGCTGAGCAAAGATAGCACTGATTACTGCCACACCGCAGATTCCGCTTCCTGTCAGTTCCATTACATTGTGCTTATTAATACCTCCGATTGCAATGACAGGTATCTTTACGGCATGGCAAATTTCTTTTAATGTTTCGCGGCTGACTTCTGTTGCATCCTTCTTGGATCCGGTCGGAAATACTGCTCCGACTCCCAGATAATCAGCTCCTTGTTCTTCTGCCAGTAAAGCCTGTTCTACTGTCTGAGCCGAAACTCCGATAATTTTATCTTCTCCCAGCTGCATTCGAACATCTCGTGCTTTCCTATCACTTTGACCTACATGAACTCCGTCTGCATTGATCTTCGCAGCAATCTCTACATTATCATTAATCACAAACGGTACATGGTACTTCGCACACAGCTTTTGAATTTGTTTTGCTTCCTCTAAAAAAGAATCCTCGTCTAGTTGTTTTTCCCGCAGCTGGATAAAAGTAGCTCCTCCTTTTAATGCTTTTTCTACTTGTTCATATAGGGTCGCTCCATTTAACCAGCTTCTGTCCGTCACTGCATAGAGCAAAAGATCTTTTTTACCGCATTTCATATTTCGCACCCTCCTCCAGTGTTGTTCCATCCATATGATAAATTGCGTCAATTATTTTATTTCGGTATGTGCTGTTGCCGTCTCCTTCTTGCATTCGATTCCATGCAATTTCTCCGGCCAGTCCCATGGCACAGACTGCCGCTGCCGCCGCCTCCAGACAATTTTTACGGTTTGCTGTCAAAAATGCTGTCATCATTCCAGAAAGCTGACATCCTGTGCCTGTAATCCTGCCCATTTCTTTTCGTCCATTTCGGATCACATAGCATATCTTGTCATCTCCTATCAAATCAATCGCTCCTGTCACTGCAATAATGCTTCCTGTTTTCTTCGCAAATTCTTTTACGAACGTTATCGCACTGTCCAGATTTTCTTGCGTCACGGCATCTGCGATATCAGCGTCAACTCCTTTTGTAGTCCCGTCTCCAAGTGCCAATGTCTTGATTTCTGAAATATTGCCGCGAATTGCAGTGAAAGGAATTTCTTTCATCAGTTCCATCGCCGTATTCGTACGCATTTTGCTTGCGCCTGCACCCACAGGATCTAAAAGTATCGCATGTCCTAACTGTGCCGCCCTTTTTCCTGCAATCTTCATTGCCGTGACAGACCTTTGATTCAATGTTCCGATATTGATGTTTAATCCCCCGCAGATTGAAGTGATGTCTTCTACATCCTCCGGTTCGTCCGACATAATAGGGCTTCCGCCACAGGCAAGCAGTATATTTGCTACATCGTTTACCGTCACATAATTTGTAATATTATGGACAAGCGGCATTTTCTTTCTTACTTCTTCGATACAATTTCCTAACATATCTGATTCTCCCCTATTCCTGTTCTTCTTTTTTACTCTCTTCTTGCTTCTGTTTCTTCTTTTCATCGGTGTCTTTTTCAGGAAGTGAATGGAATTCTTCTGCTGGATTTTTCTGTGCTTCCTCTTCTTTTTTCTCTCTTCCTTCTACCTTCGGCTCAATTGCACTTTCCATCAAAAGACGTACTATATCTACATTGCCTTGTTCCCGTATTTTTTTCAAAATCGGATGTTCCATCCATCCGCCTGTTATCGAAGAAATTCCATTGAGTATAATCCCTTTTCCCGGAACTTCTGTTGCACACAATTCTATTTTATGTTCCATAAAAAAAATTTTCAAGATCCGCTTCATCGCATCTTCCAGATACGAAATAACAATTTTAAGAACTTGTCTTCCATCTTCGTCCGTGCAAAATTTACCCTCTACTGCAACACGATAGATTTCCCCGTGCAGTTCCAGATTCCTCTCTTTTGCCTCTTCCATCCCTAATTCCAGTCTTTTCTCTTCTTCTCCTTCCACGACCGTCATAAAAAATCTGTCTTCTTCCATATTAAATCCAATTTCTCTGATTCCATCCGTATAATTATTATGAAAAACCTGTCCCATCAGCGGAAACAGTCCGATATAGACAGCTGACATTTCATATCTCTTTCCGTCCAGTTTTTTTGCCTTCTTTTTCCATGAATCATCTGTTTCTTTTTTTCTGTGCCATCCCCCTTTGCGGATCATTTTCTGAATTTTCTTCGGATGAGAAAGTCTCCACTGTGTTTCTCTCAATTTTTGCTGTTCTTTTTTATTTTCTTCCAGTCTCTCATCCATTTCCTCTTGTTTTGGCAGATAACGTTCCAGAATATCCTGCATCGCATTGCTTGTAAAAAATTCTTCATTTCCTGCTGTTGTCACGACAACCATCTGTATATCGGGATAGACAAATACATTTTGTCCCATCATCCCATTAAAGGCAAAGCTTCCTTCTCTTTTCCCCATCCAGATCTGATATCCATATCCTAAAAATCCAGTTTCTTCAGCAGGAGTTACCTTCTTTGTGACAGACTGTTCAATCCACTCTGCGGGCAGGATTTGTCTGTCATTCCATTCTCCTTTCTGAAGATAGAGCTGACCTAACTTTGCCATATCCTCCAGACATAGGAACAATCCCCATCCGCCTTTTGTAATGCCTTTTGGACAGCTCTCCCAGAAAAATTTTTCAATCCCTAAAGGTTCAAACAGTCTCGGTCTTAAATAATCTGTCAGTTTCTCTTTTGTCACTTCTGTGACTACTGCTGAGAGAATGTACGTATTCATGCTGTTATATTCAAATACTTCCCCTGGTTCATGGTGAGTAGAAGATTCCAGGAAACTTTTTACCCAGTCATCTCCTGAAACTGCTCCCGTTTCATTAAAAGAAACTCCGCTTGTCATTGTCAGCAAATGCTCTACTGTCAGATTTTTTCTCTTCAGAAGTGCAATCAAGTTGACCTCTCTCTTTAATATATCCACAATTTTTGTATCTAAAGAAAGCTTTCCTTCCTGAATTAAAAATCCAACAGCCATTGATACTACACTTTTTCCCATAGAGTACACTGCATGCCACAGTTCCTTGCGATATGGATAAAAACTGGTCTCTCCTATTACTTTTCCATTTTTTAAAATCATGATGCCATGAAGATGAAGTGTCTTCTCCTTTTCCAATGCCTCAAACATTTCTCTGATTCTGGAAGATTCTATTCCCTGGGACTCCGCAGTCGCACGTTCAAGCGGCTGCGGATAGGGGGAAGCTTCCGGAAAATCAGGCTTTTGCGGAAAAAAGGTTACTTTGCTGATTCCGTCTGTTTTTCCTCTGATCAGATTCCAAATCAATTCTATTGTAGCTGCATCTTTTACAATCGCCATATTTTCACTTACTTCCTCCATTCCTGATTTTTTAGATGTCTGATATCATATTCCTTTATCAGTAATCGTGCCTTCCTGTAACATCATTCTTTTCAGAATCTCTAGTGCCTCCTGTAGAGAATGCACCGTTATGATATCGTCTTCTTCCACATTCTGTCTATCATTTCTGTCCAGCCAAATCGGAACAATTCCTGCGCTGCGTGCCCCCTCTACGTCCGATGTTTTCGAATCTCCGATATGGACTACTTCTTTTGGAGAGCATTTGCAGATTTCCAATCCTTTTTCAAACAATTCTCTGTGAGGTTTATATGCTCTTACCATATCTCCGCAGATAATTCCGGCAGGCTTTAATCCTTTTTCTTTCATTCCTTCTTCTACATAAGCAATTCCGTTATTACTGATCACGTAAATTGGCAGCGGACATTTTGCAAAAAATTCTTGTACATCTTCAAAAGCCGGCGCATGTACCCAAAATCTCTGACAGAGTCTATGAAGTTCTTCTAAATTGTCCTGTAAATGAATTTTCTCCCTGCACGTCTCCAGAATCTGATCTACAATCTCATCCTCTGTTTTATAATGTTCCCCGTAACTTTCTGTTTCATATTTTTTTAAAAGTTCCCACCAGTAGGCGATCATCTTCCTCGGGCTTTCTATCTTGCTGTTTTTATAGCACCGCATCGCCAGTTTCTCCATATCGGGTCCTCCTTCTTTTATAATAGTCCCCGTATAATCTAAAAATACTGCTTTTAACATCCTGTTTCCCTTTCTGTATCAATCAATATTTTTTCTTTCATTTTATCCGGTTGGAAGATACTAAAATATATAATCTAAAAAATAGTATATCTTTCTCCTGTTTAAAGTCAAGAAGCTTCTTTTTTATTTTATACTCATGTGTTGCTGTCTTCTATAGAATAAAAAATTTTTATAAATAAAATTTTTCAAATAAAAAAAGATAGTATAAAACCGTCGATCTTTGACGGCTATATACCATCTTCTTCAAATAAGGCATATTTACCGGATAAAATGAGTCGAAATCCTCTTTTCATACTGTGGTTTCAAAACTCCATGTTCTTTTCCCGTTTCTATATTTTTTATCAGCCATGCCATATTTTCTGCGAGGGTTCTCATCGTCTGGAGACCTTCTTCATCCTTTCTCACATCATCCGGAGTAAATCCATGCACTTGATTCCAGTATTGTGAACCGACTACATTCATATTGCTGATTGTAAAATATTTATTTAACCGATCAAATGCCGCACTTGCCCCTCCTCTCCGGCACGATACCACCGCTGCTCCCAGTTTTCCTGCCATTCTTCCTCCGCTGCTGTAAAACAGACGGTCCAAAAAAGAACAGACTTGACCAGTAGGACCAGCGTAGTACACCGGCGAGCCAATTACCAGCGCATTAATGCTGTCTAACTCTTGAAGAATTTCATTGACCTGATCATCAAAAATACATCTTCCTGTCTGAGCGCACTTTCCACATGCAATGCATCCTGCTACCGGTTTCTTTCCCAGATACCGTATCTGCGTCTCAATATGATGTTTCTGAAGCGTTGCCGCCACTTCTGAAAGTGCTGTATAGGTACATCCTTTTTCATTCGGACTTCCATTAATCAGTAATACTTTGCTCATTGGCAATTCCTCACTTTCTTAAAATATTTTGCATCATTCCTGTGATTTGGGGAATTTCGTCATTGTCGGATTATTTCTATTCTATCAAAAGCCTGATGTTTTTCAAGTACTCACTTTTTCGTTTCCTACTTACCTTGAGGTTTCCTGCTTTCCTTTTTTTAGTCGTCTGTTTTTCTTACTTCTGTGACCTTAACCGTACACAATGCAACACACAGCGTTAATATTCCTTCTGCCATCAGTGCTGCTCCGCCAAACACCCTGCTGATCTCCGTATTAGTAACTGGGCGAATCATTAAAATCACGCCTAAAATTCCTGCAATCATTGCTATCATCAAAATCAGCCACCATTTTGTAATTCCAAATCTTCTTGCATCTATCGCCAGCTGAATCCTAAAAAGTCCGTCTGCCAGTATGATCATTCCTACTAAAATTCCGAGTAAAGGCATACTCTTTGCTGTCTGGAAATAAGTTATTATCCCAAGAATCATCAACCAGATTCCAAAGGCAAGATCATACTGAAAAGCCAAGCGATAAAGATCTTTCGAAAGATATCCGATGATTTTTATAATTCCAAAGATCACAAACACAGTTCCTATTACATGACAAAATGGCAATGACCATGCTGCATGAGGATTCAGCATGATAGCTCCTGCTACAGTCAGCATCAGAGCAATGACGATATAACCTGTTTTGGCAGCTCTTATTTTTTTTATCGATGATTCTGAATTCATTTTTCCTTCCCCTTTCATTTTTGAATAAAAATATCCGTTCTTTTCTTTGTACTTTTACTATATCGACAAATAAAAGAAACGGAATAGTCATATTGTCGTATTTTGTCTAAAAAATAGACATTTTGTCTTCTTTTGACTATTTTCAAAAAATTTTTATGGGGTTACACTCTAGTTATCTAGTCATACATTTAGAATGGAGGTTTATCTATGTCATTTCAGGATTTTAAAGATCATACAACACGCGCTCTTGTCTCAAAAACAATTGATATCGTTTTGTCTTATGTTAATAAGGATCGTCAGAATGGACTTTTAAGACTTGTAGATATTGCCCAAAAGCTAATGGAAGATGAATTCGGAACGGCAGTCTTTGACAATGCCAGAAAGCTGATCCAAGATCCAGATTCCAAATGGATGAAATTTACAAACAAATTATTAGACGAAGCTGATCCGCATGTTGTAAAAATGCATGTCCTTAATGCCGGATATCAGGCAGGTTTTTATGGCTTTTCTAAAACCTCAGAATTTGAAAAAAAACATGGTTTCCGGATTCCCTGGATCATTCTTATGGACCCTACTTCTGCATGTAATCAGCACTGTACCGGATGCTGGTCCGCAGAATATGGTCATAAAGTCAGTATGTCTTATGAAGATTTAGACAGTATTGTCTCACAAGGTGAAAAACTTGGTATTTATTTTTATATGATGACTGGCGGAGAACCTTTGATGAGAAAAAAAGATATCATTAAACTTGCTGAAAAACATAAAAAAAGTTTCTTTTACGCTTTTACAAACGGTACTTTAGTCGATGAAAAATTCTGTCAGGAGATGCAGCGTCTTGGAAACATTTCTCTTGCAGTCAGTGTAGAAGGTTTTGAAGAGCAAAATGATGCGCGCCGCGGTCAGGGATGCTTTCACAAAGCTATGGAAGCTATGGATCTGTTGAAAAAACATGGACTTGTCTTTGGAACTTCAATCTGCTATACTTCTTTGAATTATCAGGCTGTTACCAGCGATGAGTTCCTTGATTTTTTGATTGAAAAAGGCGTACGGTATACCTGGTATTTCCATTATATGCCGGTTGGAAATAGTGCCTCAGCTGATTTACTTTTAACTCCTGAACAAAGAGAATATATGTATCATCGGGTTCGTGAAATCAGATCTGTTGATGCCGGAAAACCAATCGTTGCCTTTGATTTTCAAAATGATGGCGAGTTTGTAGGAGGATGTATTGCCGGCGGCAGATTCTACTGTCATATTAATCCCAACGGCGATGTAGAACCTTGCGTTTTTATCCACTATTCCAATGCCAATATTCACGATATGACACTTCTGGAATGTTTAAGCCAACCGCTTTTCCTGGAATATCAAAAGGCTCAGCCGTTTAATGAAAATCATCTGCGTCCTTGCGCAATGCTGGAAAATCCGGAATGTCTTGTAAAAATAGTGCATGATACCAAAGCAAAAAGCACGGATCTGGAAAGTCCTGAGAGTGCAGAACATTTATGCAGCAAGTGTGTCTCCTATGCGCGCAACTGGGCACCAACTGCCGAAAAGTTAAATTCCAGAAAGTCAAAGTCAGTTGATACGCACTTTGAAAATTGTTCTGATTCTCAGATATCAGGCGAATATACCGACGCTTCTTCCCGTCTCGTATCTTCGCATAGATAACCTCATTTTTATCCTTTTTAAGGAACTTTCTTTCAGGCATACGTGTTACCAAGTTGTCTTTTTATCTCCTATGATAAGATTTCTCAACAGAAAAAATGTACCAAACATTTTTATTTTATGATATGATAAGGGCAGCCTGAAAGAAAGGATGTGTCAAACTATGACTTCGTATACAAAAAAAGCGATAGAAAACTCTTTTTTAAAGCTTCTAAATGAATATCCTCTCTCTCGAATTACAGTAAAAATGATTGTAGAAGACTGTCATATCAACCGCAATTCCTTTTATTATCATTTTCAGGATATTCCTTCTTTGCTTGAAGAGGTCACGATCGAATATGCCAATCAAGTTCTCGATGCAATTCCTAATGACCGTACATTGGGGGAAAGTATCGAAACTGTTTTAACATTTGTTGTCTCTAACAAAAAAGCACTCTTACATATTTGGAAGTCTATCAAACGAGAAATATTCGAAGAAAATCTGATGCGTGTCTGTGAATATATCATAAACCGATATATGACTTCTCTATTTTCCGAGATACCTCTCGATCAGGAGGAATTATGGCTGATCAATAACTTTTTAAAATGTGAAATTTTTGGTCAGATTACTGATTGGCTGAATCAGAATATGTCGTTTGATATTGTAGAACATATCCGTAAGCTGTGTCATTTTTTTGAAGGAACTTTTCGTATAGCCATAGAAAATCATATCAAAACAAAGAATACGTCATTGATAGCGTCAGACTTTCAATTATAAAAAATCCGATTTCCAAGATAACTTTCGAAAAAACATTTCGAAACTCTTCTTGGAAATCGGACATTTATTTATCTGTTCTGTGTCACGGCATCAATACAAGAAATCGCATTTAAAGTACGTGGAAATCCGATAAAAGGCAGACACTGAGTGATTGCATCAATCAACATTTCGCGTGTATTTCCGACGCTTAAATTTGCTCCCGCATGAGCTTTTGCCTGAGGTTCACATCCTCCAAGGCAACAGATCGCACAAAATGTAATCAATTCTCTCATTTTCAAATCCAGAATTCTTCTTGTATAAAAATCTCCAAAGCAGTAAGCTGACAAATATTCTTGAATATGTTTTAGTTCCTGAGGTGCTGCTGAACGCATCGCATTGATATTCTCTTTTCCGAAAATTTCCTGCTGTACTGCAAGTCCTTTTTCAAAACGAGTCTCCTCTGTCACGGTTCCTTGCTTTTGTGCGGAATTACAAATACCCGCTCTCTCAAATGCCTGATTCACTTCCTCTAAAGCACACTGTACCTTTTCCAGCCCGATATATGGAGCACACTGATACAGAGTTTCTTTTATTTCTTCTGGCTTTGTTCCTATCTTTAGCGCTGCCATAGTATATTTAGGGATGGCTTTCCAAGTCTGACACGTTGTCAGTGCCGTCAAAATAATTAATGACTTTTGTACATTGGAAAGTACTCCATGGTTCAAAACATCTCCACATAGAAATCTCTTGGCTATTTCTTCAAACTCCGGATCAAACTGCTCATGGCAAAAAGGCTGACTTTCAAACCAGTCATGATTATTTTTTTCTGAAATTTCTGTTCTGTTCATCATAAACCTCCATCTATTTAAATTTTTTGATTTCCTATTGTCCAGACATGCTTTTCCTTTGCAGAATCAACTGTATTTTGTGCCATCACACCGACAAGAGGATGCGGAACATACGGTTCTTCCAGGTAGTTGATTTCTTCTTCGCTTAAGGAAAGTTCTACTGATTTTGCCGCTCCTTCCACATGACTTTTCTTCGTAGCTCCTACTATTGGAGAAGTTACTTTTGTTAAAAGCCATGCAAGAGAAATTTCTGTCATCGAAACTTCATGTTTGTTTGCAAGTTCTGCTGCTCGTGCTATAATCACTCCGTCTTTATCAGCCATTGCATCATATTTTAAGCGGGCATAACTATCTTCCAAAAGCCGTCTGGAAGTTTCCCCGGGAAGTTTAGAAAGCCTTCCCCCTGCCAAAGCACTATACGGCGTCAATGCAATCGACTCTTCTTTACAATATGGAACCATTTCACGTTCTTCCTCCCGGAAAATCAGATTATAATGTCCCTGCATCGAAACAAATTTTGCAAATCCTTCTCTGTCTGCCAGATCATTTGCTTTTGCAAGCTGCCATGCAAAGCAGTTAGAGATTCCGATATATCTTGTTTTTCCTGATTTTACCATATCATTGAGTCCTTCCATAATCTCAGAAAGAGGTGTCTGATAATCCCACATATGGTAAATGTATAAGTCTACATAATCCATTCCCAGATTTTGGAGACTTTTATTAAGCATCTGTTCTATATGCTGTTTTCCTGAAATGTCCGCCTCAATTTCCTCTGCCGTACGGGGCAGAAATTTCGTTGCAACGACTACCTCATCTCTTTTAGCAAAATCTTTCAAAGCGCGTCCTAAATATTGTTCGCTTGTTCCGCTTTGATACCCAATCGCTGTATCAAAAAAATTAATGCCCATCTCCAATCCATGTCTGATAATTTCTCTTGAATCTTCTTCCCCTAATGTCCAGGTATGCTGTCCATTCTTCGGATCACCAAATCCCATGCATCCCATACAGATTCGAGATACGTTTAGATCTGTCATTCCCAATTTTGTATATTTCATTTTCCTAATCCTCCGAGTTCTTATTTCTAATCTTCCCTATCATTTCAATCTCTCCCCTTCGAGTCTTGGGGCGTGATTTAGATTTCTTCTGACTCTTCAAGGCTCTGACTCCTTTTCCAAGATAATGGAAAAGAAAAACAAAAAATCCCATCAATGCCAGATAGTCCAGATAAAACAGCGCAACAGATTCACTGTAATCTAAAAAAACAAATTCACTTTTTAAAAACATATAGGTAATAAAATCTCTCTGAATAAAGTTATACAATCCGTAGATTGCAACCAGCAGACCCATCATAAACAGAACTGCTGTGCGAATTTTAGAAGCTTCTTTTACTTTTGCCTTTTTTCTTGCAGTTCCTATCATCATATTCCAGTGAAGTCCCAGATGTGCACTCATCAAAACAAATCCCCAATAAGATCCCAGAATATGGAGTCGTCTTGCCAATGCCATTCCACTGTCGATCGGCAAGAATACAAATACATGGCGCGACATTACAATCCCGCTGTACATCAAAGCAGCCATGGATATTAGGACAAGAACATCTATCACTGTCTGCAACGTACGCATAAATGTATAATTGCCTTTAAAGATATGTTTGTGCCAATTTAAATTTAACATATGATGCACGATAAACAGTACAAACATACCTGTTCCAATCCACTCATGTGCTATTTCTCCCCAAAACTGATATCCCATCAGGAAAAGAAGTGCCAATGTCATGGCTATATCCACTATGATTTTCGCTGTTTTCTTTCGCATTGCCATAATTTCTTCTGTATCACCTCATCATTCCACTTTTATTATGATATCAACTATCACACATTTTCACCTTTTATTCTGTTCCAAATTTCACTCATTTGCCAATGGTATCACCAACTCAAAGATATTCCTGACTTCATTTTTTAAATTGTCTCTTTTTTCTAAACTGTGTTCTGATTTTTTTGAGTTATTTTTCCTGTCCTGTTTGTTTTTTTGTCTGTTGTATTTTATATCGGAGATAATCCAGACGATCTAATTGTTTTTGTTTAAAATGAATCTCATCAAGAGCTATTCCACGTTTTTTATTCAGCATTTCCAGACATTCTTTTTCCGTAGCTGTTCCTTCCAGAAAAAGTCTCATATAGGTCTGAACTTCTTCATTCGTAAATCCAACATCATGTAGTGTCATAATCATACCAAGCCGTTCCAGATCTCGATTATCGTACTGCCATGCTCCCATTACTTTTTTTACTTCTCCGCATAATCCCCAGTTTTCATATTCTCTTAAAATCTCAATTGGAATATTGTATCGTTCACTTGCTTCATAGATTGTCATGATCTGCTCCTTTCTGTCATTTGAATCTTTGCAAAGCTTTTTTATTTCAAAGGAAAGATTAAAAGACTTTTCTATGAAATAAAAAAGGTATTCCCTTTTCAAGAATACCTTTATTGTAATCATCTCTCGTTTTAATGTCTAATACTTATCTTTTATTATCAGAAATGCTTTCTGTGTATTGTTTTGCATATTCAATAAATACCGTGGTTGCCTGTGAAAAAACCTGTTCTTTTTTCCATGCCAAAACAGTGCCGGATTCTATTGCCGGCGATAACGGAACAAAGCAAAGATTTTCATAGTTACAGTTTAGCTTTATGCAAATCAAAATTCCTATCTTGCTTTCAACCATCATTGCTCCATTATAGATCAGATTTGCCACTGCTGTTATTTTCATTTGTTTTGCATAATTTCCAAACCATTTTTCTAAAAAACTTTTCGTAAATCCTCCAGAAGGAATAATCAAAGGATACTGGATTAAATCCTCAGGCTGCACAGATTCTCTGTTTGCCAATTCTGAATCTTTCCTCACCAAAATCCCCCACCGTTCTCTTTCACAAGTAGAAATAAAATCATATTTTCGGATATCAATCGGCTCTGCCATCAGTCCGATATCAAGCAGTCCTCTTTCTATATAATCCTGAATGTTATTCGTATTTCCACTGTAAATACCATATCGAATCAAAGGATATTTTGCTTGAAAAGAAGCAATCATCCGAGACAAAAATCGAGTTGACTGAAACTCTCCGCTGCCGATTGCAATTTCTCCTGTAAGACTATTTTCTTTGTGCAGAAAATCCCGTTTTGTTTTGTCCGCAAGAGACAGCATCTCCTGTGCTCTTCTCTTTAAAATCATGCCGTCTTCTGTAAGATTAATACGATGATTGCTTCTGTTAAATAACTGAACCCCTAATTCTTCTTCTAACTGGGCAATCTGTCTTGACAAAGTCGGCTGCGTCACATGAAGAGACTGAGCAGCTCTTGTGATATTTTCTTCTCTGGCAACTGCTAAGAAATAATTTAAAACTCTAAGTTCCACACCGTTCCTCCTCATCCTGATACTACTGTTCGTCGTCTATAAAGTCAAACGTCTTCTCCCATCTAGAGAAATAAAAAAATTTCGCTTCCCATCTGCTGTAAGCCTCATAAAATCCTGCACAATTATTATCGCATAAAAACTTGTGCAATGTAAAAAAATATGGTGTTTTAGTCTGATCCTAAAACACCATTACTTTATATTTAATATACTCGTATCACTGTCAGCTTGTCAATATTTTCCGCAATTTCAATGAAATTTTCAGAATGATTCTTTTTAACTATTCGGTTTTAACGGACTATAAAAATGCGATGCTGTTGCTCCCCCGTCAATCAGAAAATCTGATCCTGTGATAAATGCTCCTTTATCACTCATCAAAAGCTCTGCTACATTTGCAATCTCATCTGCTGTTCCTGGTCTTCCCGCTGGGCATTTTGCAAACATATTTTTATAAAAATCACCGCATGGACCGTAGTTTCTTATCTCCGATTACAATTTTCATTCCATATCCTATTCTGCGTGCAATCGCCATTCCAATTTGTCCTGCACCTGTCAAAATCATTACTTGTTTCACTTTTACTTTCTCCTATCTGTTTCAAAATCTGGTTCATTGTTTTCTATTCTCGTTTTCATTCTCATTCTATACAAATACTCAAAATATCACTCTGATCAGATATGATTTAACGATATCGATATCTACCTCTTCATTTTAGATCCATTTCATCAATCAGCAATTTCGATTCTGAATCGCTTTAATAAGTAATACTTATGTGAAAAAGTTAAGTTTTGACCTTCTTGATTTTTAATCGAAGTCGTACTTCCTTATTTAAAAAGCAGCAAAGGTACTACGGTCCATACTCACTCCTGCCTGTTTTGCAATCCGATTTAATCCGATAGAAGCAATCGTTACAATACTTTCCCCATGGATATAATCTGTTGCGCTAGCGTCAAACAAAATATTTCCCTGCGCCGGAAATTCCTCATCTCCTTCCCAAAAAAGGAATCGAACCGGAATACATTCAAAAGCATGTAATTCATATCCTACATCTGACCAAGGCAGTTTTTTTCCATCCAGCTTCTGAAACGCCTCCTCTAACTGCTTTGCCCGACCATGAAACATCCTAGAAAAAGGTTCTATTATTCCCTGCTGAAACGCTTTAGAAAACGGCGCTGTGCCTTTTAGTCTGTCAAATCTTACCCAGTTGTCTTGATAATGAGCAGAAGGTGATACATAGCCAAATAAAGTATAAATATTCAATTTTTCATTGCAAGTCACCGGTTCCTTATCTTCCATGGCAACGATGTTTCCTTTTTCTGTATGAATACCAAATTTTCTTCCAAAATGAATCATGGTCAGCCATTCTCCCTCTTCTTTTAATTCAGGCAGTCTTTTTTTTAGTTCCTCTTGATCCATACTCAAAAATTTTCTTCTCCACTGTTCACACCATTTTTCATAGTTATTCGTTTTTTCTATCTGAAATTTATCAGCCATTTTTCTTTCCTCCTTCTTCCATTTACTCTGACCTCTCTAAAAAGTTTGGAAATCCCTTCATTTAAATGAGTCATCCTGTTTTATCTGTTCTCTTATATTTTATATATTTTCTGCTCAAAATTGTTGTAATTTATATTTTAACATCAAATTCAATTTAACATATTCGTATTCCTGTGTCAAGATTTTTAAAATGTCCGACCGTTTCTAAAATGGAGTCGCTTCTCTCTATCAATAAAATGTTTTATTCATGATTTTACAGTAATCTGCCTATCTAATCTTCCGAATCACTATATCAAAATCATGACAGTATTTTTTATTTGCTATCAAACTTTAAAAAAGCTCTATGCCAATGGCTATTCCATTTACATACAGCTTTCTTCTTTCTCATTTATTTTTCACAGCTTTATATTTTTATGAGATTTCTCTATCAGTCTCATTTGCATTCGTGAACTGCTCGGATACAAGTAACGGAGCCTTCCCATCCGTAGTTCTTAAAATAAAAGATGATTTCCTTTTTCGCAAATATCATAGATTTCTTCATACTTCTGTTCAATCAGAGGATCCAGTTTTCTTTTCTTTGCCGAAACCATATTTCTATAGATAAAAATTGGAAGAATCCATCCTATAAAACCTGGGATTGCAAATATAATGCATATCAGCACATTTGGTACCTTTGCAGTCACTGCAAAAGTGGATAATGCCATGAATACGGTACCGATGATTCCAATGATCAGAGCTGCTGCCAAAGGGACCGCTGTTTTTGATCTTTCTAATGTCTTCAGTTCATCTATACAACCGTCAAAATTTCTTTGCAGTCGAGTCAGTTCGGCTTTATTTATAATCTTACGATCTCGTTTAAATCGTACGTTTACATATCCTGATTTTATCTTCTCATCTTTTTTCTCAACCAGATGGCTGTCAGTCTCCCATCCAAAGCATGGATAAGCGTCTAAATAAAGAGAAGATAAATACTCTGGAACAGAAATTTCCTTATATTCATATCCTACAAATTCTTTTCCTTTTCTTACTATTTCACTCATACTTCCACGTTCCTCTCTGCTTTTATTTCTGCCGGAATTCTGACAGTAAAGGTTGTTCCTTGTCCCTTGTTGCTGTCTACTGTTATCGATGCTCCTGCTATCTGCAAAATACGCAGCACCAAGGCAAGTCCCAATCCGTTTCCTTCTGTAGCATGTGAAGAATCACCCTGATAAAATTTATCGAAGATATGCTTCATTGTTTCCTGAGACATTCCACATCCAGTATCCGATACTGTGATCGTTATATAATCTTCATCTGACTTCTGAGCCATAGAAACTGTCCCGCCCGGTTCTGTAAATTTAAAAGCGTTAGAAAGCAGATTATTCCATACCAATTCCATCAATTCATAATCTGCATAAATGAATGCCGTATCTTCAAAATCTGCCTCAAATTCAATATTTTTCTGATCCCATATCTGTTCAAATGAAATTGCACATTCTCCCAATTGTCTGCACAGATCATATACTTCAGGTACCGGTTTCATTTTCTGACTTTCCAGTTTGTTTAATTTCAGCATATTGGTGATCAAGTTAGAAAGTCTCTGGATTCCCTTTGTGATGGCTTCCAGATATTCCTGTCTTAGATTTTCTGAAAGATTTGGTTTCTTCAGCAATTCTGCATAATTTTGTATGACTGCAAGAGGAGTTTTAATTTCATGGGATACATTCGTAAAAAAATCTACTTTTAAAGTTTCAATACTTCCCAGTTCCTCCACCATCTTATTAAAGTCCATAATCATGATATCGAGATAATCCAGTTTCTCGGCTGTATGAATCGGCGAAAGATAGACAGAAAAATCACCCTTGGCTACTTTTCCCGTAGCCTCTGCCATTCGTTTCATAGGTTCCTCAAAGCTTTTTTTTATCTGTCTTTTAATATATAAAGTAATAAGCCCTGAAACTGCCATCCAATATGCAATTACAATCGCAACTTGTAAATAATTATTCAGCTTGTTGTCATAAGTCTCATATAATACCATAATCTGCGTATGAAAGGCTCCTACCAAAAGAAGGCTTCCTAAAATAATAACAAAAACTCGAACAGGAAAATGTGTCTTTCTTACCCTATATGGCATTTCTTCCTGTATCACTTTATCACCGCCTTATATCCCAGCCCCCGAACTGTCTTGATCTCAAAGTCATCACATTCAGA
This sequence comes from uncultured Lachnospiraceae bacterium, assembly GCA_944376425.1. Taxonomy (GTDB): domain Bacteria; phylum Bacillota; class Clostridia; order Lachnospirales; family Lachnospiraceae; genus JAGZHZ01. Next base: position 8,917 of record CALWCS010000069.1, on the reverse strand, counting down.
AAATTTGTCTCTGAGCTTTGTGATATAAATATCTATTGCTCTCAAACTTGTATTGCTCTCTATTCCCCAAAATTCATCCAACAATTGTGTCCTTGAGAAGGTATGATTCGGGTAAGAAAGCATCTTATATAGAATATTAAATTCTCTTGTAGTAACCGGGATTTCTCTGTCATCTAAAACCGCGGATACTGCATCTGCGTCTAAAATCAGATTTCCCATCTGAAGTTTTCGTTCTTGAGCTACATTTGCACGACGCAGTAAAGCTCTTACCCGCATTAAAAGTTCACTTATATCAATAGGTTTTACCATATAATCATCAATTCCAATGTCAAACCCTTTCCTTTTCGCCGGAATGTCATCTCTGGCACTCATAAATAAAATGGGTACCGCTTTATTCAATTCTCTGACAGTTTTCGCAAACTCAAATCCATCCGTTCCCGGCATCATAATATCCGAAATAATCAGTTCATACAGACTGTTATACATAGCATCATAGGCACTTTCTGCACTTAAGCACCCTTTTGCCTCATATCCGCTGTCGTTTAAATAAGCGCAAACGCTCTGGTTTAAAGCTGCATCATCATCAACTACAAGAATATGAATCATATTTTGCTTCCTCCTGCTTTGTTCTCTTTCATCTATGGGTAACTATATCATGGATTTGTTTTAATTTTGTTTCTTTTTTTCTTACTCCTAAAATTTAATAATTCTGAAATATTTTTTGGCAGACTAAAATAACAGTATCTGTTCCTCTTGGACAAGATACTGTTATCTTCCAATTATCGTTAAAATTAATATTTGCGTTATAAAAAAAGGTTATCTAAACTTGACGGTAACTTCCCCTCCCCCACAATCACCGTTGCGAAGTATTAATTGCCCTGCAATCGTACACATCCTGAAAACAGAAAGTTATCTTTTCCCTTATCCGAGGCATTCTGAACCTTTATCTCTATCTGCCGGTTTTTCATTTAGTTCCGGGCAACTTTCCGGATAATAGCATTGATATCCTCCATAACATCCGTAACGGTTTTTCTGTATATTCTTTCGAGGCAGTTTTGACCAGTATTCCTGAACCGTCTGACTATTCTCAGCAGCTTCGATACATCTTCTCATAATCACAGCGGATTCCAGAATTTTGTCTCCGTCCAGTTCCCTTCCCACTATTTTGATATGATCGATTCCCATTTCAATCAGAGAATATACCGCACAGGCACCGCAGGCGGATTCGAGCAACGCATTTGTGTACAGCCAGTGATTTAAATCTGCTTTCAGCAGAAAATCCCCTGACATCGGTTCGCCGTTCCTGTTTCTGTACTCCCATTCCATCTGTCCCACGGCATGGCAGAAACCTTTCGTGGCGTGATTATGGCTTCCAAAGCAAAAAGCATTGCTGTATCTGCATCCAAAATTCATCCCGAATACTTCCAGCGCAACCCCTGTCTCTCTCCTGATCTCTTTTATCTCCTCCAAAGTCAGATCTCTTGATAAAACAATTCTTTCCGGTCTGATTTCCTGTACGATCCAGCGGATTGCCTCCACATTATAGAGTCCCATAATTGTACTTACAGAACACTTTAGCCCGATTTCTTTTCCATAACGCAGACAATCCAAATTCGCACTTATCACTCCTGTTCCCCCAATCTGTACAAATCTGTCCAGGATTCTTTTCCACACGTTTTCTCTGTCTGGATCTATATTATGAGCATTCATAGTCAGGTATACCGGGCGATTTCGAACAGAAGCTTCTTTTACTGCCTTTTCCAGACTTTTCCAGTCCCGAAAATTAGCCGGTCCGCTCCGACCTCCTCTTGTATTATACAAGGGCGGTATCCGGCATGCTTCCGGCTCTTTCTCCACTATTCCCACATAAAATTCATCTGCTTCTTTTGCCAGAAGCGGCAGGCAGCAGCTTTCGTTTAAAGGAGAGGTAATCTTCATATTCATCCTCCGTTTCTTCTATACTCCGACCATGGGGTATAGATCAGCCATTCACTTTTTTCTATCCACCGATTTATCAATGCAGCCGGCTGGCACTGCATGTACAAAGCATTTCCGAACTGATACAGAGATGATGCCAGAAACGGCGCATGTCCGGTTGCACACACCTTAAGACAAGGCGCCTTACAATCTCCAGACTTGAATTTATGGTGTATATCACAATCCAGACCACTTAATTCACACAGATTGCTGAATGTAACCAGTGTATACGGAATATGAACTGCCTGTTCAACAGAAGATGTATTGTTCAGATTCCCGAAGCCTTCCCACTCCATACAAGTGATATTCTCGCAGGACATCAAAGACTGGTATTCTCTTCCCAACAGCATATTTTTTTCAGAAGAAGCTTCTGCAAACCTTGGATCGCGCATTCTTTTGTCAAAGCACCGACCAAATATCCTTTTGATTCTGCAGTCCGGATCTTTTTTTTCAAGCATAGATAATAAAGCAAAATCGTTGATTATAATCCCGTCTACCCCCTCGGAAATTAATGTTTCAAGGAGCATCTCACCATGCTCTGCCGCTAACTGCCGCAGTACCGGAAAAACAAACCATGCCTGTATATTGTGTTCCTTCAGCCATGCAATTTCTTTTTTGACAGTTTCTTTTGATAGCTTTTTCAAAAGAATACTACAGGTTTCTATGCCGAAACGCACGCCTGACACCGGCATTTTTTTCCAGTATTTCCATGGATACTCTGAATATATTTTTAGCAGATTCTCCCAGTTTTTGTGCTGAAAGGTATAATAATCACTTAAATTTAGTATCAATTTCATCTTTTTTCCACATCTTTCAATTGATAATATTTCAGGGAGATCTCCAGCATCTGTATACGCATATCAAGGTATGCGGGAAGGAGCTTCTTCCAGTCATACTCCCTGACCTCTCTGCACCGTTTCGGGTGTGCAAACAGAAGATTGGCGCCCATCACATCCACCAGAAAATATCCCGCCTCACTGAGCAGTGATGTGATTTTCAGGCAGTTATCTGCTTCACACTCCACCCAGATTGTGGGATGTAATGTACAGAGAGTCTGCTTTGCCCCTTCCAAAACACGATCTGCCATCCCTTCCACATCAATTTTGATAAATCCCACCGGTATCGTCTGCTTATTAAACACAAAAGAGTCGATCGTCATGCCTTCCGTCGGCAGGATGGAATCGCTGTAATCTTTTGGCTTTAAATAGGAAAATCTTGCATTGCCCAGGGAAGATCGAGATACCGTTTCCGCAAGATACATTGTTCCGCAGTGGTCCCCTGCTGCAAAGGGACAGGTTTCGACCTGCCTAAGCCCGTTAGCTTCGATATTTCTGCATAAAAGCCTGTAATTCAGAGGATATGGCTCCCAGGCATAAATTTTCGAAATCTTTGTATGTTTTCCCCAAAAAACTGTATGATTTCCCAGATTTGCACCTATATCAAAAATACAATCCACATTGTCCGTCCACTTTTTCCATGATTTTAGATGCTCTTCTTCAAAATATGCTCTCTGATCGGTAATCCAACGGTAAATGTCATCTTCTTTATACCCGTATAAAACAGCACCGTCCCAGAGCAACGTCTTATCCGCCATTTCTTTTCCCCCTTTTATCTCTTTTTATAACAGAAAAGCAGCAGTTATCTGCTGCTTTTCTTTTGCCTTTTTACCATCTGTCTTCCCAACGGTTATGATCCCATGAGCCACCGCCATTATTCCAGTAGCCATTCATCCAGTCATTGGCATTCTGGAAACAAGCTCCGTCTGCACAGAGAACCGCCCCGTCCTCGGAAACAGAAAAGCTAAGCATCTCTCCTGTTTTTTTAGAAAAAATGTTGATTTTTTCCTGTAAATCCATAGAAATACCTCCTTTCCCCTGATTTTCTCTATATCTGTTATTTCTGCACATAAAAGATCAGAACAGATACCTAAGCATAAGGCCGAACTGCGGCTTCTCCATATTTTTCATACTGCGTCCTCCATATACCCGGACATAGTTTCTGTGCTTTACATTGCTTACAGACCGCTGCCATTGGATAATAATCTCTGACTGCCGTCTTCTGGTTTTCCCAATGACTATCGTCGTACCGGCTGTCCTGATCTATACGCAGGTCGAAATATTTCCAGTAATACGGATCTGAAATACAAAGAGGAAGTTCTGACACACGCACAGCGATCCCTTTTCCCTGTGCGCACAGCGCTTCTCTTTTGTCCAATGCCTTCTCAAGCTGTTCTGTAATTTCTATTATATTGTATCCATACTGTCCGATCTGGTCAGGACTCATTCCGGCATAATCCATTCCACACAGAATCAGTCCTCCTTCATTTTGAAAAACACGATTTGTCCACTCAACATAATTCTCCAACTCATCTTTATTATGCGCTCCTATTATGCACTTTACATAAACCGAGATCCCCAGACTATGTACATTTTGCAGACCGGAAACAGTCTTTTCTAAGCTTCCTTTTACTCCTGTCACTTCATCATGCCTGCCATCTTGCAGAGAATGGACGGCACTGACAATCCGAAAATTCTTTTTGTTTTTTAATCCTCCAAAACACCTCTCTGCCAATTCCATATTTGAAAAGCGGAGAGCATTCGATAAGACCGTCACCTTAATATTCATCTCATCCAAAAGAGTGAGAACTTCAGGAAGTCCCTGATGTAAAGTCGGTTCCCCGCCGGAAAGCGTAATATCCGTAACAGCTTCTTCTGATATATCTCTCTTCAGCTTCTTCAGAATCACAGCAGTATCAACATCGCGGATTCTCTCAGATCCGCTTCTAGGACATATCCGGCACACCTCATTACACCGGTTTGTCAATACAAAGTATAAATGCTTCATTCTTCCATCCTTTTTCCGGGATATTCCCGTCCTTCCATAATGCAGAAAGCCAGCTCGGGATCATCAACAATCAACTCTATAAGCGACTGATACATTGCACAGTTCAAACTGCATCCTTCCTTATTGATCTCTGCATTTTTTCCATTCTGGTACATAACCGCAGAAGTACATCCGCCGCGGCAGTAATATCTCCAAAGACAATCCCTGCATTTTTCTGAAGTTTTTTCTTTAAAATACAGATTTTTCTCAGCTGCTTTCTCAATTTCCTTTTTCAAATCCCGGTGATCCGCAATATTGGTGATCTTTTCTTCCGGATAGTCAACCATCTCGCATGGATAAACATCACCCTTCTGGTCAAAAATCACCATACAGCGTCCGCCCCGGCAGCCCATGGAATGGCAGAGATCACTGTCTGAACGACACAGCAGATTTCTGAGCAGTGTGCTTGTCCTGGATTCACGCACCACATACCCTTTCTTATAAAGATCTGTAACTTTCTTTATCAATCTTCCGGCAAACTCCGGCATATCTTCCGGTTCAAGCGCCATTTTCCTGGCAGTTTCCCGTCCCGGTGAATGCATCGGATTTAGTTTGATGCCCATATCCGGGTATTGTTTCACAAAAAAGTCCAGGATTTTTTCCAATTCTTTTAAAGAATCTTTTGTGATAACGGAAATGGATCCTATGTTACGCATACCTGCTTTTTGGAGGCAGGCAATTCCAGATGTCACTTCTTCAAAAGTCGGTTTTCCGCTGTTTGTAAGCCGCTGCGCGTCATGTATCTCCCTGGGACCATCTATGCTGATACCAACAGAAATATTTGCTTCTGTGAGTTTCTCAGCTACTTCCGGAGTGATCAAAGAACCATTTGTCTCCAGAGAGATATTGACCTGGATACCGCTGTCTTTCATTTTCTGATGAATGTACATAACATTCTCAAACTCCAGAAGGGGTTCCCCTCCCCATGGCTGAATGCTGATATGAGTGTAATGGTTGCTGCGGCAGGTATCGATAATATAGTCCAAGATTTCATCTAATTTCTGTTTTGAAAGACGCTTTCCGGTAATCTCCGGACTGCGCAGACAGTATTTGCAGGAAAAATTACAGAATTGTGTCATGTCAATCAAAAAGAAATTCGGTTCAATACTTTTGGAATGATCCGGAAGCTGCGACTCCCCTGTCAAAAAAGCCATTCCCCGGGAAAGCATTTTCCCCAGCAATTCATCCGGATACTCCCCGTTTCTAAGATGTTCGGCATATTCATGGGAAATAAGAAGAGAGGTTCCTGATTCCGGCACAAACAGCAGAGCACATGACCTGCCCTCAAAACATACACCGCCGCAAAAGTGGATCTGCCCTTTTGTAAATTTTTTTATAATATCCTGTTTCACTATTCGATTACCCCGTTTCTGATGCATTGTGTTAAAAAAAGATTTGGATCCGCTTTCGGAAGTAATTTTCGGATTTCTGTCTGAAGCCTGTCCATTGTGATTCCCTGCTTTAAGTACGTAAAAAATATTTCCAGTTTCTCTCTCTTAGCTTCAATTCTTAAAGCCCGGCAGAATACAATCTGATAAACTGTTACCCCTGTTTCATCCCATGCAAATTTCAGATAAGGCGATAAATACATATTCCTTATATTATTTTTATCATATACAACCATATTCTCTGTCCCTCTGCTAAAGTACCACCTTCATCAACCGTACCTGGCAGCTCCTTTCTCCTTCTTTCCCTGTCATTCCACACTCTGCTTACCAGATGCTGATTCCTAAATCTTTCTGCGTTCCAGACTGCTCTGTGTGAGATACTCTTTTGCGCATTTCTTTACCCTTTTTAAATAAAATCCCGCTTTTTCTGCATTGTTTAAGTTTTCCCAGATTACTGCCGCATCATGATTCGTCTCATATATTTTTTCTGAAGCAGGCTGTCATACTCTTCCTTGTATTTCTCATACCATTCTGCGGCGTTTTTCTTTTTATTTCTGTTATAGGATATCATTAGATCTATGTCAATACTTTAGGCAAAAAAAGTTGAAAGACTATAAACAGAAAATTTTGTTTTAATTAAAGAACCGTCTCAAATCCATATTCATGTAAAATAAGGTCGTCATCTATGACTTCATCATAAACGCCAATTCCTTTAATGAAACCATTCTTAAGATACAGTTGAATAGCAGGCTCATTGATATCTGCAACAAAAAGTCGTAAATATTCAGCCCCTAAATTTTTTGCAACCTCCTTTGCTTTTTCAAGCATTAAGCTGCCTATTCCCATTCTAAGATAGTTTACATTTACACCTAAACGGTCTAGATACAAAACTCTGCTCTGGTTATCTTGCCATCCTACGGATTTTTCGCCTGAATTTGTATCACATAAAACAAAGGCAGATGCAATATCATGATTATTTACTAAGACATAAAGACGATTGTTTCTAATGTCCTCCTCAAAAAACTCACAAGGATAAATATCATCCCATATTGGTATCTGCTCACGATTCATTTTTTTGATTATGTCCTTATATACAGTTTTAATCTGCGACAAATCTTGCATAACTGCTAATCTAAAATTCATGCCAATTCACGTATAATCCAATTATCTTAGATGGTAATTAGATTTTTCCTTTCTCCCAGATATTACTGGGTATTTTGTTCCATCTCTGATATATTTTGAAAGGGCACTGTGGATCTTTTTACAGCTTTGACTGGTACGAGGTGACTCAGACCACAGCTTTTCGTCTATTACTGTCGATCCGTTTGTTAACGCATTGACGTTTCTATTTGGGTGATTACACAGCCGGTTTGAAACTCATATAGATTCATGCATTCATTCTTCAGCGTATTGAAATATCGCTCCATTGGTGCGTTATCATATGGGCAGCCGACCCTGCTCATACTTTGGGTTACGTAGACAGACCTGCAGAATTCAACGAATGCTTCCGATGTATATTGTGTTCCCTGATCGCTATGAAGGATCACTTCTCCTTTGATTGCCGGCTGTGAATCCAATGCTTTTTGTAAAGTGCGCATGGTAGATCTCCATGCTCTGTACCTGTACTTTGGATTTTTGGGTATAGTAATCTGCCTTTTGGTGTTTCCAGTAGTTATAGTACGCATTTGGGCAAATTTCCAATCTTCAGAGAAGCCAACGTAACCCAAACAATGGATTTGCAGGGATGCTTTTGTAAGTACGTCTTTCTTCCAAATGGAGACGAACAATTTTCTGTTTAAATTCAGGTGTGTAACTATGTAGCATAATAATCTCCATTCCGCCGCCTTTCAGTTGGCGGCACAAATAGTAAGGAAAGCTTCGACTTCCTCTACGTTTTTCTTTATACTAAAAGCGAGAAGCTACACTACAAAGCACGGTGAGGTGAGTCGTAAAAACTCTCTCGTTTTAGACAGCATGATAATCCGTGCAAGTTCTACCTTTCAAGCACAAATAAGTGGCTCTCCAAGACCGTACACTAAGAATTGTTTTAACTCTTGTTAAATGTGTGGTGGAACAGTCAATGGCTTCTCTCTATTTTTTCAGAAAGGAGCTTTGCCTGTGAAAGTCGTTTATCCAACCTGCTGTGGCGTCGATGTCCACAAATCTTTTCTCGTTGCCACCATCATCAAAACCACTTCCGGAGTTCCGCCTTCTTACCAGAAGAAACGCTTCTCCACCTTCAACCATTCTATTCTTGAGTTTAAAAAATGGCTGTTGGACCATTCCTGCCGTGATGTCTGTATGGAATCTACCGGTAAATATTGGATTCCTGTGTTCAACCTTTTGGAAGACGAATGAAACTCACCATCGCCAACCCCAAATGGGTAAAGGCTGTCAAAGGGAACAAGGATGATGCCAAGGATTCCAAATGGATTGGGGATCTGTTCAGAATGGGGCTTGTGCCGGGAAGCTATATACCGTGCAAACCAATCCGTATCCTCAGGGAGTTTACGAGATACCGGTATAAGCTGACTTCCTGCACAAGCAGTGAGAAGAATCGGTTTCAGAATGCGCTTACCGTCTGCAATGTCGCATTGGATTCGGTTGTTTCCGATATTTTCGGGAAATCAGCCACCTCTGTGATCGATTACCTTCTCGAACAGTCCGAC
>CALWCS010000068.1 GCA_944376425.1 uncultured Lachnospiraceae bacterium | reverse complement strand
TGATGCGGTTGCTTCAGCACCTGATGCGGTCGGTTCCGGTGCAGGTCCTCCAAATCCCATATTGGCTCTCGGAGTGGAATATCCCTTGATTCCAAATACATTGACATAGATATTCCCATCTTCATCTCCTTGGAGCGGTAAGGTACTATTCTCATTTTTCAGAAGAACCGTCCCTTCTTCTCCTACTTGCTCTGCCAGTTCTTGCGCCAAGCTATGATAATACTCATAATCGGCTGCACCGTCCTTTTCTACATAGGATATTCCCACGGAATCTAAGACATCCGTATCCACATCATATGCTGCATACACACTTCCACATGTTGAAGAAAGCATCACTGCGCTAAGACATAGATAAATCAATCTCCTATTTCGTTTTTTCATGCTTTTACCTTCCTTTCACTCGGTTTTGCAACTTTTTTCTTATATTTCCCTTTTCTCTTTTTCACCTCCTGTCTTTTTTATTTTTTCGATAATTTTATCTTATTCTTTTTTATTTTGTTCGTCAATTTTCAGAAAGTTCTTTTCGCTCCGTTTTTTTATCTTTTCGCTCCGTTCAAAATTTTTCATTTCTCTGCTTCCATATCAAAAAACTGCCCGAAAAGTCAAAAAGATTCCATCTCTGTGTATTTTAATTTTGGTCATAAAAAATCACATTTTTTCTTGCAATCAGATACGTTGCCATAAAATACAGGAAATAAATCACCGTCAATCCTGCCCCAATCATAATATCATTACGATAAATCTGAGAGATCAGCTGTGGGTATCCTCCCAATCTCATAATCTCCGCGCAAATCATCCCAACCGGAATCCCGGAGAGAATCGGCACTGCAAACGGCAGAAAAAAGAAAAAGAAAATTTGTTCAAACAAAGCCTTTTTCTGGTCTTTTTCATCAGCTCCAATCTGAAAAAGGACTGCATATTTGGGACGGTCTTCCGAAATACCGGCAAGAACTTTTAATGCCAGAACCGCCATCGCTAAAAATACAAAGACAGCTGCCATATACAAAGCACCGACAACCAAAATCGCATTCGTGCCATCTTGCTGGATCTGCTCATATTCTTTCAGGGTAAAATCACATCTGTCATACGTATACCGTCCGTTTTCTGTCGTATATGAATACGACAATGCTTTTTGAAGTCCTGAGGCATCATAAGGTTCTTCTGCAAGATTAATTCCTGCCATTTCACAATCCACTTGCATTCCCTCTACCATTTTATCCGGCACAACGATAAAAAAATAGTAAAATCCAATTCTCGGATATTGGCTGCTCATACCGCCAAAAGCACAGCGCATTTTATTTCGTTCCAAAGTAACATCAAATATCTCTTCTGATATGTTTTCTGTCCCCGTCACATTAAAAATCAGATAATACTGGTTTTCTAAATTCAAAGTCGGTTCTCCAAGTGCACTCATCAGTGCATTAAACTGACTGACCGGCAAAAAGTAATCTTTTAGACCACGGTATCCTTCTGTATTCCATCTTGTATAAGAGGTAATCTCATTTGTTCCATCTACATAAAATTGATACGGAATAACCGTCTCAATCTCTGTATACTGGCGGATGATCTCTTGTGCCTCTTCCATTGTATAAGGAGCAGGTCGGTCCATCATGATTTCTCCCATAATATCAAATGGAACACTTTTTTCTAAAGTTACTTTCTGACTTCCTTTTTGAGCAAAGGAAACATTGGCTCCAATCACCGCAAATGTGATTAAAAATGCCAGGACTCCTGTCATAACTGAGTTTGCTCTCATTCTTCCGGAAAGCTGGCGCAGCACAAAAATATTTGTTCCTCTGCTGCAAAACTTTCGTTTTTTGAGCATCAGATTTACTACACTTCTCGCCAAAGCAATATGGAATAAAATAAGAGCGCCTGCAAACAAAAATAAACTTCCAAGAGTTCCTCCATTCGATGCGCCGCTTCCTGCTATTGCGTTCTTCATTTCACGGTAGAACACAAAAATGCTTCCTATCATCAGACCGGCACACACAATCATAAGAAAAAACCAGAGTCTTGGATACCTTACTTTTTTTTCTACTTTTTTTCACCATGAATCAAATCATAAATACTGACTCTTTTTAAATAGACTGCCGATGTCACTGAAGCAAAAACAAACATCGCTAAGACCAATATCACTGTCAGGTAAAGTGCTTTTGCCGAATATGCCGCGAAATTCAGATTCAGATTCATCAGACGTGTCATTATTGCCATCATTGCCTGATACAGACCCAGTCCGATTAAAATTCCAAAGACCAACGCCGCAATTCCCATCACAGTCGTTTCCATCACAAAAATCCGCAGAATATTTCTTCTTGTCATTCCCAGAGTCAGATACGTTCCAAATTCCCGTTTTCGCAGACGCATCATAAAAGTATTGGCATATCCTAGTACAAATGCCACAATAAAAGCGATCATGACTGATAATCCTATCAGTCCCTGTTTCATCTCCCTCATACTCTCTGCATATGCCTGAAGCTGGCTGCTGTAGATCACATTGTGAATTGCAAACATCAATGCCACTGTAACCGTCACTGTCAAAAAATAGATAAAATAATTTCCAATCTGACGTTTTACATTTCGCAAGGCTAACTTAGCAAACATCTCTTTCCCCTCCCATAGATGCCATTACAGGTAAAATTTCATCGTAGATCTGCTGTCTGTTTCTCTCTCCTTTTATCAGTTCATTCCAGATTTTTCCGTCTCTTAAAAATAAAATCCTAGATGCATACGAGGCAACGACCGCATCATGCGTTACCATCAAAATCGTAGATCCCAGCGACTGATTCATCTGTGTAAAAGTATGCATCAAGGTTCTGGAATTTTCAGAGTCAAGTGCTCCTGTCGGTTCATCCGCAAGAATCAGCGCCGGATTCGTAATGATCGCTCTGGCGCATGCCGCGCGCTGTCTCTGACCTCCTGAAAGTTCATAGGGAAATTTTAAAAGTTGGTCTTTGACCCCTAATATTTCTGCAACTCTCTCCAATTCCTGCTGTGTCGTCCTTGGATCTGTCCTTCTTAAATTTAAAGGCAGCATAATATTTTCTCCGATCGTCAGAGTATCTAGCAGATTATATTCCTGAAAAATAAATCCCAGCTGCTCTCTTCGAAAAATAGAAAGCTGCTCTTCTTTTTCTGTGACAATGCTTTTTCCTTTCATTAAAATATCGCCGGCACTTACACGGTCAATTGTGGAAATCACATTTAGCAGCGTACTTTTTCCAGATCCTGAAGCTCCCATAATCGCTGTGAATTCTCCTTTTTCCACAGAAAACGAAATTCCGTCCAAAGCTTTCGTTACCACGTTCCCATTTCCATAGTATTTTGTTACATTGTTTACCTCCAATATTTTTTCCATAAAAAAACCTCCATTTCGTTTTTATCTTATCACGAAACAGAGGTTTTTGTTCTAACACAGGATAGCAATTTTCTTACACTTTTGTAAGAAATAGTTTTAAGACCCTATCTCAGCTTCCATCTGATATAACTTTTCTTGTTCTTCTCCGATTTCTTCCGAAAGCTGTTCTACGACATCTTCTAGTTCCTCTAAATATATGCTGATCTTTTGTTCAATCACTTCTTTCTTCGTTTCCCATGGCTGTCCCTGTGCCGTAAAAGACTGTAATTTTGAAATAACCTCTTCTTCTAACTGTTCTATGGCATCTTCTTCCCACTCGCAGAAAAAATAATTGATCTCATAGAAGTGGCTTTTTCTCATACATTCCTGTACTGCCACATTTTGCTCGTAAATTTTTTCAAACAGTTCCTCTGTCCGATATTCGTTCTCTTGTGCCTCTAAAATGGACAGCAAAAGGGAGGTGCTGTCTTGGTAGCTCACCAGATACGAAGAACGCAGATCTGCATGCATTTGATATTCTTCCGGTTCAATCTGATATTCCATCAATAATTCACGAAAAGACTGCGTCATCTCATATCTGGAAGTAATACATTCCTCTATTCTCTCCTCAAACTGCCCAATCGCCTCTTCCAGATACGTTTTGGTCGCCAAAAAGCTGTCTTTATCCTGATTTTTTATATACGTTCCTACTATCTTCAGCACCTGATCATACAGCAAGCTATCTTTATCTTGCTGTAAAATAATCTTTCCAAACTCTTCTATGATCAGTTCTTCTTCCCCTTTTCCCAAACATGGAAAAGCGCAAAGAAAAAAGATCATGGATCCAATTCCCACTATTTTTCTTTTCATCTGTTTTTCTTTCTATTCATTTTCTCATATACTACTCTATTCACTGGCAACTATTTCATAGTTTTGTCTTCTCATTTCATTTTCAGCTTCGGCACATGCATTTTGTACAGCTTTTATTCTCTGTTGTAACTGTTCCTGGGTCTGATCCGAAAGAGAATCTTGAAGTATTTTTTCTGCAAATATACTGCTCTGTACTAAAAAATCCGTTACTTCTTTTTTTTCTTCTCCCAGCGGTTGCAATACGTACTGGAGTTCCAGATAGCAAAGGTTGACATAACAATCAAGATATTCGTCATAGGCTTCCAAAAGTTTTTTCCTTTGCTCTTGTGTCTGATAAGGACTCTCCTCACATAAATTGCTTTCTAAATGCTCCATTGCCGCTTCGATCTGGATTTGAAGCATCCTTGGACGTTCATACAGCGTCTGGAGAGTATCCAGTGCAATCGTATTTCTTTTTGTCTCCAGCTGCTCAATCCAGGATTCTCCGCTTCTTACGCTGAGCATGGCCGCTTCTAAAGTATCTTTTGTTCTCTCCATCTGAATTTTTAGCTCTTCCATTCCGTCTTCTTCCTTTTCTAGTATGTCCTGCTGCATTGCTCTTTCTATAATTTCTCTCTGGGAAGAAAGCTGTCTCTCCAAAATTCCCAGATTCCATGTCAGCCTGCTCATCGCATTCTTTACAATTCTGATTTCTGTCTCTGTAGCTGGAAACGGTCTGTTGCGATCCCAGATTTTTTTTCCTCCAAACACCAAAAGGCAAAAACATCCAAATGCCGCCACTCCTTTTAACGCATATCTTTTTCTGAGATAACTCCTATATCGTTTCTTATTCTGCTCTTCTTTCTTTTTTAAAAAAGGGATAAAATTATCGTGACTTAGCCGAAATCCGCCTTGTTCTGTCTTTTCTAAAAAATGTCTCTTTTCTATCAGTTCTTCCGAGACGGTATAATCAAACCATTCCTGTTCATCTTTGATGCCTCGCATCATAATTCTTGATTTTCCAAGATATTCTTCAAAAGCCTTTGTAAATACGGTATTTTTCAGATTCTGATAGTTCTTTTTCACAATCCGGTACAGTTCTTCTAACGTCAAAACTGTCTTTCCTTTTTTGCTCATCCAAGCTGCAATGGCTGTAAGCAGGTGCTCAGATATATACGAATAACAAAGCTGTGCCTGTTCATCTCCTGAATCTTGTCTTCTTTCCTGTTCATAAAGACTCTGAAAGTAAGATTCCATCATCCTATCTGCACTTGTCGCCAAAATAGTCTCTGATCGCATTTCTTCTTTTGCATTTTCTTCCATTTTGATTTTTACTGTTTTCTCATATAGTCCCATCATCATAGGATTTTGTAAAAGAGAAAAAAAAGCTTCTCCTTCCTTGCAGCAGATTCCTGATCGCTCCAGATAAGAAATAATTTCTTCTCTTTTTAGAGGTTCTAATCTGATTGTTTTAAATTTTTGTATGGCATATCGTCTGATATCTTCTGAACGGTCTGTCAGCAAAATTCCAAGATTTTTGTATGCCGCAAGCTCCTCAATTTCCAGCATCAGATGGCTCCGTCTGCTTCCTGCTTCATTAAAACCGTCTAAGAGCAGAATTGTATTTCCATGCTTCCCGTTTTCGTTCTTTAGTACTTTTTTCAGACGGTCAACTGCTCCTTCCATATCTCGTGTCTCTTTTCCAAAGGAGAGCCTCGAAAGAAGACATTTTTTAATATAGGAGGTCTCTCCTGGCTCATGCTGGTAATCAGCAAGTGAGAGGTAGCACCATACCGGCGCAGCCGACCGATATGACCGAATTTCTTCCTCCCAAATCTGCATCAAAAAACTTGTCTTTCCCATTCCTCCATTTCCTGTCAAAAGCATTTTTGCTCCGTTTCCTAATTTTTCTTTTAACAATTGCGTGGGAATCTCTTTTTGTGTGTCTGTCTTTATCGTTCTATCTATATAAGACGATCTATCTTTTATCCCTCCCTTGATCTGGAGAAAATGAGTTCTGCTGCTCTCCCACAACGCACTGTGTGTAATTCCCACTCCCTCTATCCGATCGACCAATTCTTCAAAATCCTTTTTTAACTGTTCTGTGTTTTGATATCGTCTTCTTACGACCGGATGAAGACCGTGCATTAAAATCCGAATCCCTTGCTGTACTGCCAAAGGAGGTGCATTTTCAAAGCAGGCGTACGTTTTCTTCAGACATTTTTTTAGTCCATTTCCAATAATCTCTTCATCGGAAAGTCTTTTTCCGGTTACCATCTCAAAAAACACTGCGCACACTGAATACAAATCCGATGCCTCACAGATTTCTTCTTCTGACCTTAACCGTACTTCCGGAGCACTGTAGCCGTCCTTGATGCTGAAATACCTCTCTTCTTTTTCTCTGCCATCTATCGTCCATACACTGTTATAATCAATCAAAAGCATTCTTTTTGGCATCACCAGAATATTATCAGGACTGATATCAAGATGCAAAAAACCATGATTATGAAAGACGGAGAGCGAGGATACAATGTCAATCATTCCCTGCGCCATCTCTTCTAGTCTCACAAAACGTTCTTTTTTTTCTAAAATTTCTTTTAAAGTTTTTCCGCCATGCAGCGTCAGAACGGAATACAATGTTCCATATGCTTCATAAGAATTTAAATTTCCCAAAACCTCATCCGGCTCTTTTTCCAGTAATTCCAAATTCACTTCATTTCCGTGCAAAAAGCTCTGTCTGTGTCTTTGGAACCATTCTTTTCCTTCTTCCTGACATATAATTGCTCCACTTTCATCTCGAAAAACCCATCCTCTCGTTTCATAAGGAAATAACTCTTTAATCAGCACCTGGTGATATTTTCCTTTATTGAGATCATCTTCATAAGAGGCACGGTAAACAATTGCATTTCCTCCCATTCCTTCTACTTTTTCAATCTCATAATCGATTCCGCCAAGCAGCAAATGGTATCCAAAATACAATGTCTTTCTTTTTCCTCTCATAGTTCACCACCTACTCTCTTAATGATTTTTTCTACCATTTTTCTTTTATTTTACCGTTTTTTCTGACGATGATCTGCAACTTTTTTCTCTGTCTCCAATTTTTTATCTGTCTTTTTTTTCCTTTTCTTCCGTTCTTCCCGTCTCTTCAAAAAGAATGCCAAGAACTTCACTCATTCTGTCACTTGGAAACTCTTCTTCTTCTGCTTTCATCGCATATAGCAAAAGATAATCAAAAGGACAGCATGGGTCGAGATAAGCCATTCCGCATTTATCTAATAACAGATTCATTTTTACCACTCGTTCTTCTAATCGAATATCTCCACTTTCTTCTGTCTCTTCCCACTCTTCTTCTTCAGATTCCTCTGTAATCAGATAAAGCAAAAGCAGTGCTTTTCTGCTGACGTCTTCTTTTTTATTTAAGATATTTAAAATACTGCGGTTATTAGGCCAATATTTCTTTATTACTTTCTGGAGTGTTGAAAAATCTCCTGATTTTTTTGTGGACGGCACGTTCATCCGAAGATATTCTTGTACTACTTCTTCTATACTGTATTTTTCTTCCTTCTCCCACAGAGAACTTTCTGGCTGCTGCAATTTTTGAAACATACGGCAAAATTCTGTATGTGCCGTTTTATGTAAGGTTCCGAAGTCTTGTGCATGTTTCTTAAAAAATTCCATTAATTCTTCCTCACCTGCAATTTCCGAAAATTCTTCTTCTAATTGCCTTGTATAAAGAAAAGACTCCTCAGGCATCTTCTTTTTTGCTTCTTCCTGCTTTATCACGCATTCAGCACATTGAGACAATTTTTTTGCTTCTTCGTAGCTTTTTCCCATTCTGAGTGCATAGGCATAGCTTAGCTCTTTTGGATTGCGGTAATGGATCGTATTTTCTGATGCCATCGCTAGAATTTTTGACGCCTCTTTTTCCTCTGTTTTCAGTGCAAAACAAATCTGAAATAAAATTTCCCTGTTTTTTGGCATATTAGCATCTTTGAGCCAATTTCTTACTTTTCTTCCAATACTTTCCTGATCTTCCCCTGTTATCTTAATCAGTTCTTCTGTCAGCTTTTTTTGCAGATCTGTCTGCTCATACACCTGCCGCAATACTTGTCCTAAGCTGCGTACCATCGCTTCTTCTTTCAGAAATTCGACAATCTGCCTTGGTGTCTTTTTTTGTTCCATTAAAAAGCCAACGTTCTTTTTTGACATTTCCGTCAGTTCTACTCGCATGATATCGATATCCCCCTTTTGTCCTTCTGCGTCATTTGTATCGCTGTAATCATTATAATCGGCATCTCTTATTTTCTCAATCTTTTTGTGATTTCGATTTCTTTGTCTTAAAAGATCTGATATCCGATTACTAAAAAGAATAAAATAATGAGTATCTATCCTTACAAAAATTTTTATCTTAAAGGAAAAACCGGAAGTTTTTTCTTTTGAAACAAAAAAGAAGTGCCCCGCCTATTTGCAGGATCACTCCTCCTTTTATTTTTGATTCCTTCCCTTTTTACATTCCCTTATCGATCAGTTGCTCTCCCGGCTCTTTTTTTCTTACTATCCAATTCATCATTTTAATGATAGTATCTAGTAAAAACAGTAAAATTGATAGCGGAAGAAAACAAATGACAAGTAGGATTAATTTTAGATAAAACGTAAAACGATTCTTTTTCTGTTCCATATGCTCCCCTCTTTTCTCTTGGAATCTATTTTCTTGAATTCGATCCGTTTTTTCTGTTTTTTCCAATATCGTTTCTTCTCTTTTAGTCTATCAAAAATCTCAAAAAAAGTCCTTTCATTGTCCTAACAGATTTTTATTTTAACTAACATTTTTGTAAGAAAAAGGCAGTTTCAAAAATAATCCTCGCTTTTAACTTTTGAAGATATTTTACAAGCCTTCTAAAAAGGTTAAGTGATACAATAAACATTAGCAAGGAGGTAGATCACATGAGGAAAGAAATAAAAACGGTAGTTTATGATGATGAACTGCATATAGAAGCTTACCGTTTTGAAGGTATTGGACAGCCGTTTTCCAATCATTTCCATTATGGAACAACACTATACGGAACATCTTTCTTTAGACGAGATATGCCGCCAAGTAGGACTTAGTAAATCTGCGCTGTTGCGAGCCTTTACTAAGTCCAAAAGCATCACCCCTTATTGTTATCTTGAAAATATTCGTATCGGTGCAGCTAAGAAACTCTTTAAAACATGTGTAAGGATCATTGTGTTCCCATTTTAAAAGACTCCTTGGAAGTGATCAAAGAAATTTGTCAAAAACTTTAATCATAAATCCAATCACTTAAAAACTATAGTACTTTCTTTCGGAAAACATGGACAGATTCAATACAAATCAGCGTAAATAAGGCAAAAATAACGGCAGTACTGACAATATTGACAAAAATCAAATTTTGTTTCATGACATTTCCAAGTGCTTTTACCGAAAACCAGGAAGTAATTACCATCAGTACAAATGGACAGTAATACGCAAAACAAATTTCCCATTTAATCGACTTTGCAAGATTTGTTTTTGCAATTCCTATTTTCTTTAAAGTCTCATACTGTTCTTTATCTGCCCATGCATCATTGTTCAGTTTCATAAAGATAATACTTGCACTTGCCAAAATTAAAGTGGCAAACATAAAAATACAGAGCGCATAAAAAATTTTGCACCATGTCTCTTCCTTATTTTCCGGCAAAGCTACGCTGTATCCTGTCCGGTGCATTCCGTCTTGCTCATTGACAAGAGTATCTAAATAAGGACGGGATGCCTCTGCATTTGTCGCATCTTTAATTTTATAATTATACAAATACCATTCTGTGTTGTTAAGCTTTAGATTGTCATATACCGTATCATTTATCATATAAAAATCCACTTGTTCCTGCAAGGTGCCAAGATACGCTGTCTCATCCTTGTTTAAGATCTGATACTGTGTTTCTCCGATTCGAACGCTCTCATCTTGTGTTAAATTCAGACTCAGAAAAATAATATGTGAAAGCTGGATTGCTTCATCTTCTTTCAATTCCTCATACGGAAAAGCCAAGTCTGCCCTGTTGGCTGCTTCTTTGACCGCTGAATACGGAACCACTCCGTATTCGTCTAAGACAAGATACGGTATCTTGTTATCATAGACTATTTCATTTTCCTGTGAAATTCCTTCTGCGATTTCTTCTTCATTCAGAGGATCTATGCTGTTGATCTGATACGTATATGTCTGTCGAAAATGTACCACATTTTCATATCGCGATTTCATTGCAATTGCCATCGCAAGCACTGTCACAGAACAGATCATCAGAATTGTCACCATTGCATATGTCCGGTAGTTCTTTTTGATACGATACGATAATTGGTTTACCCAAAGTGTTCTCTGTTTCTGATATAAAAAATGCTTATTTTTTGTCAATCTTCGAATCAGAAGCGGAATTACGCCGCTAAATAAAAAATACGTTCCTGCGATAACCAAGATAACAGCTGCAAGTGCATACTGCAGACTGTTAATCCCTCCTGTTTTCATGGCACAAAAATATCCGCTTCCTAAAATTCCAACTCCAAGTACAATTTTACCTCCCTTCACAAAAGGATGTTCCCGTTTCATCTCTGCTTCTCTTGCACTAAAGAGAAGCTCGCGGACACTGCTTCTTACAATCGAGACGTATCCTTTTCCTATCATAATGCCGAAAAACAGGAAAAAAAGTCCTGCTGTAATTAAAATAGCCGGAATAGAAAAGGAAAATTCCACATTCACAGAGATATCGGAAAGTTTTAGGACTGCCATCTGAAACAATTTAGAAAATCCGATTCCCGTCACAATTCCAAGTCCTACGGATGCCAACGCAATACACGTTGCTTCTATCGCATATAATTTTCCAATTTTCATATTGTCCAAACCTAAAAAGGTATAAATTCCGATTTCTTTTTTTCTCTGATTCAAGAATACATTTGTCGCATACCAGATAAAAAAGAAAACAAAAATTCCAAAGACAATACTAGCTGCCTCAATCACAGTATCAATATAGTCTTTTCTCATATTTTGCAGTACTTTCATCGATTCTGAATACACCATATTTTGGAAATTAAAAAATACAAAAACAGCAAAAGCAAGTGCCACAATCAAAGCAAAGTATTCCCTCATACTTCTTTTAAAATTAGAAGCAGCCATTTTCCACAGACTCATGCTCTCTCACCTCCCATGGAAGCTAACAGATTTAAGATTTCTTCATAAAATTCTTTTGGGCTGCCTTTTTGATGAAGTCTGCACTGAATCTGTCCATCGGCAAGAAAATACACTTGTTTGGCATAGCTTGCCGTATAGGCATCGTGTGTCACCATCAGAATCGTTGCCTTTCCCATTTCGTTTGCTGATAGGAAACTCTTTAGCAGATCTTTGCTGGATTTCGAATCCAAAGCCCCGGTCGGTTCATCTGCAAACAAAATCTTTGGTTCTGTAATCAGTGCGCGTGCGCTGGCTCCCCTTTGTTTTTGACCGCCTGAGAGCTGATACGGATATTTCAGCAAATGTGCGTTTAGATCAAACAAATCTGCCATTTTTTGCACCTTTTCTAACACTACTTTTCCCTTTACTCC
Organism: uncultured Lachnospiraceae bacterium; assembly: GCA_944376425.1. GTDB lineage: Bacteria > Bacillota > Clostridia > Lachnospirales > Lachnospiraceae > JAGZHZ01. The sequence continues at coordinate 6,581 of CALWCS010000068.1, read as the reverse complement.
GTTTAAAGAAAGAGGCAATGCAATATTATCCTGTAAAGTCATGCCGTCTAAGAGATTATAATCCTGAAAAATAAATCCGATTTTATCTCTTCTGATGGCGGAGAGCCGTTTATTATCTACTTTTGTGATATCCTCTCCATCCAGAATCAATTGTCCGCTGCTTGGTTTATCCAGCGTAGAAAGCAAATTTAAAAGCGTTGTCTTTCCTGCTCCGCTTGGTCCCATCACAGCAATAAAGTCTCCTTTACTGATTTCCAGACTGACATCTTTTAAGACAAGTGTTTCGTATTCTTTTTTTCCAAAACTTTTTCTTAAATTTCGGACTTCCATAATTTTCTCCATACATCTTCCTCCTTGATTTTCAATAAGGCAGATTTTTTTGGCTTCTTTTTGTTCTGCCTTTTGTCATCTTTCGGTATCAGTCTAACAAAAAAGAGAAAAAAAATCCTTTCATCTTTCTAACACTGTCTCTTAACGTCTAACATTTTTGCAATGTTAAAGATAAAAAAATCTGCTGTTATCAGAAAAATAAAGTTTTACCGTTGTACCTCTTCCGATATCTGAATCAATCCCAATCTCAATTCCAAGACGTTTTGCCATCTTTTTGACAAAATAAAGTCCCATGCCGGTTGAGCGGTAGTCTCCGTCTCTTAAATTGCTTCCTATAAATCCTCGGTCAAAAATATAGGGAATCTCTTCTTTTAAGATTCCAATTCCGTTATCTGACACGGAAAATACAGTCTGTTCCTTTGAAATCTTTTCTGCCTGAAAAGTTAAAACTGGCTGACTGCTCCGGTATTTCACTGCATTTGCCAAAAGTTGATCCAATAAATATACCAGCCATCTTCTGTCGCTGTAGACAAAAATATCGTTTATTTTTTGTTCGATCTGAAAATTTTCCTGAATCAAAAAATACGATAGATTTTTTAAAGATTCCTTTACCGCATCAAACAGATACACTTTTTCCATCTCTACATCATTTTCCAGATTTCTCAATTTACTGCTCATCATCATTGTGTTTAACAGCTGCATAAGCCTCTCTAGAGAGTTTTCCATATCTCTTTGAAGAATCAGATCTTCATTTCGCTCATTCATAAGGCGCAGTGCACAAAGCGGCAGTTTCGCTTCATGTGCCCATTTTGTCATATAATCTGTCACATCTTCAATCTCTTGTGCCTGCTCATAAATAATTTGTTCATACGATTCTCTTTCTTTTTTTAAAATTTCATAAATCGTTTTTCCGGTTCTCTCCCTCAGCAATTTGTCTTTTTCTGTCTGATCTTCTCTCCATGCTTTCTTTAACTGATACCATCTTGAAAAATCCCAGATTCCCATTCCAAGAAAAACCATCAGATATACGCCATCTAGATACAGAAGATCCTCTAAGAGGACATGGGTAGCGCACAGAAAACCAAAATAGAGATTCATCATTCCAAAGAACAGACCGTTTCGCGCAATCTCTTTCTTTTTTTCCTTCAGATAACTTGTCACTTGATATAATATCCCATGCCTTTTTTGGTCCAAATCATCTCTTCCTTTCCGGAAATTTCTTTTAATTTTGTCCGAAGTCTCGAAATTAAAACAGTAAGCGAGGCGTCTGTCACAAATTCATCGGTATTCCACAAAACCATCATCAGTTTTTCTCGGCTGACTACATTTCCTTTTTTCTCCAGAAGTGCCGTCATAATCTTTTGTTCTGATTTCGTCAGTTCTGCTGATTTGCCTTTACAAAAAAAGGTTCCGTTTTCGAGATACCTCTCTTCTCCTAAATAGATTCTGTTTCCGAACCGGTATTCATACGTTCTGCGCAGCATCGACCGGATTTTTACTAAAAGCAGCTCCGCGTCAAACGGTTTCTCTACATAATCATCACCGCCCGAAGCCATAGCCATAATTTTATCGGCATTTTGATCTCTGCTCGATAAAAATAAAATTGGGACTGTTGAAAACTGACGGATTTTTTCACACCAGTAAAATCCGTCATAATAAGGCAGATTGATATCCATTAAAATCAAATCCGGTCGGTATTTTTCATATTCTTTTACAATTTCTTTAAAATTCTGGGTATACTCTGCTTCAAATTCCCACCGTCTGCAAAGTCTTACGATCTCTTTTGCCAGCGTCAAGTCATCCTCTATCACAAGTAATTTCATTGCTATTCCTCCTGTCGCTATTATATCGCATTTTTTCTCTTTCTCACACGTTTCTTTGCCATCTTGCAAAAATGTTAGAAAAAAAGACTGACACCGTCGTCTTTCATTTTCGGGAACGAACGACTTGTCAGTCTTTCTCTTTTTTATGTATCCGCAGCCTGTCACTGCTGCGTCTGTGTTTGTGTCTGCTCTTCTGTCTCGCTTTGTGCTTCGCTCTCTTCTTCTTTTGATCCAAAAGAGAACCACTGTTTTTCTTCTACTTTTTCACCGATCTGCTCAATCGTTTTTCCAATCTGATTCATCACCTGTGTCACCGTCTCATTTTCGCTTGCCTGTCCAAGCAAAACCGCAGCCATTGCCAAAAAGAGGATTCCTTGTAAGATTCCATGCTTTTTGGGTTCTCTCTCTTCTTGCTTTTCCAACTCTTTCACTGTTTCGTTCTGCTTTTCGGATACAAATACTCCACCGTTGACTTTTTTCTGGTTTTCGTTCGATATCTCCCTAAGACGTCTGATTTCTTCTTTTAGCTGCTGTCCCTGATCCATTCACTACTCTGCCTCTTTTTCGCTTTTCTCTACTATATGCAAAAAGAAGCACAATCATGTCCCCTTTAGCGGTCTGCGAGTTCTTTTGTAATGTCTTCCCAGGTGACTCCCTTTTCACACATCAGAACCATCACATGATATAAGAAGTCGGAAATCTCATACTTGATCTCTTCTGGATTTGGGTTTTTTGCCGCAATCACAATTTCAGTTGCTTCCTCACCGACTTTTTTTAAGATCTTATCAATTCCTTTTTCAAAAAGATAATTCGTATAAGATCCCTCTTTTGGATGTTTTTTCCGATCTTCGATCACGCCGTAAACGGCTTCTAATACTTTCATAGGATTTGTCTCGTGGTATTCTCTTTTGACCAGTTCGCGGTAGAAGCAGCTTCGGTTTCCAGTGTGACATGCTGCTCCTACCTGTGCTACTTTTGCAAGAATGGTATCTTGATCGCAGTCAATCCGCAGCTCTTTCACATACTGAAAATGTCCGCTCGTCATCCCCTTAATCCACAGTTCCTGTCTGCTTCTGCTAAAATACGTCATCTTTCCTGTCCGAATCGTCATTTCAAATGATTCCTGATTCATATAAGCCATCATTAAAACTTCTTCTGTCTTATAATCTTGCACAATTACTGGAATCAAACCGTCTGCATTTAATTTAAATTCTTCAAATTTCATATTGCTCTCAAATGTGTTGACACAGATTCCCGCTTTTTTTGCCTCATATTTTAAATCCATAAAGTCCGTATCTTCCATTGATATGGCTTTCATACTGATTCCGGAAATAGGTTCGTTCTTTAAAAGTTCATTGATTTTCTTTGCCCCTTCTTCTGTCATCAGAACAGGCAGGATAGGAATCGTACTTTCTTGCATCTTAAATTTTCCTTCTGTCACGAGAAATACAATTTCACATGCAAATTCCTGTATCCTTTGCTGCTGTTTTAAAATTGTTTCCCAGTTTTTGACACAGACTGCAATTTTTTCTTTTCCAAATCTTTTTGAAACCTCCTCGGTCAGTTCTATATTGCTCTCTTTGTCATAGTTTAAAAATACTTTGCGGCATCCGGCATAAATCAGCTTTTTCACCTCTTCCATCCGCTTAATATTTCCGCCCCCTATTAAAGGAACGTCCACAATTCTGGAGATTTCTTTTATGATTCCAAGAGACTGTTCCTGTTGTGCCTCTTCTTTTGAAAGATCGAAAATCAGAATTTCATCTGCACCTTGATCACTGTAATTTTTTGCAATTTTGCACGGATCACCGTCTCCTATCTTTTCTTTTGCATCAAATCCTGTCACTGCCACTCCGTCTTTGAGCAATAAATACGGCACTAATTTCTTCTGCACGGTATTTTCCCCTTTCTTTACAGGCTTCCCTTTGTGGAAAGCACATTTTCAATGCGCGAATCGTACGACACTGCCTCATCCAGCGCTTTTGCAAACGCTTTAAATAACGCTTCCATCATATGATGATTATTTCCAGGCGTCATTACCTTTAAATGCAGGTTCATCATCGCGCTATATGAGAGGGCATAAAAAAACTCTCTTGCCATCTCAGTATCCATCTCTCCTAGACGATCTGCTGTAAATTCTGCATCAAACGAAAGATACGGGCGTCCGCACAGATCAATCGCAGCAAGTACCAGCACTTCGTCCATCGGCAAAATCTGATCTCCATATCTGCGGATTCCTTTCTTTTCTCCAAGTGCCTCTTTGATTGCCGTTCCCAGTACAATCCCTGTGTCCTCTATCGTATGGTGAGAATCCACATGGAGATCTCCTTCCACACGGATCGAAAGATCAAACAGGCCATGACGTGCAAATCCTTCCAGCATATGATCAAAAAATCCGATTCCTGTCTTGATATCGGCATTTCCTCTTCCGTCCAGATCGATGCTGATACAAATGTCTGTTTCTTTTGTCTTACGGCAGATTTTTGCTGTTCTTCCCATTTTTCCACCCCTTTAGTCCTTCAAAAAACGCACTTGAATTGAATTTGCATGTGCCGTCAGCTGTTCTGCTTTCGCAAACTGGATAATGTCTTTATGGACGTCTTTTAATGCCTCTTTGGAGTAATAAATCAAACTTGATTTTTTGATAAAATCATCAACGCTAAGCGGTGAGAAAAATTTTGCCGTTCCATTTGTCGGCAGTACATGATTTGGTCCTGCAAAATAGTCTCCAAGAGGCTCGCTGCTGTATTCTCCGATAAAAATTGCTCCGGCATTTTGGATTTTCGTCATCACTTCAAACGGATTTTTTGTTACAATTTCCAGATGTTCTGAGGCGATCTCATTGGCTGCCAAAATTGCCTCTTCCATAGTTTCTGCTACCAAAATAAATCCGTATTGGTCAAGAGATTTCTCTATGATCTCTCTTCTGGAAAGAACTTTTAAAAATTCTTCTATTTCTTTTAAGACTTGCTGTGCAAGTTCTCTGCTTGTCGTAATCAAAATTGCAGAAGCCATCTCATCGTGCTCTGCCTGAGACAAAAGATCTGCTGCCACATATTTTGGCGTTGCGGTCTCGTCTGCGAGTACCAGAATTTCACTTGGTCCTGCAATTGAGTCAATGCTTGTATATCCATAGACGGCTTTTTTTGCCAGCGCCACATAGATATTTCCCGGTCCTACAATTTTGTCCACTTTCGGAATACTTTCTGTTCCAAAGGCAAGCGCCGCAATTGCCTGAGCTCCTCCTACTTTGTAAACGGCATCCACACCTGATTCTTTTGCTGCGACAAGAGTAGAAGGATTTACTTTTCCGTCTTTTCCAGGCGGTGTTGTCATAATCACCTGCTCCACGCCTGCCACTTTTGCAGGAACAATGTTCATCAGCACGGAAGAAGGATATACTGCTTTTCCTCCCGGCACATATACACCGACTCTTTTTAGCGGGGTCACTTTCTGTCCTAACATTGTACCGTTTGGCTGGCTGTCAAACCAGCTGTAGCGGCGCTGTTTTTCATGATAAGCGCGAATATTGACTAATGCTTTTTTTATGACTTCTATCAAAGAAGGATCCACTTTTTCATAAGCTTCTTTGATCTCTTCTTCTGTCACTGCAATTGTTTCTTTTGTAATTTTGACTTTGTCAAATTGTTCTGTGTACGAAAAAATAGCCTCATCTTTTTTTTCTTTGACGCTGTTTATAATTTCCTGCACACTTGCCTCAAACTTTCCATAGTTATTCGGACTTCTCTTTAAGAGATGATCTAACAGGTCTTTTCTTGTCTCTTCTGTCAGTTCTACGATTCTCATATGATCACTCCTTCTTTTTAAGACAGCACACGCTTTAGATCATTTAAAATATTTGTAATCCGCTCATTCTCCATTTTCATGCTGACTTGGTTGACTACTACTCTGGCTGATAACGGACATACTTCTTCTAAGACTTCCAATCCATTTTCCCGAAGTGTCGATCCTGTCTCTACAATATCTACAATCACTTCCGACAATCCGACAATCGGGGCAAGTTCAATGGAGCCATTTAGTTTGATAATCTCTACTGTCTGATGTTTTTTATTGTAAAAATAGTCTTTCGCAATATTGGGATATTTTGTTGCTACGCGGATCAGCTCCTGATGTTTTAGCAATTCTTTCGCTGAGGCAGGTCCGCATACGCACATTCTGCATTTTCCGTATCCAAGATCTAAGACTTCATACAAGTTTCTCTGTTCTTCTAAAATCGTATCTTTTCCGACAATTCCGATATCTGCCGCTCCATATTCCACGTACGTCGGAACATCGGGTCCTTTTGAGAGGAAAAAGCTCAGTTTCAGCTCCTCATTTGTACAGAGTAGTTCTCTGGAAGAAGGCTCTTTCCACCCCTCACATGTACTTCCCATCTGTTCAAACAGTGCCAACGGCATGTTGGCGGGG
>CALWCS010000067.1 GCA_944376425.1 uncultured Lachnospiraceae bacterium | reverse complement strand
ATTTTATCATACTCTTTTTGGTTTGTCAATCTTTTTTTATTTTTCTTTTCAAACCGTCTGTCGTTTTTTACGACTTTTGAAGTATATCATTTCTTTTTTCTATTGTCAAGATATTTTTTTATTTTTTAAAACTTTTTGAATTTTTTATTCATTTAAAACATTTCTTGAACAACGTTAGTTATCATACACCTGTTCTCTCTAAATGTCAAGTTATTTTTTTCTAAATTAAAGGCACCAAAAAACAGATTACTTTTCTCTATTTTTCAGAGCCTTTTTGATTTTTCCTACTATCGGAAAAACTATCTTGTCATTTTTCTATCCGTTCTCTAAAATTCTCTATATAAAGAGAAACAAGATCTTTGCATTTCGTACATTGCCTGCCTACTTTTAACCGCTCTTTTACATCTTCAAAAGTGCAGTCTCCTAAACGTACGGCCTTCTCAATCTGACCTACTGTAACCCCATTACAGCTACATATAATTTCCTCTTTATTCATCCAGTCTGACGCCTCCTGACTCTGGACCTCCATCTAGTTCAAACCAAAATTCTACTCCGTTTTCATAATTAATAACACCGCATTTTTGATGGAACGAATCCATGATAGCCTTTACAATAGAAAGTCCGATTCCGCTTCCGCCATATTCGCGTGTTCTTGCCTTATCCACTTTATAAAATTTGATCCAGATATTTTCAAGGTCTTCCTCCGGTATCGGCTCGCCTGTGTTAAAAACAGAAGTTCTGACCTTCCCATCTTCTTTTATTTTAATCTTCACGTCAATAATTTTTTCGCCGCTGACATGATTTAAAGCATTGCTGATATAGTTTGTGACAACTTCTTCTACTTTAAATTCATCTGCCCATACATGGACAGGCGCAGTCTGCCGAAAACGGATTTTTGCTTCTTTTTGCTGTGCCAAAATGTCAGCCGACTGCACAACTCCCCGGATCAAAGCCGCCAAATCGAATCTCTCCATTACTACTTTTTCATTTCCAAACTCCAATTGATTCAATGTCAGAAGTTTTTTTACCATTTTGTTCATTTTACCGGCTTCATCGATAATAACATTACAGTAAAAATCTCGGCTTTCTTCATCATCATTGATACATTCCTGAAGTCCTTCGGCATATCCTTGAATTAATGCGATTGGTGTTTTCAGTTCATGAGAAACATTGGATAAAAATTCTTTTCTCATTTCATCTACCTGTGTTTTTTGCTCGATGTCTTTTTGCAATTGATTATTTGCCGTTTTCAGCTCTGAAATCGTCATTTCAAGTGTCTCTGACATTTTATTGAAATGTTCTCCCAGCAATCCGATCTCATTGTTTCCGCCGCTGGAATATTTCGCATCAAAGTCTAATTCCGCCATTCTTTTTGATAATTCCGTAAGCTCCATAATTGGTTTTGTAATCTTTTTCGAAACCCAAGAAAATATAAAAATACTCAGCAAAACCACTATTACACTGATATAGGCCAGAAATTCATTTGATATTTTTACATTAGACCGAATACTCTCTAAAGGAACTCTCATTAAAAATGCATCCATATTATCTAAAATTCCCCAGATTTCCAAATATTCTTGCTGAGATTCTAAATCCATATTTCTTTGGAGCGTATAATGATCGCTTTCTTGAATTACCGTTATTTCGCTCCTGTCCATATCTGTCAGATATCCATATAGTCTTCCGGCCATTAATTTTGTATCAATATTATTCGTATAAAGTCCAATTGTAAAGTCCTGTTTCAGCACAAGCAAAGAAATATTTTCCGATCCAAATACATTATCCATGTTTTCGTTGACAACATTAGCATTGAGTCCATATTCGGTCACAATTTCATTTAATTGTTCATATGTGCTGACCAATACATTTTGTTTCTTTAAAATATAATATTTTTCCAGAAACAAATTATTTAGCACCCAATTCGATATTAAGACGATTGCTATCATCAAAATAAATGTAAAACTTAATTCTTTTTTTATCGAATATCTGCGCACCTTTTGCTTTTTCTTAAAGTATTCTCCTTCTCTGATTCGGGATTTTTTTGTATGAGCTTCTGTTATTTTGCTGTTTTTTAAATACTGCAAAATTTTCATTTTAAACCACCTCAAATTTATACCCCATGCCCCAGATTGTCTTGATATAATCCCCCTTATCGCCTAATTTACTTCTGAGTTTTTTGACATGGGTGTCAATCGTTCTGGCATCGCCAAAGTAATCATAATTCCAGACACTATTGAGAATTTTTTCTCTCGAAAGAGCTATATTTTGATTTTCTGCAAAATAAGTTAAAAGTTCAAACTCTTTAAAGCTTAAATCTATCGGCTTTCCGTCAATCAGTACCATATGCGCTGCCTTATTAATTTCAATTGCACCTGCGTGAATCACGTCTTCTTTTGCCATTCCGCTTGTTCTTCGCAAAATTGCCTCTACACGTGCCACTAAAATTTTAGGACTGAAAGGTTTTGAAATATATTCATCAACTCCCAGTTCAAATCCCAACAGTTCATCTCTTTCATCGCCCTTTGCTGTCAGCATAATAATCGGAACTTTTGAATGTTCCCGGATCGTTCTGCATACTTCCCAGCCGTCCATTTTAGGCATCATAACATCTAAAATAATTAAAGCGATATCTTTTGTGGAAAAAAAGATATCAACAGCATCTGCTCCATTTTCTGCTTCCACCACCTGAAAATCTTTCTTTACGAGAAAATCTTTTACCAGTTTTCTCATTCTGCTCTCATCATCTACTACTAATATTTTTAATTTGTCCATCGTTCATTCCTCCATTTTTGCAGACAGTATACTCGCTAATTATGAATCTTTTGTGATTTTCTCAATCTTTTTTCGAATTTCCTGCATCTGATAATCTGTGGAAGAAATCACTTCTGCGCATGCTTTTAATTCTCTTGATATTTCTTCTGGATTCTCAATATCTTTCTTGTATCTAAGCTGGTGATCAAGACTTGCCCAAAAATCCATGGCAATTGTGCGAATCTGTACTTCTACTCTCATTGGTTTTTTTATTTTGGGCAAAAAGACCGGAATCTCTACAATCATATGATAGCTTCTGTAACCATTTGGTTTTGGATTCTTTATATAATCTTTGACCTCCAGTACTTTCAGATCATCCTGTCTTGCCAGCATCTGTGCCACGTCATAAATATCATCCACAAAGTGACAGACTACTCGGATTCCTGCCACATCATTTAAATTTTCTTCAATCGATTCCAGCGTAGTTTCCAAGCCTTTTCTTTCCAGTTTGTTCATAATACTGACTGGAGATTTGACTCTTGATTTTATAAAGTTAATCGGATTTCTCTGATACCTTACAGACATCGCATCATTCAAAATTTCCAGCTTTGTCTGTACTTCCCGAATGGCGCATCGATACATCATCATCATTTCCTGATATTGCTGCATCTGTTCTAAAAACTGTTCGGGAACATCCATTTTATTTGACTGTTCCAAAAAAGTGGCTTTACTTTTTACTTCCAGCATTTCTTTCTTTTGTTCTCCTTTGCTTATGTGTTTTCTGCCGCAAGATAATCATAAATCCATCCGGACAATTCCTGAATATCTGCCTGCGTCTGCGTATTGCTGTTCATATCATTCACCAAAATACATAGAATATAGTCTCCAAAAGATGTATGAACGATGGCTGCATCTCCTTCTACCATTCCTTTTTCAGGAACTTCCGCCTGTGCAATCTCTCCTGTCTTATTTGCAACCCACTCTTGGGCTCCGGTCAGACGAGTCTGCAGTCCGAATGGAATTTTATTTCTTCTCTCCTGATTTTTCAAGAAAGAAAGCATTTTTTCAGACGCCTCGGCATTCACACAAGTCTTATGATAAATCTTCTCAAGTAAACTGACACAGTCCCGTGCCGATGTATAATTATCTCCTTCCGTCTGATATGACAGCATAAGTCTTCCCATCGAAGTATCGGAATATCCTTGCTGCTGCGCATATCTTGTCACCTGTGCCATGCCCTCTTGTGCATTTCCCTGTCCCAGAAAATCTGTAACTAACGTATTGCATGCTGTATTATCACTGACCGTAATCATAGACTGAATCAAACTTCCCATCTGATCCTCCTGAAGATTATTTTGTCCGATCTGTTCATAAATTTTCTCCATTACAAACAGTTTTATCAGGCTTGCCGACTTCATCATTCTTCCATGAGAGGAAGAGTAAATATCACAGGTTTCTTGCACTTTCATTCCTTTTGTTTTTAAAGCAACCGACCAGATTCCATCATAAGTACTGATTTTTTCTTCCAAAAGCTGTGTCATCTGACTCTGTGCCGTTTCCTGCTGCTTAGTCTCCATCTCTGTTACCGTTTCACTTTGTTGTGTCTCCTCTTCTGTGTCCGTTTCTGTGGATAAGTTGCGTTCACTTTGAGTTTCTTTTTCTGTATCTGTATTTACAGCTGCAGGCAATGCAGCTGTATCAGCATTGATATTTTCTGTCGTTGCACTTAAATTTGTACTGCGATCTTGACTTTCCTTCGATATTTTCCGAAACAGTATTCCTGTTTCTCCTAAAATCAGCAGCAACAGCAAGACAGATAGTATCCATAATATCTTTTTCTTCATTTTCTCTATCTTCTTTCTCTTTTTGTATTTTTACATTTGCTTTTTTAGAATAGCATGTTTTTTATGCGGTACGCTTTTTCTTAATCCCATGCCGATGTTTCCATATCAATGATTCTGTCTTGTGTCTCTGTCTCTGACGTTCCATCTTCTATGACAGATGGATAGGTAATGTGGACTACCGGTGATTCTTGCTGTGTTTCCTCTTCTGTCTCTTCTTCTGTTTCTTCCTGCGTCTCTTGAATCATCTCCTGGTTTTCCTCTTCATTATTCTGTTGTTCTGTCTGTATCGTTTCGCCGTTGTCTTCTGTTTCTCCTTGTCCTCTAAAAAAAACAACCCCCAATATTACTGCTAAGGCTGCGATAAAAATGAAAACCAAAATCCAAAGAAATCTCTTGCTGCTTTTATCTCCAGATCGTCTCATTTTATTTTCAGATTCCCATCTCGGTTCGGAGACATATGGATCTTTCTCTTTTTCCCATCCATTTTCAGGAAAGTTTGATGCTTTCGCCTGAAACTCTCTGTTCTTTAAAGCTATGTCCTGTTCTAAAATTTGCCTGTCTTTCTCTAATTTTTCACGCCATATTTCTTTTTGTGCCTCTTCTATCTCTCCTTTTTTTACCGTGCAGCAAATACAGACCTTCTTTTTCTCTTCCTGTTTCATGCTATCCATGATCTGGTTTTACACCTGCTTTCCCTCTTTTCTCATTATCTTACGTTTTTTTATTATTGCAGCCGGAAAATATTGTCTGTATTTCCAATTCTAAATACTGCCCTGCTTCCAACATTGCTCCACGTCTCTTTTGGAAGTCTTATTTTTCCATTTAGATAAACTCCGCTCTGAGAATAATCCATAATAAAAAACTTACCGGTCTGCCTGTTAAAGCGTACTACACAATGGACTTGTCCCACTTCCGGATGATCCAAACGAATATTACAAAGTTCCGGATCTCTTCCTATAATAATCTCTGGAGTATGGGCAAAAGAAAACTTTGCAGAAGCACATTCTCCTGTCTCTCCTATAATTTCTCCGGCAACCGGATATCCTTTTCTTTGTTCTGCTCTGTATTCTTTTCTTGTCTTTCTCTCATCTGCCTGTTTTCTTCTGTTCTTTGACTGTCGGTCATCAAAAATATTTTTATGAAATACCGGAATCAGAGCAAGAATTAAGGTCAATACATGGACCCCTAAATTTGCATATAGACCATATCCTATAATTTTCTCTACTGAAATTGTGATTAAATTTGAGATAATGTTTTCCGGAAATCCTCTTAAAAACATCCAGACAATTCCTAAAATTGCTGCATCTGCAATCAGTTCTAAAACGCAGCAGACAATCGCCACTGTTTTTACCTTTTTTCCATAAACGGCTGAAACAACAATTGCTGATCCAATTTCCAAAACCACTAAAAAAATCAGCAGTCCCTGAAAAATCTGATACAGCATTGCATAATAGTTTCCGTTTTCTACAAGTGACAATAAAATCTGCATATCATTGTCAATCTGAAACAGATATTCCAAGATATGGAGCCCCGATTTTTGATATGTTAAGCCGATTACAGGAACTGAAATATCTATAAATGGTAAGAAAATACATCCTGCCGCTAAAAAAAAGCAAAAAATTAACACAATCTGATAAGTCAGCTGTTTTCTGTTACTTTTCTTCATTTTTTATCTCCTCTCTTTTTTTACCACACCAAGATTAAAATAATTGCCAATATTACAACGATCACCCCTTCTATTCCAACGAATACTGGCAAAAAATAGTTTCTGCTCTCTTCTCTTTTTCTGTTTTTCTCTCTCATTCCTTGATTGGCTGTCCAAACAATCTGTTCTAGTTTTTTTAAATTTATCTCTTTTCTTTTTGGATCGCCGTTTAAAATAGCCATCAATCCTTTTTCTGTTTCAGGATGTACCCAAACTCCCAGTTCTGCCGGTGCTTTTATTTTTTCTTTTCTTATCCTTTTTTCTTGGAAATGCGGCATTTCTCCAGTTACCATCCGATAAAAGACTGCTGCCGCCGCATACACATCTGCTTTTTGCCAGAATAGTTCCGTATCTTCATATATTTCTCGCGGAATGTACGGATTTTCCTCAAATAATTTCCCTCTTGCCTTACTGTCATTGACACGCATTCCAAAATTTATAAGTTTTATCTCCTCGTCTGTCACTACTATGTTATCGATAGAAAGATTGCCGTGCGCTCTTCCTGCTTGCTGCAGTTCCAGCAAAATCTGGATTAATTGTCTCATCCAGCTCCTTGCTTGACCAAAAATCACAGGATTTTCCCGTTCTACAATCTCTCTGATCGTTCTTCCTGGTACCCACTCTCTTACATAGTATGCCGTTCCATACTGCATCATCTGATCATAGACATTTGCTATCCCATGAAATTTTCCAAGCTGTCCCCAATTTTGAGTTTCCTCAAAAAAGGCTTTTTTACCGGTTTCATATAATTTTTCCCACTTTGGCTCACTGACAATTTCTCTTCCGTCAATGCGAAATGCAATGTTCTCCGGAAAATATTCCTTGATCACAATCTTTTTTTCTATCAGATTATCCCATCCGAGGTAACTGATTCCTATGGAATCTTGATGGAAGGCTCTTCCGATCATATATCGTTCGGACAATATCGTTCCTGGTGTCTGATAAGATGGATTGATATTTTTTATCTCTTGCGGGTATCCGCAATAAGGGCATTCCTGCTTCTTTTCTGAATATTCTTCCATACAACCCATACATTTTATCATGATCTCATCTCCCCTTTTCTATTGCTTTCCATCATAATTACATCATCTCTATCGAATCCAGACTCCAATTGCCGAAAAATTGTCCATATACCTCCCTCGTCCATTTTCCACCACAATTCGCTCCATCATATTGAGCCAATGTGCCACACTTTTTGCATTTTGCAGCGTATTCTCCATCCATTCTTCTACAATGTATTCCCAAAACCCATCGCTGCAAAGCAAAAAAGAAACATCCTTTGTCAGAGTAATTCTCCTCGAAAGCTCATACGAATTTCGGTTCCATTCACTTCCCATTACTCGTAACAGTCTATTTCGATCCGGATGTGTCCGGATATCATTTTCTGAAATTTCTCCACTTTTGACAAGCATTTGAGGAACACTATGATCCAAGGTCCTTTGCCTGATATGTCCTCCCACAAAAAAATATAGTCTGGAATCACCGATATGTCCCCATTCGGCATCTCTTCCATCAATCAAAAGTGTTACTAACGTTGTTTTCATCTGTTCTAAAGCATGCTGCTCTCTTTGCATGTTGAGCAGACGTTTCTGTCCATTTTCAAATAGATCTTTTAGATATCTTTCATAAGAATCTACCGATTCAAACAGATGAATTCCATATGAAGTTGTTTTGTCTGAAGCAATTTCTCCTGCTCCATGTCCTCCTAAACCATCGGCAAGCAAAAAGACACTTGCCTCTTTTTTTTCCTTCATCCGAACACTGTCTTCATTATTTTCTCTCTTTCCTTGTCTGCTTAACATTGCATACGTCATCATACGTTCCGTATTCTCTCCCTTACCCGTTTTCCATAATAAATCCTATATGCCCCGAATAATATTCAGATACATCATTCGGAGCGTCATTCCAAAACCACTTAGTTTCCTCTGAACTGAGATTGTACATAATCAGATAATGCTCTGTTCCATCTTCATTATTTGGCTCTCCCAAGGCCCATTTTTGATAAGATGAAAAATTTTCACCCGTGATCCATTGAAATTCTCCGTCTTCTTGTGTACTTTCCGCTCCAAGCCATACTGCATATAAATTACTTTCATTTTGTCTTATGTATAAATAGAGGATACTTTCTATTTCTTCTTGTTCTTCCTCTGTTGTAATCGTTGCCAGATGTCCGCCGTGCTGCTCGCAGTATTCTCTTGCCTCTTCCCACGTATAGTCTCCGACAATCACCTGATAAGTCGAGACCAAATCCTGTATTTCCTCAGTCTCTATCTCCTGCGCCTCAACCGGTGTTTCTATCAGATACTGCGGATCTGTCACAACCGGTCTTCTCTCTGTCTGTCCGTTTTCTATCTCTGTATTTTCTGTATCGTTTTGATAAATTCCTTCTTCCTCCAGTATGGTATCTCTTATAAAAAGCAGACCCGCGACTAAAAAACAAAGCAGTGAAAAAATTAAAATAATCCCCGATGCCACATAGCGTATTCTCCCCTTTTTTAAATCCGGATAGAATTCTTGCTCCATCTGTTTTCTTTTTTTCTGTCTGGTCTGTTCTCCGCTTTCTAAATACAAGTCTGTTCGATATAATGCTTCCTCCAGTGCCTCCATTGATTGAAAACGATCTTTCGCATAGACTTCCATGCCATGCATCAAAGCCGCTTCTTTTCCTTTAGAAATCTTTACCCCAAGGTTGTGCGGTTTTTCCAGATGATCCTCCTGGCATCGCTCCAGTGCCTCTATTGGCACTTCTCCGGTAATGCAGCGATAGATCGTAGCACACAGCGCATAGACATCGGTCCACGGTCCTTGCTTTCCTCTGCTGCGATACTGCTCTTCGGGAGCATATCCTGGCTTTAACAAAATGGAAAGGCTTCTTCCTCCATCCGGACTCATCTCTCTGGCTCCTCCAAAATCGAGCAGCTTTCTTCTGCCATCTTTCATCAGCATAATATTGTCCGGACTGATATCGCGATGGATTACTCCTTTTTTATGTACCTCTTTTAAAGCATCAATCAACGGAAGCATCATAGAAAGAGTCTCTTCCACACTGAGTCTGCCTCTTTTTTTCAAATATTTCTTTAATGTGATACCAGGAAGATACTCCATCACAATATATGCCGTATCATTTTCTTCAAAGAAGTCTTTGACTTCTACAATTCCCGGAAGACCCTGAAATTTTGCCAAAGTACGTGCTTCTTCAAGGAAACGCTCTCTTCCCTTTTGGAACTCTTCCCAATCGGCATCTCCCGTATAGACCAGGTAAGAACCGCTTTTTTCCCGAAAAGCAGTGCCGTTTGGATAGTATTCTTTAATTGCCACAGGGATTTGAAGTCCCATATCCATTCCAATGTAGGTGATTCCAAATCCGCCTTCCCCTAAAACAATTCCCAGCAAATATCTTCTGTGTAAAACAGTATAAGTGGGAAGATGATGCGGTGCAGGGCGATAAGAAAAAGGATCAAAACCGCAGTAAGGACATAGCTGATCAGGTGATTCCTTTTCATTCATACATTTGATGCAAAGATTTTCAAACTTCATGTTTTTCTCTCCTAGCAAAAGCGCATGTTAAGAATCCTCTTTTCTATCCGCTTTATATTTCTTTTGTCAGAAATATATTTTTTTAATTTTATTCATTATAACACATCTCTTTCTATTTGTTTTGCCAATTTTTCAAATAAATCTACCATTCAGGAAAAATTTCAGATTATCGAAGCCGTATTTTTAGTCTCTGATACAGTTCTGCAATTGGAAGTCCTACTACATTATAATAATCTCCCTGAATTTTTTTTATAAATACAAGTGCTTTTCCCTGAATTCCATAAGCACCTGCCTTATCCATCGGCTCTCCTGTTTCAATGTAATTCCAAATCTCTTCTTCCTCCATCGGATACATTTCTACTTCCGTCTTCTGTGCAAAACTTTCCTTTTTCACAGTTCCGTCTGCTTGTCTGTCTAAAATACTCACGCCTGTCCACACCTGATGAATGTTTCCTTGAAGAAGAGTTAACATTTGAAATGCTTCTGTTTTATCTCTAGGTTTTCCCATAATTTTCCCTTCCAAAACCACTACTGTATCTGCTCCTATCACCAAAGCTTCTTCTTTCATTTTTTCAGCAACTGCTGCCGCCTTTTTTTCTGACAATTCCTGCACAATTTCTTCCGGTTTTTCTTTTGTAATATTTTCTTCACACGCACTGACTTCTACAGTAAATGGAATTCCAGCCTGAGTCATCAGTTCTTTTCTTCTGGGGGATCCAGACGCCAAAATAATTTTTTTCATTTTTTCTCCTTATTCACTTTTTATTTTTTTGGTCTGTTGCCATTATACTTTAAAAAATGAAATTTTGTAAAGCTACCTGTTTTTCCATTCCCGTTATTGCAAATTTTTTCTAATCTGTTTCTATCCCCTTGACTTCTTGTTTTTTTTTTATTATACTATAAAAACAGTCTGCAAACCATAAGCAAGCCTTATTTGGGGTTGTACTGGTTTCGACGGGGGTTTTGCAGTTGAGGCAGCCATCTGCGGGCCGGGACCGCACAGTAAACCGGAAACTTAAATATAAACGCAGACGAAGAATTAGCGTACGCAGCCTAATGGCTGCTGTCGGTCTTAGGTTACTCACAGCTTAAGTCACCGGCATCAAAGATGTGAGGCACTTTGTTCCTTAAGCTTTGCTGGAGCAAAAGATAATATGAAGCTACTAAAATCAGAAGTTTGTCATTAGACGTCTGACAGAGGGAATGTCAAAATAATGACTGTGATGGGAGATACCGCAATGAATAGGCTTTCGGACAGGGGTTCGATTCCCCTCAGCTCCACTTAATAAACCGCAGGTCGAACACCGGCGGTCATCAAAAAAGTGCCGTTCACATTTCTGTGAATCGGCACTTTTTTGTGCAAATGATAACTCTATTAATAATTTTCTGCACGCAATTCAAAATATGCCTGCGGATGTGCACAAACCGGACAAACTTCCGGTGCATTCGGTCCATAATGAATATGTCCGCAGTTACTGCAAATCCATGCCACTTCTCCTTCTTTTGAAAAGACCGCATGTTCTTCAATATTCTTTAACAGTTTCTTGTAACGTTCTTCATGTTCTTTTTCAATTTTTCCTACTTCTTCAAACAGATATGCAATGTGGTCAAATCCTTCTTCTCTCGCTTCTTTTGCAAAAGTAGCGTACATATCTGTCCATTCGTAATTTTCTCCTGCTGCTGCATCTTTTAAGTTTGTCATAGTGTCCTGAATTCCGTCGTGCAGTAACTTAAACCAGATTTTTGCATGTTCCTTTTCATTTCCTGCTGTTTCTTCAAAAATTTTTGCGACCTGAACATATCCATCTTTCCTTGCTCTGCTTGCATAATATGTGTACTTATTTCTTGCCTGACTTTCTCCTGCAAATGCCGCCCATAAATTTGCTTCTGTTTTTGATCCTTTTAACTCCATAAGTTTCCTCCTTTATATTAATAACAGTAATAATTACTAATATTAATATAGCATACTTCCTGTCAAATTGCAAGCATATTTTAATAAAAAATTTTCAATCCAGTCCTAAAATTTCAGATAATACTTCCACAATAATCTCATTCGTACAAGACTTAATATATCCCATCATATGAAGAAGAATTTCATCTTGTTTCTGTGCTTCTGTCAGTTTCTCATTATGCTTTGTCTGATCTAGCAGTACAATCAATTGAGGCGTTAATTCTTCGTATGTCTCTACTGTTGTCTGAGTTACCATCTTTTTCAATTCTTCTTTTGTTCTAGGTACCATAGTTTTCCTCTCATTTCTCTATTTTTCCTGCAAAACGAATCTGCCTTTTTTAGCTTTTCCTGATCTGATTCTCTTTAAGAATACAGGTTCCTTACCTTAAATTCTTTTTCTGCTTCTCTTCTCTGATCTTTTTTGGCGATATCCTGCCGTTTATCGTACAATTTTTTTCCTCTGGCAAGTCCTATCTCCACTTTTACAAGACTTCCCTTAAAATAGACTTTCAGAGGCACGAGCGTATACCCTTTCTCTGCAATCTTTCCCGAAATTTTGTTAATCTCATAGCGATGCATCAAAAGTTTTTTTACACGCAGGGGATCTTTATTAAAAATATTTCCTTTTTCATATGGACTGATATGCATTCCATATACCATCACTTCTCCGTTTTCAATTCGGATAAAGGATTCTTTAACACTGCATTTTCCCATACGAAGAGATTTTACTTCTGTTCCATGAAGTGAGATTCCGCACTCATACGTCCCTTCAATAAAATAATCATGATAAGCTTTCTTATTGTTTGCAATCAGCTTGACAGACTGTGTTCCCATACCGCTCCTCCTTGTCTTTTCTGTGCTAAAATTTCCGAATTTTTCCGGAATCTGAAACTCTATGACATACTAAAGCAAAAATCTACGGTTCTTGCCTCAGGGTCTGCTCCGATTACTTTGACAGTTACTTTTTGTCCCAGACTATAGATTCTGCCAAATTCAGCCCCTACCATTTCCATCGTTTCTTCTCTGTAGTAATACGTATCATCCCACATATTGGAAACATGAATCATTCCTTCTATGGTATTGGGAAGTTCTACATAGACGCCCCAAGATGTAATGCTCGAGATGACACCTTCGTATATTTCTCCTATTCTCTCTTGCATATACTGTGCTTTTTTCATCTTTTCCGTCTCACGTTCTGCCTCATCCGCTCTGCGTTCCAGCCTGCTGCACTGCTGCGCTACTTCAGGAAGAATCCTTTCATAATGTTCTATTCTTTGTTCATTGAGTTTCCCCCTAAGACTCTCTTTGATAATTCTATGAATCTGCAAATCAGGATATCGTCTGATCGGCGAAGTAAAATGGCAGTAATACTTTGCGGCAAGACCAAAATGTCCGGTACATTCCACTGTATATTTTGCCTGTTTTAAAGATCTCAACGTCAGTCGGCTGATCAGATCTTCTTCTGGCGAATCTTCTATCTTTGCTAACAGTTTCTGAAGTTCTTTAGGATGAATTTCCTCTTTTGTATTTTTAATTGAGTATCCAAAATTTTGAATAAATCTCGAAAGCTTCTGAATTCTTTCAGGATCTGGATTTTCATGCGTTCGATATAAAAACGGCACTTCCTGCCAAAAATAGTCTTCTGCCACCGTCTCATTCGCAATCAGCATAAAATCTTCAATCAGCTTTGTAGCCGTATTACGCTCGTATGGACCGATTGCAACCGGTCTGCCCTTCTCATCTAAACTTATTTTTGTCTCAGGGAAGTCAAAATCAATGGATCCTCTTTGTCTTCTCTTCTTTCTTAAGATTCCCGCCAGTTCTGCCATATCTTGCAGCATAGGAACGAAATCTTCGTATTTTTGTATCTCTTGTTCTTCACACTCTTCCAATATTTTATTTACGCTTGTATATGTCATACGTTTTTTCACTCGAATAACTGTCTGACAGATTTGATGACCAATCACATTTCCTTTTTCATCGATATCCATCAGGCAGCTTAATGCAAGTCTGTCTTTTCCTTCATTGAGTGAACAGATTCCGTTTGAAAGCTTATGAGGCAGCATTGGAATCACACGATCTGTAAGATAGACACTTGTTCCTCTTTTCAATGCTTCTCGATCCAA
Source organism: uncultured Lachnospiraceae bacterium (assembly GCA_944376425.1). Lineage (GTDB taxonomy): Bacteria > Bacillota > Clostridia > Lachnospirales > Lachnospiraceae > JAGZHZ01. The sequence continues at coordinate 20,155 of CALWCS010000067.1, read as the reverse complement.
CGCACTGTTCTCCTGTACATAATTCGTGACATCTGCGATATGAACTCCCAATTTATATCGATTTCCTTCTTTTGTCAGAGAAACTCCATCATCTAAATCTTTCGCGTCTTCCCCATCGATCGTCACAATCATCCAATCTCTTAAATCTTTTCGAAATTCACGATCAGCATCCAAAACTTCATCTGGCGTCCTCTGCGCTTGAAGAAGTACTTTTTCCGGAAATTCCACCGGTATTTCATGGGCATACACAATCGAGGTAATATCCGTCCCAGGATCATGAATGTGACCGATAATCTCTTTTACTTTTCCCTCTGGTTTTTTTCCCTTTCCTCCGTAGTTTGTAATTTCCACAACCACTTTATGTCCATCTACAGCACCTTGAGAATTTTCAGGAAGAATAAAAATATCTTTTTGAAATCTCTGATTGTCTGGAACTACAAATCCAAAATTTTTACTTTTTTCATATGTTCCGACAATTTCTGTAATGCCGTGAGAAAGAATTTTTATCACTTTTCCTTCTCTTCGTTTTCCTGTCTTCTCTGGCAGCACTTCTGCCTCTACCATATCCTGATGCAGTGCACCCATCATATTTTCTTCCGAAATAAAAAGATCTTCTTCTTGTCCTTCTATCTCTACAAAGCCAAATCCTTTTGGATGTCCGATAAAAGTTCCTCTGCAAACCTCTTTTTCTCTTTTTTTATATTTTCCTCTTTTCGTGACCTCTATTTTTCCTTCTGATATTAATTCTTCCAGTACATATTCCAATTCCGACCGCATCTCTTTTGTCACCTGCAAAAGAATCGCAAGTTCCTTGATTTTCATAGGCACATACTGTTTATCACATATCAGCTGATATACTACTTCTTTTCTTTTCTGCAATAATTCTATGTTCATCTGTTCTTCCGTCCTTTTATTTCTTTTCCCCCTACTTTCAGGAGCTTTTCTCTGCCCGTAATTACGGCAAAACGGGCTGCTGCAAACGATCAATTCCTTACATACTGCTTTCTTCTTTTCTTGTTATCCTTTTATTAGGATAACAAGAAAAGATTTGAAAAGCCTGTCGACTTCAAGAAATATATGACATTTGCAACAGCCCGTCTTCTTTTGGTTTCCATAGAAAGTTAAAAATCTTTCTGCATTTTCTTTAAAAGTTAATATTTAATACAATTGCCAGTATTATAAAGACAAAAGCTAATATTCTCGTAGCTTTTAAAGCAAATCCTTCTGCAGAGCGTCCTTTATTTTTTGCCCAATACGTCTCCGTTGATCCTCCGCCTAAGGAACCCAGTCCATTTTGTTTTCCTTCCTGCATTAAAATTAACACGGTTATCGCAAGACAAACAAGTCCAAAGATCACTGTTATAATCGTTCTTAAAACTGCCACGGTCACACCTCCTATATCATACATTGTCTAGTTTATCATAGACAATTCGTTTTTTCAACTGATATTTTCGGCGTTTTTCATTTTTCTTTCCCTATTGGTTTGTCTTTATAGAAATGGATTTTTATAGCAGGCTCCTTCTCCTAGTTCCTCTTCGATTCTTAAGAGCTGATTATATTTTGCGACGCGCTCGCTTCTGGCCGGGGCCCCTGTCTTAATCTGCCCTGCTCCAACTGCAACGGCAAGATCAGCAATAAAAGTATCTTCTGTCTCACCTGATCGATGAGAAATGACAGTACGGTATCCTGATTGCTTTGCCAGCTCAATTGCCTCTAGAGATTCCGTCAGCGTTCCAATCTGATTTACCTTAATTAAAATTGCATTTCCTGCTCCTGTCATAATTCCTTTTTCTAACCGTTTTTTATTTGTAACAAATAAGTCATCTCCTACCAGCTGCACTTTTCCTCCGATCCGTGCCGTCATTTTCTGCCATCCCTTCCAGTCTTCTTCCCACAGCCCGTCTTCAATCGAAGCAATCGGAAATTCTTCAATCAGCTCTTCATAGTAGTCAATCATTTCTTCTGCATTTCTGCTTACTTCTTTTCCTTTCATCTTACTCTCACCCGGAAACTGATATCGTCTGCTGTTTTCATCATACAGCTCACTTGCAGCGGCATCCAAAGCAAACACAATATCTTCTCCCGGTTGATATCCGCTTTCTTTTACTGCTTTTACCATCAAATTTAATACTTCTTTTGCATCGGAGAGATTTGGGGCAAATCCGCCTTCATCTCCAACACCAGTTGACAGTCCCTGCTCTTTTAAAATCTTTTTCAAGGTATGGTAAACTTCTGCACACATCTGAAGTCCCTTTGAGAAACAGCAAGCACCTGATGGCATAATCATAAATTCCTGCAAATCTACTGTATTATCTGCATGACATCCTCCGTTTAAAATGTTCATCATAGGTACGGGAAGCCGTTTTCCCTGAATTCCTCCTAAGTATCGAAACAGCGAAATATTGAGCGCTTTTGCTGCTGTAGCCGCCACCGCCATAGAAACTCCTAAAATTGCGTTTGCCCCAAGATTTTCTTTTTGCTGCGTTCCGTCTCTGCGGATTAAAATCCGGTCGATTCCTTCTTGATTGAGTACATTTTCTCCGATAATTGCGTCCGCAAGAACAGCGTTGACATGATGCACTGCCTTTTTGACGCCAAGTCCATGATATTCTTTTTCTCCATCCCTTAATTCTACTGCTTCAAACGTTCCTGTCGATGCTCCTGAAGGTACTGCTGCTCTTCCGACTGCTCCACCTTCTGCCATAACTTCCACTTCTAAAGTCGGATTTCCTCTGGAATCTAAAATTTCTCTTCCGATTACGTCGACGATTGCGATATATTGATACATAGAAAAACTACCTCCTTATTTTATAGAGGTAGTCTCTCCATTTTTTATTCTTTTCATGCGTTTTCCTATCACGCCATTTTTTCCAGTTCGTCTAAATACATCTCAAATACCGCAAGGGCATCTTCTATCGGTTTTGATGTTGTCATATCCACATCACAGATCTTCAAAAGATCAATCGGATCCATGCTCCCCCCACTGCTTAAAAATTTAAGATAATTCTCTACTGCTTTTGGTTCCTGTCTTAAAATCTTCTGACTGATCGCAATCGCCGCTGAAAATCCGGTTGCATATTGATACACATAAAACGGTGTGTAAAAATGCGGTATTCTGGCCCATTCCATTGCAATTTCCGGATCAGATATCATCGCGTCTCCAAAATACTTTTTGTTCAGATCATAGTAAATCTCACACAGACGCTGCGCTGTCATCGTCTCTCCTGCTTCTACTTCCGAATGTGTGATCTTCTCAAATTCTGCAAACATCGTCTGACGAAACATCGTACTTTTAAACTTATCCAGAAAGTAATTAACAAGATACATCCTCTCTTGCGGATCTTTTGATTTCTCTAAAAGATAATGAATCAAGAGTGCTTCATTGCATGTGGAGGCAACTTCCGCGACAAAAATTTTGTATCCTGCATACAGATAAGGCTGTGCCTGATCGGAAAAATAAGAGTGAAGCGCATGTCCCATTTCATGGGCAAGAGTAAAAACATTGGTCAGATTTCCGTTAAAATTCAGCAAAACGTACGGATGAACTCCGTAAGCTCCCCACGAATAAGCACCGGTGCGTTTTCCTTCATTTTCATAGATGTCAATCCATCGGCTTTCCATTCCTTTTTTCAGAATCTCACAATATTTTTCCCCAAGAGGTTTTAATGCCTCTAAAACAATCTGTTTTGCTTCCTGAAAGGTATATTCTCTTTGTACATTTGCCGCTAACGGAACATAGACATCATACATATGCATTTCATCCAAATGTAACATCTTTTTTCTCAGAGATACATAGCGATACATAAGCGGCATTTTTTCATCAATAACCCTAATCAGCTGATCGTATACAGAGACCGGTATGGAACTTCCATCCAGATAATATTCTATCGAAGAATGATATCGGTGTTCTCTCGCAAAAAAGACTGCCTGGCGGACATTTGCATCAAACACCGCCGCTAACGTATTTTTAAAATTCTCATAAGAACGGTAAAAAACTTCAAAAGCTTCCTTTCTGACTCTTCTGTCGTTTTTTTCTTCCATTGCAACAAATCTTCCGATAGAAAGAGTTACCTCATCTCCATTTTCATCTTTGACTGTCCCAAAAGAAAGATCTGCATTGTGAAACATCGAATAAATCTGATAGGGAGCCTGCCCCATTTCTTCCGCTCTCGCCAGCATTTCTTCTTGTTCTGCCAAGAGTGTATGCGGCTTTCTTTTTAATATTTGTTTTAAAAATCTTTTATAAAAGCGCAGTCGTTCGCTCTCTTCCATCCACTTCTCTAACGTTTCTTCCTGAAGTGTTAAAATTTCAGGCTCTGCAAATGCCGCCGCACTGTTTACCTGATTTTGCAGATTTTGTGCTTCCCCCGCAAGTTTTTGATACGTAGTGTTTTTTGTATTCTCATGCAGTCTCTGATTTGCATATACATAGACTCTCTCATACCGTTCCATCAAAGACGTATACAATTCCAGAAACTCCAATAAGTTTTCCTTCTTTTGTGTCAATTTTCCTTTAAACTGTGCTATCTCTTTTGTCTGCTTTTTTACTTTCTCTACGTCTTTCCTCCAAAATTCATCGGTCTCATACAGATCTTCGATTGCCCAGCAATCTTCTTTTTTTATTTCTTCTCTTTTTAACAGTTTTTTCTGTGCCACAGATCTTCCTCCTTTTTAATTTACAGCTTATTGTTTCTTCATCTGTATGATAAACAACTCCTGTTTTTCCTTCTCATTAATCATATATTCTTTTTTCAGACAGTAATGCGCATATTTTTTACAGTTTTTCTGAATCAGTGCTTTTTCACTGCTATACAGCATCAAAATACCGTCATCTTTTAAATGTTCTGATGCCTTTTCAAAAAAACGGTGATATAAATCTCCGATCTGTCCTTCGTTTCTGCTTTTATTTTTCCCCGGAAAATTTGTGATAATCTCATCAAATAAGTATTCATGTTCAAAATCAAAAAAATTCCGGTTGATATAGTGGATCGGCAATCCTGCTCTTTTCGTATTTTCTCTTGCCTTTTCGATTGCTTCTTCCAAAATGTCAATTCCATACATTGTCCGTGCCTTCACACATGCATTTCTCTCTATCAGCATCGTCCCCACACCGCAGAATGGATCTAAAACCTGTGCCCCTTCTTTTAAATATTCTTTGCCAAGCTCCATCAAAAGTGCTGCATTTACAGGTGAGATCGATGTGGGCAGATATTCTTTCCGGTAAGAAAAACGTTCCTCTTCCATCGTATACAATTTCAAAAGAGGGACAAACCTCTCTTCTTTTGTCTGAATCAGACGGATTTCTATTTCGTATTCTTCCGGAGAATTAATCCACTTTCTTGAACACGCCTGTTCCAAGGACGCAGTCATCTTTCGAATCCAGTTTCCTTTTTTTTCTAATGGCATTTTACTTTTTAATTCTACCCGAAAGCAAAAAACATCAGTTCCTGTATGGAGCGTTTGAACAAATCCCCTCATTTTCGATGTTGCCAGTGTTCTTCCAATGTTCTCCGGTGTTCCTTCTACATAAGAAATTCCAGGGATTGGAAAAAGCAATTCCTTCCAGGTACGGATTTTTAGGATCTGTTCTATCTGGTCTGTATAAAACCGAAGTCCTCCGGCAAGCATTGTCACTTTCTCACTTGGAATCTGTCTCTTCGTTACTTCTCTTTGAGAGCGGTTTGTCACTAAAATCACTTCCATCGTTTTTTTGCTCTCTTTTCCCATAAATATATGTTTTTTTGGCTTTTCATATTGAAAAATCATATTTTGAAGCAAATTGTTCTCTTCTCTTAAATGTTTTGCCTCATCATTATCGATCTTTCTTTGTTCAATCTGCTGCTTTCTTTCTTTTAAGACAGATAAATAAGGTTCATAGTCATAAGACCGGATTGCCTTTAAAAAATCAGGTCGCACAAAAAGTGTCTCTTCCTTTTTATACGCACGAACTAACTCAGGCAAAGCCTCATCACATTCCATCTCTCCCAAAATCAAAGCTGCATTTTTTCTGACTTTTGGATCGGAATCCTCTAAAAGTTTCACAAATAAATCGTACTCTCCGCCAAGCAAATAGGCCAGTGCTCTTCTTTGATTTTCATCCTGAATTTCCTTTCTGAGCAAAATCAAATTTTGACGTACCTGTTCCCTATTTTTTATCTTTTCTATCAGCTCCTTTATCATTCCAAGCATCCTTCCTTTCTATTCTTACTTTTCAAAATTTCCTTTCAAAATAAAAAACTGCCGCAAAAGGGATGATAATCGTTTTCCATTTTGCGGCAGTTTTATTTATTTATTCTTCCACGCTATAGTTTGGTGCTTCTTTTGTAATATGGATATCATGAGGATGAGATTCTTTCAGTGAGGCAGCAGAAATTTTAATAAATTTTCCGTTTTCTTTCAGTTCTTCAATCGTTTTCGTTCCGCAATATCCCATACCGGCTCTTAAACCGCCCATCAGCTGGAATACCGTGTCTTCTACTGTTCCTTTATAAGCAACTCGTCCTTCTACGCCCTCCGGAACTAATTTCTTTGCATCTGTCTGGAAATATCTGTCTTTACTTCCGTTTTCCATTGCGGCGATAGAACCCATTCCACGATATACTTTGTACTTTCTTCCCTGGAATAATTCAAACGTTCCCGGGCTTTCATCACATCCTGCAAAAATACTTCCCATCATGCAGACATTTGCGCCTGCCGCAATCGCTTTTGTCATATCTCCGGAATACTTAATTCCGCCATCTGCAATAATCGGAATTCCGTATTCTTTTGCGACTGTATAGCAGTCCATTACTGCTGTAATCTGAGGTACGCCGATTCCTGCCACCACACGGGTTGTACAGATAGATCCCGGTCCGATACCGACTTTAACAGCATCTGCTCCCGCTTCAATCAATGCTCTTGTCGCCTCTGCTGTCGCTACGTTTCCAGCAATAACTTGAAGTTCCGGATAGTTCTCCTTAATCATCTTTACGCAGTGAATAACATTTGCAGAATGTCCATGAGCAGAATCGAGTACTACGACATCTACATGTGCTTTTACGAGAGCTTCTACACGTTCCAGAACATTTGCCGTGATTCCTACTGCTGCTCCGCACAGCAGACGTCCTTGTTCGTCTTTTGCTGACAGTGGATATTTAATCTGCTTTTCAATATCCTTGATTGTGATCAGACCTTTTAGATTATTGTCTTCGTCTACAATTGGAAGTTTTTCTTTTCTTGCTTTTGCTAAAATCTTTTTTGCTTCTTCCAGCGTGATTCCCACTTTTGCAGTGATTAAATTTTCGGAAGTCATAGACTCCTTGATTTTCTTCGAAAAGTCTTCCTCAAATTTTAAATCGCGGTTTGTAATAATTCCCACAAGTTTTCCGTTCTCTGTAATCGGTACACCGGAAATTCTGAATTTTGCCATCAGATTATTAGCGTCTTCCAACGTATTTTCTGGAGATAAATAAAAAGGATCGGTAATGACACCATTTTCTGAACGTTTTACTTTATCCACTTCATCTGCCTGAGCTTCAATCGACATATTTTTGTGGATAATACCAATTCCACCCTGTCTGGCCATTGCAATTGCCATCCTGTGTTCTGTAACTGTATCCATTCCAGCACTCATCATCGGAATGTTCAGCTTAATTTTTTTTGTCAGCTGTGTTGACAGTTCAACCTGATTTGGAATCACCTCAGAATATGCCGGGACGAGAAGCACATCATCAAAGGTAATTCCTTCGCCAATAATACAACCCATTTTTCTACCTCACTTTCTTATAGTCTCTCTAGTCTAACAAAAGTAAAAAAAAAAGTCAACACTGATTTCGACAAATTTTATAATATATTGACATTTTCTGAAACCACCTGTCTGATGTTTTCCATAATCGCACTCTTTTATTCCAGGGATAAATTACAACTTCTCTCTAAAACTTCTGTTTTCTTTCTATTGATAATCACGAAAAAACACCTTTTCCTCCAATATTTCTAATCGAAACAATACAAAAAAAAGAAGCACAGCGATAAAACTGTACTTCTCTTTTTTCTTTCTTACCTAAAAGAATTTACATCATTCCCATTCCCTGTGCTCCGCCTGGTGCTGCAGGTGTCTCTTCTTTAATGTTTGCTACACAAGATTCTGTTGTCAGGAAGGTTGCTGCTACACTTGTTGCATTCTGTAAAGCACTTCTTGTTACTTTTGCAGGATCCAGAATACCTGCCTCTACCATATTTACATATTCTTCTTTGTAAGCGTCAAATCCGATTCCTTGTGCTGACTCTTTTACTTTATTGACAATTACAGCTCCTTCCAGTCCTGCATTTGCAACAATCTGGCTCAGAGGAGCTTCCAGAGCTTTTAATACTACTTTTGCTCCTGTCTTTTCATCACCTTCCAGAGTATCTACTAATTCTTCTACTTTCTTGGAAGCATGAATATAAGCAGATCCGCCTCCGGAGATAATTCCTTCTTCTACTGCTGCTCTAGTAGCTGCAAGAGCATCTTCCATACGCAGTTTTGCTTCTTTCATCTCTGTCTCAGTAGCTGCTCCGACACGGATTACTGCTACACCGCCTGCAAGTTTTGCAAGTCTTTCCTGTAATTTCTCTCTGTCAAAGTCAGATGTTGTCTCTTCGATCATGGTCTTGATTTGAGCAATTCTTGTCTGGATTGCCTCTTTTTCTCCCATTCCGTCTACAATAACTGTATTTTCTTTCTGAACTTTTACAGATTTTGCACGTCCTAGCTGATCAAGAGTCGTATCTTTTAACTCTAATCCAACTTCTTCAGAGATTACCTGTCCACCTGTCAGAATTGCAATATCTTCCAGCATAGCTTTTCTTCTGTCACCGTATCCTGGAGCTTTTACTCCGACAACCTGGAAAGTTCCTCTTAATTTATTCAGAATCAGGGTTGTCAATGCTTCTCCTTCAATATCTTCTGCAATAATTAATAATTTTTTACCAGACTGTACAATCTGCTCTAACAGAGGTAAAATCTCCTGAATATTGGAAATCTTTTTATCTGTAATTAAAATGTACGGATCTTCCAAAACTGCTTCCATTTTTTCCATATCGGTTGCCATGTAAGCAGAAATGTATCCTCTGTCAAACTGCATTCCTTCTACTAAATCCAGCTCTGTCTTCATTGTCTTGGACTCTTCAATCGTGATAACTCCATCGTTGGAAACTTTTTCCATTGCATCTGCAACCAGATTTCCTACTTCATCATCTCCTGCGGAAATTGCTGCAACTCTTGCGATCTGATGTTTGCCCTGTACTTTGCTGCTCATCTCAGCAATCGCTTTTACAGCTGCATCCGTTGCTTTTTTCATACCTTTTCTTAAAACAATCGGGTTTGCACCTGCCTCTAAGTTTTTCATTCCTTCATGGATCATAGCCTGCGCTAAAACAGTTGCTGTTGTAGTTCCATCACCTGCTACGTCATTTGTCTTTGTAGCAACTTCTTTTACAAGCTGAGCACCCATATTTTCAAACGGATCTTCCAATTCTATTTCTTTTGCGATGGTTACACCATCATTTGTGATAAGCGGAGCGCCAAACTGTTTATCAAGTACTACATTTCTTCCTTTTGGTCCTCATGTTACACGAACTGTATTTGCTAATTTATCTACACCTGCTTCCAGAGCTGCTCTTGCGCTGGAACCATATTTAATTTCTTTTGCCATAGTTGATCTCCTCCTGATCTTTTTACTCTTTTTATTCTACAATTGCCAAGATATCATTCTGTTTTACAATGATGTATTCTTCTTCACCTAATTTTACTTCATTTCCTGCATATTTAGAATAAATAACTTTATCTCCGACTTTTACTTGCATAACCACTTCTTTTCCGTCTACCATTCCGCCAGGGCCAACTGCGATTACTTCTGCTTCCTGTGGTTTTTCCTGTGATTTACTTGCTAAAATAATTCCAGATTTTGTTGTTTCTTCTGCTTCTAACTGTTTTAATACAACTCTGTCACATAATGGTATTAATTTCATGATCAGTTCCTCCTTCATTTTTGACCCTTTTTATTATTAGCACTCACTTACATCGAGTGCTAACCGATAGCCTTATATTAGATAAAATATGCCAAATGTGCAACCCGTATTATAGTTATATTTTTTAATATAAAGTCATTTTATCTCTTTTTTTCTTTCATTTTCTCTTCTTTTCTCAATTTTTTATATTTTTATTTTTTTAGAAAAATTATTCGGTCTGTTCAAAAACAAAAAAATTCCCTCCCACACTCCTGTAAGAATATCAGTGCGGAAGGGCTCTGTTTTTTCTTTATTTTACTTTTTGTTTTTTCAATTCTGCCAGCTCATCAAACACAACATCGTTTAACACTTTAATATAAGTTCCTTTCATTCCGGAGGAGCGTGACTCAATCACACCGGCACTCTCAAATTTACGGAGTGCATTGACAATAACTGATCTTGTAATTCCAACGCGGTCTGCAATTTTGCTTGCCACTAAAATTCCTTCTGATCCATCCAGCTCATCGAAAATATGAATTACTGCTTCCAATTCTGAGAAAGACAATGTGCTGATAGCAGACTTTACAATCTGAATTTTTCTGCTCTCTTCTGCGCTCTCTTCATTGACTGAGCGCATCATTTCAAGTCCCACTACGGTTGTTCCGTATTCGCTCAAAATGATATCATCTATTTCGTACTGGCTGTTACATTTATACATGAAGACGGTGCCAAGACGTTCTCCCGCAATATCTATCGGGTTAATGATTGCCTGATATTTTTTCACTCCGTCTCCTTCAAAACCAAGAGTTTCCAGATTCACATTTTCTTTCGTCGAGAGTACGCCCAGCAGACGTTCATTCAGCATCGCGTCAATGTATCCTCCAACACGATCCTCTATTAATTCTTTAATTTCTTCGACTCCCTCGCAGAGGCTTACTCCTAAAACCTTGCCCTTTTTGCTGATGACCAGAATGTTTGATTTTAAAATGTCTGTTAATACTTCGCAAATATCGTTAAATACTACTTTACTCGAATTGTTGTTGTGTAGAAGTTTATTGATTTTTCTGGTTTTATCTAGCAACTGTACGCTCATATTATCCCTCCATTCTTAGAATCGCCACACTCCTGTTTATATTTTTTATGTTATCATATAATTTTCGAATTTTCAACGACAATTATAAAAATATTAATATTTTTTCGTGGTATTCAAGATAATTCAGACACCAAAACCATTTTTTTCCTTATCTATCGGCTCTCTCTGGAAAAAAATATGAAACTGCCTGAAATTTTATGGAATAAATTTTTCTTTCATTCAAAATCTTTTATCGTCAAAAAAAGGCTGGTACAAAATAAAATCTTCTGCAAAATAGATGTATTTTTTCTGACACTCTCTTTTGCACAATCTCTTATTATTGCGACAGCCTTTTTTTCTATACTTCTTCTTTTTTTTTTTTACTTTTTACATAACCGCACTGTTCGTCTGCACATACTAGCTTACTTCCTTTTTCAAGCAAGATTTTCCCGCACTGCGGACATCGCTCGTTGGAAGGTTTTTGCCACGTCATAAAATCACATTCCGAATTATTTTCACACCCATAATATTTTCTGCCTTTTTTTGTCTTTCGAATTACGATTTCTTTTCCGCACTGCGGACATTTGACTCCGATCTTTTCAAGATACGGTTTTGTATTTTTACAATCTGGAAATCCCGGACATGCCAAAAATTTTCCATGCGGACCGTATTTGACGACCATATTTCTTCCGCAAAATTCGCATATGACATCCGTCACTTCATCTTCAATTTTTACCTGTTTTAGTTCTTTTTCCGCATGTTCTACCGCTTCTTCCAAATCAGGGTAGAAATTACGCACAACCGTCTTCCAGTTTACGACTCCTTCTGCCACTTTATCCAGAAGCATTTCCATATTTGCAGTAAAATTCACATCCACAATACTTGGAAACGCTTCTTTCATAATGTTGTTTACCACTTCTCCAAGTTCTGTCATATAAAGATTTTTATTTTCTTTTGCCACATACCGTCTTGCAATAATAGTAGTAATCGTCGGCGCATACGTACTGGGACGCCCGATTCCAAGTTCTTCCAAAGTCTTGACGAGTGCCGCTTCTGTATAGTGTGCCGGAGGCTGGGTAAAATGCTGCTTTGTATCGAGATTTTCTAACGCAAGTTTCGTATTTTTATCAATCGTATTTAGCATCACATTATTTTCTGCCTTTTCATCCGTATCATCTGTATAAACAGAGCGGAATCCATCAAAAACAAGTTTCGATGCCGCTACTGTAAACTGGTATGTCTTTTTCTCTCCTTTTGCAGAGATTTTGACAGAAGTCGTTTCATATTTAGCGCTTTCCATCCGGCTCGCCACAAAACGTTTCCAGATCAGATGATACAGCCGGTATTGATCTCTTGAAAGAGAGTCTTTCATTAAAATCGGTGTTCTTGTGATATCAGAAGGGCGGATTGCTTCATGCGCATCTTGAATTTTCTGTCCGTTTTTCTTTTCTGTTAAAGTTTCTAAAACGTAGGGTTCTCCGTAATGTTCTTTGATAAATGCCCTTGCAGCCGTATCGGCTTCCTCTGAAATTCTCGTAGAATCTGTACGCAAATATGTGATCAGTCCAACTGTGCCATTTCCCTTAATATCAATTCCTTCATACAGCTGCTGTGCCAGACGCATTGTCTTTTGGGTAGAAAAATTCAGTACTTTAGATGCCTCTTGCTGCAAAGTGCTTGTGGTAAAGGGCAAAGGTGCTTTTTTTATCCGTTCTCCTTTTTTAACGTCACTGACAGAAAAACAGGCAGTCTCCAATTGTTTTTTGATCTCTTCTACCTCTTCCTTCGATCGAAGCATAATCTTTTCTTTTTCTGTGCCGTAAAATTTTGCTGATAAAAGCTTTTTCTCACCATCTATCGAAAAAAAGGCATCCATACTCCAGTATTCTTCCGGAATAAACGCATTGATCTCCTCTTCTCTGTCCCCGATAATCCGCAAAGCTACAGACTGTACTCTTCCTGCACTGAGTCCTCTCTTTACTTTTGCCCATAAAAGAGGACTGATTTTATATCCGACCATACGGTCTAATACTCTTCTGGCCTGCTGTGCATTGACTAAATTCATATCAATGTCTCTTGCATTTTTTAGCGATTCTTTTACTGCATTTTTTGTAATCTCATTAAAGGTAATCCGATATTTTTTCTTTTCATCTAGCTTAAGCGCCGTGGCAAGATGCCACGAGATGGCCTCTCCTTCCCGGTCGGGGTCTGTGGCAAGATAAATCTTCTCTGCTTTTTTTGCTTCTTTGCGAAGCATTGCAAGAATATCGCCCTTTCCTCGGATTGTAATATATTTCAATTCATAATCATGTTCTATATCAATTCCCATCTGGCTCTTTGGCAGATCTCTTACATGACCATTTGATGCAACGACTTCGTAATTTGTCCCCAAAAACTTTTTAATCGTTTTTACTTTCGTCGGTGATTCCACAATCACCAGATATTTTGACATATAAACCTCCAACAATTTTCATAATTTTACAAATTTCTTTGATAATAGTTCTTTGCCACTTCCAAAATGACTTCTTTTATCTGCAGCCTGATTAAAATCTCCATGGTTTCTCCCACAGACAATTTTGTCTGCTCTACTATCTGCTGTAGGCTTTTTGGCCGTAAATCGAGACAACTATACACCAAATTTTCTTTTGTTGCAAGCTTAATCTGTTTTTTTTCTTTTTTCTTTATATTTTTATAAGAAACGCCCTGCTCCTCCAAAATCTGTATCGTAGACGTAAAAATTCCGGCTCCTTGTGCGATCAGACGATTACATCCTCCACTCAGCGCATCACTTGGTCTGCCCGGAACAGCATAAATTTCCTTTCCCTGCTCTAAGGCATAGTCTACCGTAATCAAGCTGCCGCTTCTCTCTCTTGCTTCTACAACAATCACAAAGTCTGCCATTCCGCTGATCAGACGGTTGCGCTGCGGAAAATGTCTGCCAAGCGGCGCGCTTCCGGGCGGGAATTCTGAAACAATACTTCCATGCTTTTGAAGTTCTTCGTATAGATTTTGATGTTCTGGAGGATAAACCACATCGACGCCGCTTCCCAAAATTGCACAGGAGCTTCCTCCCGCCCTTAAAGCGGAACTTTGTGCACATCCGTCAATTCCTCTTGCCATTCCACTGATGAGTTCAACTCCGGCACATGCAAGTTCTTCTCCAATCTGACCGGCAAGAGCCTGTCCCGCATACGTACAGGCTCTTGCTCCTATCACGGCTGCCGCTTTTTTTTCTTCCTTTGGCAGCTTTCCCTTAAAGAATAATCCCAGCGGTTTATCGGGAATTTCTAAAAGGCGTCTCGGAAAATCTTTTTGTTCCCGGCTGATAAAGTTTATTCCGTTTTCTTTCTGTCTATGATAAACTTCCTGTGGATTCTCTCCTTTTTTTAACAGTTGCTGCTGTTCTTGTTCATTTAAAAATTTTACTTTCTCTAATTCTTGTTTTTTTGCGCGGTAGATGTCTTCTGGGGTTCCAAATAATTTTAATAATCTCTTCTTCTTTTTTAAAGAAAGCGTCTCTTTGGTACAGAGCCAAAACCAATAGATTTCCATATATTTCTCCTTTTTTCTAACTTTTCACTCGTCTGTCAGATCACTATTTTTGATTGCAGTACCTACGTATCAATTCCAAAATTTCTGCTGACTCATCCGATAGCACATTGCTTCTGCAATATGGCGTTCCTCGATCCATTTTGCTCCTTCCAAATCGACCACGGTCTGTGCTACTTTGATAATCTTATGATACGATCTGACTGTCATACCCAGCTTTTCAAATCCTTCTTCCAACAATTTTTGAGCGCTTTTATTCATTTTGCAAAATCTTTTGATACCTGCCGGATCTAAATCAGAATTAAATAAAAAATCTGTCTGTGCATATCTTTCTTTTTGTCTTTTTTGTGCCTTTTGTACACGCTCTTTTATCTCTTTCGAACTTTCATTTTTTCTTTTTTCCTGTAAATCCTGATAAGTCAGTTCTTCCGCTTCCACGCTGATATCCATCCGATCAAGCAACGGCTGGCTTAATTTTTGAAGATATTTTTTTACTTCTCTCTCTGTACATCTGCATCGGTTTCTGTTCGGATAATAACCACATTTACATGGATTCATAGCACCTACCAGCATAGTGTCTGCCGGAAAAATATATCTGCCTCCCATCCTCGCAATACATACTTTTCTTTCTTCTAAAGGCTGTCTTAAAATTTCCAGCGTTGCCTTTTGAAATTCTGTCATCTCATCTAAGAACAGAACTCCTCTATGAGCAAGGCTGATTTCTCCAGGTTTCGGATTTCTTCCTCCTCCGATCAGAGCCTGAGGCGTAATAGTGTGATGTGGAGCCCGAAACGGTCTTTTTTTCAGCAGAGGATGTTGTTCCGGCAGTAATCCAGAAACACTGTAAATTTTAGATACCTCTAAGCACTCGTCCATGCTCATATCCGGTAAAATGGAAGGAATACATTTTGCCGCCATTGATTTTCCTATCCCCGGAGGTCCAATCATTAAAAAATGATGCATTCCGCTTACTGCAATTTCTATTGCACGCTTTAGAGTCTCCTGTCCGTTTATCTCACAAAAATCTGTTTGTTCTTGTTGCTCTTCTTCTATTTTTTTCTGCCTGTCACATGGCTTGATTTTCCGTTTTCCCTGAAAGTGAAAAATCATCTCTTCTAAGGTCGACACACCGATAATCTCCATGTTATCTATCAATGCTCCTTCTGTCTCATTTTTCTTTGGAATCATACAGCTTTGATATCCTGCCTTTTTTGCTCCGTCTACTAAAGGCAAAATACCTCGGATTGGGTTGACTTCTCCCCCAAGGCTTAACTCTCCCGCTATGAAAATATTTTTCAATTTTTCTCTTTCAAAAAGTCCATACGATGCTAAAACTGCTGCTGCAATCGGAAGATCAAAGCCTGATCCTTCTTTTTTTAAATCTGCCGGTGATAAATTGACTGTCACTTTTTTTGGTTCCAATATAATTCCTGAATTCCGTATTGCTGTTTTTACCCGTTCTTGTGCCTCTCTTACTTCAGAAGCAAGATATCCTACCATCTGGAACATCGGCAGTCCATTGCTGACATCTGCTTCTACATGCACCTGACAGCTTTCTACTCCATAAAGGACTGCCGAATATGCTGTGCTAAACAACTGCATCCTCCTCTCTTCTTTTTTCTGACAGATGAAAGACAATCCACTTTACGTACTCCATTCATCTATTCCATATCGAAAAGCTGTTTTTCAGTGATTTTTTTATTTTCTAATTTCTTACTGTCTGGGAAATAACCGGCGAATGCCATGAAATGAAACTTTTGGTCACGAAATGACACTTTTATTATATCACTCTTGTTGCAAAATAGCAATTTTTTTATCTTATTATTATGAGAACTGGTGTTATTTTGCTATTTTTCGCCCCAGTCAGCAAAATGATTGACTGGGACTATCTTATTTCTTCTCACTGCTCTTTGTCATTTTATAGGCTCTTCGTTTTCAAACTCTACAATCACATAGTATCCTCTCGGAGTTTCCTTAATCTCTTTTACAATTCCTGTCGTACTTTTTAACCGCTCTCGCAGAGAATAATTTCCAGACATACCTACGGCTGGCAAAATCGTATAATAATAACTCGTCGGGAGCTGACTTTCCATTATTTGGACTTCTTGTCCTGCCTGCACTAAATTGGGCCGTTCCATTTTAAATTCCATACTTCTCATATTCTTCTCCTCTTCCTATTCGCGGACCAGATCTGCATACGTTCCTTCAACTAATCTTTTTAAATCTTCTGGATGAATCAAAATCTGTTCTCCTCTTTTTCCGGCACTCACCGCAATCTCATCAAATAATTGTGCTGTCTCATCTAAATATGTTGGAAATTTTTTCTTCATCCCAATCGGTGAGCAGCCGCCCCTGATATAGCCTGTTACCGACAACAAATCTTTCATCGGAATCATCTCTGTCTTTTTATCTCCTGCTGCTTTTGCTACTTTTTTCAAATCCAGCTCCCTATCTACCGGTATGCAGCAGACAAAATAGCCTGTCCTTTCTCCTTTTAAAACTAATGTTTTAAATACTTGTTCACATGGCATCCCTATCATCTGTGCCGCATGTGTTCCTGACAAATTTTCTTCATCCACTTCATATTCTTTCGTTCGAAATGGAACCTTTGCACTCTCTACAATCCGCATAGCGTTTGTTTTTACCATTGTATCATTCTTTTTTTTTGCCATATTGTTCCTCTCTTTTTTTCTATCTTTTTTATTTTTTCAGATCTTTCTTTTTCACTGAGTTTTCTTTGCTCTCTTTTAGCAGCTGATCTAATGTGACAGAAAATATCTTTTGATTTTCTTCTGCTGTGCAGATTGCTACGATAAAGTTCTGCCTTTCTTTTAAAATAATACGCTCTTCTTCTATTGTGTATTCTTTGTCATTTTTTTCTTCTGTCCTAAAAAGCCGCAGATCTTGTATAATGCCAGTTCCTTTCTTTTTCAGATATGCTTCCTTGGCAGCCCATATTTTTGTCAAAGTCCACTCTTTTTCCTGAATTGTCTGGCATGCATCCACTCTTCTTT
Organism: uncultured Lachnospiraceae bacterium; assembly: GCA_944376425.1. GTDB lineage: Bacteria > Bacillota > Clostridia > Lachnospirales > Lachnospiraceae > JAGZHZ01. The sequence continues at coordinate 2,554 of CALWCS010000067.1, read as the reverse complement.
TTTCCTGTTCACTGCAGATTCGTCTCTCAATTCTTTCTTGAAATAAAATTCGTTTCTGCAAATCTATCCCGTTTTCTGTTTTTCCCACAATACATGCCACATTTTCATCGCTGTGACTGATATTAAAGAAAATATCGGGCATCGCTGCAAGAAATAATTTTCCATATTTTCCTTCTATCACAGAAATTTCTCTCTTGCTCTGTCCATATTCTTTAAGTAACGCATGGCAGAGCAAATGGTATCCTATGATTCGTTCTTCTTTTCTCTTTCTGTTTTTCATCTGCCATGTTCTCTCTTTTAGTTTTTTGGGAAGATTCTCTCCTAAAAGAAACAGCTGATGGTCGGTCAGCTGTTCGATTTTTTCATATAGATAAATCATTTCTCTTTCCTCTGTCTGTGTGATATCGTGTTTATTTTAGAACTTCTGTCTTAATTTTTCAAGCGCATTTTTTTCAATTCTAGAGACATACGACCGTGAAATCCCCAGCCGGTTTGCGATCTCTCTCTGCGTCATCTCTTCTTTGCCACAGACACCGTAACGCAGCTGAATTACTTTTTTTTCTCTTTCATCCAATGTTTCTTCCAACAGACGATATAACTTTTTTACATTGCTTTGCAGCTCCATTTCTTCAACAATATCTATATTTTCTCCTTCAATGATATCGAAGAGATTAATTTCGTTTCCTTCCTTGTCAGTACCGATAGGATCGTACAAAGAGACTTCTTTTGCCGTCTTTTTTCTCATCCGGAACATCATCAGAAGTTCGTTTTCTATACATCTTGCCGCATAGGTGGCCAGACGATTGTTTTTCGCAGAATCAAATGTAGAAACTGCCTTGATTAAACCAATTGTCCCGATAGAAATCAGGTCGTCACTCTCTTCCTCCGTTCCCTGATATTTTTTGGCCACATGGGCAACCAGTCTTAGATTGCGCTCAATCAAAATCCTTTTTGCCTCCATATCGCCTTCTTGATATTTTTTAAGATATTGTCTCTCTTCTTGTGCTGTAAGCGGCTTTGGAAATGTTTTCAAAAAAGCTCCTCTAAGCGGTTTTATTATATTTTATGTTTTAATCCAATAAAAAGTGCATTTCCAATTACATTTTCTTTCGCTTATTGACAGTCTATCTTCAAAACTTTATAATGAAAAAAACGGCTAATGCCAAAAAGGAGGATTTTACTTATGAAGAAGTTTCAACAGCAACTTTCATCTCGTTGTCTTGCTTCTATTGTAGCATTAAACATGGCTTTTTCTCTTCCTCTGCCATCATTTGCAGCGGAACTTGATGAAGATGTAGCACAGGACATTATTGTTTTATATACAAATGATGTTCACTGCGGTGTTGACGATAATATCGGATATGCCGGTCTCGCCCTTTATGAAAAAGAAATGCTAGAAGAGACACCTTATGTCACCTTAGTAGACGCCGGAGACGCCATTCAAGGTGCTCCAATCGGAACGCTCTCCAGCGGAAGCTATATCATTGATATCATGAACGAAGTAGGATACGACTTTGCTGTTCCTGGAAATCATGAGTTTGATTACGGCATGGATCGTTTTCTGGAACTTGCTGAAGATCTTGACTGTGGATACACTTCCTGTAACTTTATGGATCTTTCCAATAATCAGACGGTATTTGACCCTTATCAGATCTTCGAATACGGCGATACCAGCATTGCATTTATCGGCGTATGCACACCAGAAAGCTATACGAAGTCAAGCCCTACCTATTTCCAAGATGATAGCGGAAACTATCTCTATGGTTTCTGTGAAGATGAGACGGGAGAAGCTTTATATACTCAAATTCAGAACACCGTAGATGATGCGTTGGCAGAAGGCGCTGACTACGTCATCTTAGTTGGTCATCTTGGAAACGAAGGCATTACCGAGCGTTGGTCTTCCGAGGCAATCATCGAAAATACTACAAACATCGATGTCGTGATTGACGGACATTCTCATGAAACATATAACCAGATACTCGAAAATATGGATGGTGAACAAGTTATCCTGACGCAGACCGGAACAAAACTGTCAAATATCGGAAAATTAACGATTGAACCAGACGGTACGATTACGGCTGAAATGATCACAGAAGTTCCGGCTGCTACGGTCACAGCTTCTTCTGCCGATGCCACTGCACCGGATGCTTCCCCAGCCTCTGCTGATGAAGAAGAACCATCCAAAAATGTAGATCCTGAGACTGATCAGTTTGTCAAAAATATTCAGTCCCAGTACTCTGATATGTTAGAAGAAGTTGTCGGTGAGACGACTGTTCTTCTGACTACAAACAATCCGGAGACTGGTGAGAGAGCCGTCAGAAGTGCAGAGACAAACCTTGGAGATTTCTGCGCAGACGCATTGCTGGATCAGACAGGTGCTGACATTGCATTTATGAATGGCGGTGGAATCCGTGCAGACATTGCCGTCGGCGACATTACATATAATGATCTTTTAAGTGTATTCCCTTACAGTAATACGATCTGTGTCGCAGAAGTGACTGGAAGTCAGATTCGTGATGCACTTGAAATGGGAGTGAAAAACTATCCGGAAGAA
>CALWCS010000066.1 GCA_944376425.1 uncultured Lachnospiraceae bacterium | reverse complement strand
GCGATTGCCTCTCCAATCTCTGAAACAGAAAGCGTAGGTCGCGTCTGGTATCCTTTTGATCTTTGAATCTCCACCAGTTTTGTCTTCTTACTGATCGTCTGTCTGATCTTCTCAAAATCAAAGCTTCCGTCGGCAAGCAAATCTACCTGACGATATGTGATACCGTATTCAGCAAGAGATCCTTTCGAAGGACGGATTCCAATGACTTCCTCCAAAGTATCATACGGTTTCCCCGAAATTGAAATCATTTCATCTCCTGGGCGCAGATTTCCGAACAATGCCACAGCAAGCGCATGGGTTCCACAGGTGATCTGGGGGCGGACCAGCGCCGCCTCTGTGTGAAAAACAGAAGCATACACTTCTTCTAAGGTATCTCTTCCTGCATCGTTATATCCATATCCGCTGCTTGTCTGAAAATGTTCTTCCGCCACGCGATGCTTCTGCATTGCATGGATGACTTTTAACTGATTATACTCTGCTGTCTCATCAATTGCTTCAAATCTCTTTTTTAGCTGCCCTTCTATTTTTTGACCAAACCGGTATACTTTCTGTGAAATGCCAAGTGTCTCATACATTGCTTCTGACTGTGTGTTCATGATTTTCTCCTATCTTCCATCCTCTGTTTTTTAACTCTGCCAAAATTGCGCCGCATATCTTTTGTTCATCGTATTGATATGCCTCTTTATCTATCCAGATTACCTCTCTCTCTCTCTTAAACCAAGTAATCTGCCGCTTTGCAAAATGTCTTGTATCGCGCTTTAAGATATAGATGGCTTCCTCTAAAGAACAGTTTCCTTCCAGATAAGCAAGTATCTCTTTATATCCAAGTCCCTGCATGGAAACCATCTCTTTTGTAAAGCCGCGCGCTTTTAGTTTTTTGACCTCTTCTAAAAGTCCTGCTTCCATCATCTGATCAATCCTCTGATCAATTCGTTCATACAGATGTTTTCTGTCGTCATTTAAGACAAAATAGGCAAACTGATACGGAGATTCTTTTCTTCTCTCCTGCTCATTATGTTTTGAAATCGGTGTCCCTGTCTCTTTATAAAATTCCAGAGCACGAATCACCCGTTTGATATTATTTTCATGAATTTCCTCTGCCGATGCCGGATCTACCATGCGCAGCTGTTCATGCAGAATATGGGGTCCTTGTTCTTTTGCCGTTTTTTCCAGTTGTTCCCGATATTTTTTGTCCGATTCGTTTTCTGTAAAATCAATATCATACAGGACAGCCTGAATGTAAAATCCAGTTCCTCCTGTCAAAATCGGGATATGTCCGCGCTGCCAGATTTCTTTCATATATTTTTTGGCAAGGCTTTGAAATTTCACCACATGAAATTCCTCATCCGGCTCTAGTTCGTCAATCAGAAAATGAGGAACCCCCTGCATTTCTTCTTTTCTAATTTTTGCCGATCCGATATCCATCCCTCGATAGACCTGCATAGAATCAGCAGAAATGATCTCTCCTCCTACTGCTTTTGCCAGCGCGATCGACAAGGCTGTTTTTCCCACCGCAGTCGGTCCTGTTAAAATAAGTAATGGCTGCTTCATAGTTTCCTCTCTATAAAATTCGTTTAAACTTTTTCTCCAGTTCATATTTCGTCATGGAAATGATCGTTGGTCTTCCGTGTGGACAGTGATATGGATTTTCCAGTTCTAAAAGCTCCTCAATCAATGCCTTAGCCTCTCGTTCCGTCATAAAATGGTTGCCTTTGACTGCCGCTTTGCACGACATGGAAGCAATTTTTTCTTTTACAAGATCAGAGTCTTCCTCTTTGGAAATCTCACTCAGTCCGTCTAGTAACTCTAAAAATAAACTTTCTTTTTCTATCCCGAAGAGATTGCCCGGGATGGCACGGATGGAATATTCCTTTCCTCCAAAAGATTCTATCTCAAACCCTATCGATTCAAAAAATTCCCGATACCGCAAAAACATCGTTTCTTCTTGCATACTCAGCGTAATCACCACAGGAGGCGTAATCATCTGAGACGTAAACTTATGTTCTCTAAGACTTTTCATTGTACGTTCATACAGTACTTTTTCATGTGCGGCATGCTGATCGATGAGATACATCTTATCTTGATATTCTACAATCCAGTACGTGCCAAAAACTTGTCCCACAATTCGATAAGTCTGCGCTGTTTTTCCATTCGGGACAGCATCAGAAAACAGTGTCATCTGCTGAGGTTTTTCCGTCTTTTTTTGTTCCTTTGTCTGTACCTGACTCTGTGCTGCCGTTTTTTTCGCTTTTTCCCACAAGTTTTCTTCTTGTTGAATTTCCTGCCTTCTTTTTTCTTCTACTTCCGTTTTAAAGTACGATGGCTGTTTTCTTAAAAAAGCCTCCTGGTCGTTCCGTTTTGATCCCAAGTTTTGTATTTCACGTTCTTGTTGGCGTTTTATCTCATACGCCTGTCTTTGTTCCTTTAATGTCTCGATCCGCCTATGTTCAAATGGCTCTGGAAATGTTTGGTTTTCTGATTTCTTTTTTTCTTCGGATCTTTTCTCTGAAAAAGAAACCTCTGGTATTAGTTCTCTTTTTTCTAATGCTTCTCTGACCGCATCGGTTACGATTCGATAGATACTTTCGTTGTCTGAAAACCGCACTTCCATTTTCGTCGGATGAACATTGATATCGAGTAAAGACCCTTCCATCTTTAAATGGAGAATCACAAACGGATACTTGTGCTGCATCAAAAAAGGCTTATAGGCATCTTCTAGTGCTTTGACCAGGATTTTGTTTTTCATATACCGACCATTGATAAAACAATTTTCATAGTTTCGGTTTCCTCTGCAAACCACCGGCTTTCCAATCAACCCTTCTATTAAAATTCCATGATGTTCTTTTTCAATCGGCACAACCTGACTTGTAATCTCTCGTCCGTACAGATTATAAACGATATCTTTTAAGTTAGAATTTCCCGAGGTGTGCAGTCTTGTCTGATGATTGTTAATAAATTTAAACGAGACCTCCGGATGCGAAAGTGCTATTTTCTCCATCAGATCATTGACATATCCTGCCTCTGTTGTCGGGCTCTTTAAAAATTTTCTTCTTGCCGGTGTATTGTAAAAAATATTGCGAACTAAAAAAGTAGTGCCCTCTGGGATTCCAACTTCTTCCATTGCTTTTTCCTCTCCGCCCTCTATCTGGTAACGGATTCCAATCAGGCTTTCTTTCGTCTTTGTCAGCATCTCTACCTGGCAGACGGCAGCGATGCTAGAAAGTGCTTCTCCGCGAAAACCAAGCGAATGAATCTCCAAAAGATCTTCGACTTTTCTGATTTTACTTGTAGCATGGTGCAAAAAAGCAAGAGGTACTTCCTTTTTGGAAATTCCGACGCCATTGTCTGTCACACGGATAAAAGAAATACCTCCTTCTTTGATTTCCACAGTCACAGAATTTGCTCCTGCATCGACTGCATTTTCCACCAATTCTTTTACAATGGAAGCTGGTCTTTCTATTACTTCTCCCGCCGCAATTTTGTCGATCGTACTTTGATCGAGTACTTCAATTTTCATATTCTCACCAACGATTCTTTAATCTATTCTGAAGCCGGTAAATCGTATTTAATGCGTCAATCGGCGTCAGAGTACTGATTTCAATCTCTTTCAGTTCCTGCAAAATATCTTCTTCCCGCACCGTATCGAACAGAGAAATCTGATTGATCTCCAGCTGATCATATTTTTTCTTTTTCGACTTTGTCTTTGCACTTCCTTCTGCTTTCATTTCCTTGACTTTTACAGTGATATCCGCATCACTCAACTCTTCTACCAGTTCTTTTGCTCTTTGAATTACGGGATCCGGCACGCCGGCAAGCTTTGCCACTTGAATGCCGTAACTTTTATCTGCCCCGCCTTTTATAATCTTTCTCAAAAATACGATATCATCGCCTTGTTCCTTAACAGCAATACAGTAGTTATTGACGCCGCTTATCTTCCCTTCCAGCTCTGTCAGTTCATGGTAATGCGTTGCAAACAGCGTCTTTGCACCTAAAATTTTCGGATTGCTGATATATTCTACGACCGCCCAGGCAATGCTCAGTCCGTCGAATGTGCTTGTCCCTCTTCCTATTTCATCTAAGATCAAAAGACTGTTGCTTGTCGCATTACGCAGAATATTGGCGACTTCTGTCATCTCTACCATGAATGTACTCTGTCCCGACGCCAGATCGTCTGAAGCACCTACACGAGTAAAAATGCGGTCTACAATTCCGATTTTTGCACTGTCGGCAGGTACAAAGCATCCAATCTGTGCCATCAGCACAATCAGAGCCGTCTGACGCATATACGTTGACTTTCCTGCCATATTAGGACCCGTGATAATAGAAACGCGGTTATTTGTATTGTCCAGATACGTATCGTTTGCCACAAACATGTCATTTGGTATCATTCTCTCCACCACGGGATGACGTCCGTTTTTGATATCAATCAATCCCTTTTCATTGATTTTCGGGCGAACATAATTGTTGCGCTCTGATACCAGCGAAAAAGATGCAAACACATCAAGTCTTGCAATCACCTTAGCTGTCTTTTGAATTCTCACCACCTGCGCTCCGATCTGGTCCCGCACTTTACAAAATAAATCGTATTCCAGAGCATACAGCTTTTCCTCAGCTCCTAAAATCATATTTTCCAGTTCTTTTAATTCCGGAGTAATATACCGTTCTGCATTTGCCATCGTCTGTTTTCTCGTAAAATAATCCGGCACCAGATTTTTATAGGAGTTTGTTACTTCCATATAATAGCCAAACACCTTATTATATTTAATCTTCAAATTTCGGATTCCCGTCTTTTCTCTCTCTTTTGCTTCCAGCTGAGCAAGCCATGTTTTTCCTTCCGTCTTTGCATGTTTTAATTGATCGACTTCTTCATGAAATCCTTCTTTTATCATACCGCCCTCCCGAATTGCAATCGGGGGTTCTTCTACGATACTTCTTTCTATCAGATCGTACAGATCCTCTAAAGTATCCAGATTCTGAGCTGCTTCTTTTAACGCTTTTGACTGAAAAGACCCCAGAAGATACTTAATATGAGGAAGCATAGACAAAGAACTCTTAAAAGCAAGAAGATCCCTTGGATTTGCTGACTGATAGCTGATCTTGCTGATCAATCTTTCCAGATCATAGACTGGATTTAAATATTCCCGTATCTCCTCACGGCTGATTGCATTTTTGTTCAGCTCTGTCACTGCATCTAGTCTTTCGTTAATTTCTTCTTTATCAATCAAAGGCTGTTCAATAAAACTGCGCAGCATTCTTGCTCCCATTGCAGTTTTTGTCTTATCCAAAACCCAAAGAAGCGATCCTTTTTTTTGTTTCTCTCTCAGTGTCTCGCAAAGTTCCAGATTTCTTCTTGTGGAACTGTCCAGTGTCATATATTTTGCTGCTATGTACGGCTTTAAATTTGTCAGATTATCAAGAGACGTCTTCTGCGTTTCTGTCAGATACTGCAGCAGTGCCCCTGCCGCGATCGTTCCGCTGTCATACGAAGCAATTCCAAGCCCTTCCAGCGTACTGACTTTAAAATGTTTTTTGATTGCCTCTTTGCACAGCTCATCGTCAAAATACCAGTCTTCTAAAGAATAAACGGTGATTCCAAGCCGGTCTTTCATTTCTTCTAGATCAATTCCGCAAACTGCAAAAGACTGATTGCAGATAATTTCTTTCGGTGAAAATTTTGCAATCTCATCGATCAGTTTTTTTCCTGTCTCAATCTCTGTCAGAAAGTAATCTCCCGTCGTAATATCTGCCATCGATACTCCATATCGGTCTGCCATGTAAACGATACACATCAGATAATTATTTTTCGTCTCATCAAGTGCCTGTGTATTTAAATTGGTTCCCGGGGTTACAATCCGTATGACTTCTCTTTTTACAATTCCTTTGGCGGTCTTAGGATCTTCTACCTGCTCACAGATCGCTACTTTGTATCCTTTTTCTACCAGCTTATTTAAATAATTATCTACGGCATGGTAAGGCACTCCGCACATCGGAGCACGTTCTTCTTGTCCGCAGTCTTTTCCTGTCAGTGTAATCTCCAGTTCTTTTGAAGCGATCAGCGCATCGTCATAAAACATTTCATAAAAGTCGCCAAGTCGGTAAAACAAAATACAATCCTTATACTGCTCTTTTGTTTTTACATACTGCTGCATCATCGGTGTTAACTGTGCCACTCTTTTTTCCTTCCTATCTTTCACATTTTTCGCCCATATAGTAAAATCCTCTGCACTCTTTTAGCTCTACCTCCACAATTTTTCCGATCAGGTCTTTTGTTCCTTTAAAGTGAACTAAAAGATTGTTTGTCAGTCTTCCTGTCACAAGGGAATCATCCTGTCCATTGACCTCTTCTACCAAAACCGGAAGAATTTGTCCTTCTACTTTTTTTGCTTCCTCTTTTGAGATCGCCTGTACTTCTGACAGCAGCCTGTCAAAGCGGTCCTTTACTACCTCCTGCGGAATCTGGTTTTCCATCTTTGCGGCAGGCGTACCTGTTCTTTTCGAATAGATGAACGTAAAGGCACTGTCATATCGTACTTTTCTGACCACATCAAGTGTCTCAAGAAAATCTTCTTCTGTCTCGCCTGGAAATCCTACGATCAAATCAGTCGTCAAGGAAATATCCGGAACTGCTGCGCGGATTTTTTCCACTAATTCCAGATACTGTTCTTTTGTATACTTACGGTTCATAATCTTTAAAATTCTGGAGCTTCCTGACTGAAGGGGCAAATGAAGATGATTACAGATTTTTTTTGAGTTTCTCATAACCTCAATCAGCTCATCGGAGAGATCTTTTGGATGAGAAGTCATAAAACGGATGCGTTTTAGTCCGTCAATCTTTTCAATCTCTCTAAGCAGCTGTGCAAATGTCACCGGTTCTTCTAATGTCTTTCCATAAGAATTAACATTCTGTCCAAGCAGCATCACCTCTACGACTCCATCTGCAACCAGCTTTTCAATTTCCCGGATGATATCTTTAGGATTTCTGCTGCGTTCGCGCCCTCTTACATACGGCACAATACAGTAGCTGCAAAAATTATTGCATCCGAACATAATGTTGACTCCGGACTTAAACGGATACTTTCTCTCGCACGGCAAATCTTCTACAATCTGATCCGTCTCCTTCCAGATATCAATAATCGGGTGACCGCTCTCAAAACGGTTTACAATCAGTTCTGCAAATTTGTAAATATTATGAGTTCCAAAAATCAGATCTACAAAAGGATAGCTCTTTTTTAATTTTTCCACTACATCCGGCTCCTGCATCATACAGCCGCAAAGTCCGATCATCATCCTTGGATTTTTCTTTTTGTAGCTGTGTAACACGCCAAGACGCCCATATACTTTCTGATTTGCGTTTTCTCTGACGGTACACGTATTATAGATGACAAAGTCTGCCTCCTCCGACTCCGACTTTTGGTATCCGATCTGACGCAAAATGCCATCTAGCTTTTCGGAATCTCTCGCATTCATCTGGCATCCAAATGTCGTCGTGCATGCAGTCAAAGGTCGTCCCATTTTTCTGGAAGCTTCCTCTATATATTTACGCGCCTTTTTCAAAAAATAGTACTGCCTCATCGGTTCTTGTACAGGCGGTGTCGCATCCAGGTCAATTGTCTGCAACACTGTTTCTATCTTATCTACCATATTCGTTTCTCCTTTATTGCTGCTGCTTTTTATCTGGCATCCTGAAAAAAATTCCCAGCCTCACAGCCAGGAATTGTTATTTTGTATTATATAATAGGATGAAAAAAATTGCAAGGGCAGGACAAAGAGTTCCGTTCTATTCAAACCTTGCTGAAATGTTTCGCATCTAATAAAAAAGGGAGACAAGCTCCTTTTTTAGAGTGTCTCCCTCTTTCCATTTTTATTTACTGTGCATTGACCAGTTTTACAGACGCTTCTGAAATCTCAATATTTCCCTTTGAAGTAAATGGTGTTCCATTTTCCATATAGACGCGGATACGGTCTGTATAAACTGCACCAAACTGCAGCGTTACCGGCGCATCTTCACCTTCTTGCGTCATCGTCTGGCCATTTACCTGCTGCCAGTCGATGCCGTTCCAGTATTCTACTATTAAGTTCTCCGGAACTGCGCAGTATCTGTTATTTTCAAAGCTTAAGCTGATCTGATTCATCACTTTTGCTTCGTTCCAGTAAAATTCTACATAATCTGATTTTCTGGAAGCATTGTTTGCCGGGAGTAAAACAGATTCTCCTCTTTCATATGCGTTTGTCCATGTAGTATCTGCATTTCCATCAAGCATATTATTTGGATAATTGGAAACAGATCCTGTAAACGATGCTGTCGCAAGAGCAAGTCCTGCTGCTGCACTTCCTTCTTCCAAATCAGTAAAGAGGAACGTATCATTTGCCTCTCCTAAGTCAGGATTAGAAGCAAGTTCCACATCCAGCGGCATTGCGGCATCTTCTGTGACGGTTGCTGTTGCTGCCAGATCAACACCTTCTATCGTTCCTTGTGCTGTTCCGTCCGTCAATTCTCCCCAGCTTACCGGGCGCATCAATGTATAATCGCCTGCATCGCTTGTATAATGAACTCTGACTGCAGCCGGAAGTTCCACACTGATTCCTGCAGGAACTGTAATTTCTACCGGATCTACGGATACAGCCGTTCCATTTACTTCTGCCTGTGCGCTTTCTTGTGCATCGGCGCCTGTTGCTTCCTCGGTTTCTTCTGTTACCGTATAATGAATCTGTACTGGTTTCAGATCATCGGAAGAAATTGTCAAAACAGCCTCTCCTGCTTCTCTTTCTGATTTTAAGATCACAAGAACTTTTCCATTATATGCAGTGCGCTCTGAATAGCTGCTGCTGTCTGTATTTCCATATTTGTAAAGTTCTGTGCTTTCTTGCTGTCCGTTATCGACACCGACAATCGCAGCGGCACCTTCTACTTCAAATTTTACAAGATTGGATGCGTCAGGAACCATATTTCCGTTTTCATCTACGATGGTACATTCTACATAAGAAAGGCTTTCTCCATCTGCACTTAGCACGGTCTTATCCACTTCTGTCTGAATCGTATACGGTACCGAAGAAGTTGTAACACTGTCGGAAGCAACTTCATTGCCCTGTGCATCATATGCTTTTACTTCCAATGTGCCTGGCTCGTATGGAACTTCCCATGTCAGATGCAGTTTTCCATAATTTGTCTCGCCTTCATCTAAAACAGCACTCGGACTTGTATATCCGCCAGGATTTTCGCCATCTCCCCATGTCTTGTCATCTTGAGTCGGCTCTGATGTCTCATAATATTTTTCTCCATAAGCTGTTTCTTTTTCATCAAAACTCTTGACGCCTAACGACTCTCCGTTTAAGAACAGCTCTGCTGACTGCACATTGGTATTTACCCATACAGTTACCGTTTCTCCTTCTTCCCACTCATCCCAGTTCTGCGGCACCAGATGCACCATAGGATCCTCTGTCCACTGACTCTGATACAGATAGAAGGAATCTTTCTCAAATCCTGCTGTATCAATCGTTCCAAAGGACGCCACACCTACCGGATAAACACTGTACGGTGTCGGCTCTCCTAAATAGTCAAATCCTGTCCAGATAAACTGTCCGATAAAGCTCTTGCGGTCACGGTCTTTTTTCAGTCCATATTCATTTGACATCGTCCAAGATGCAAAATCATTGTCATAGTTAGAACCGCCTCTAGATCCAGGCGTCTGATTGATTCCGGTATTAGAGAACTGCGGATCCAGATAAACACCTCTAGAAGAAGTCTGAGAAGAGGACTCTGATTCAAAGAAGAAAGCATTTGTGCCATTTTCTGTCAGTGTGCCATCTCCTGCTGTAAAGCGTGAAATCAGTCCATCTACTGACTGTGCCGTATTATAGTTCAATCCATATCCATCCAGAACCTGGTTCACCAGTCCCCATACGTTTGAGGCTTCCGGAACCGTTCTTTCCTGATCTCCGCCCATCACAATATAACGTGAGTTATCTAATGCTTTTACATCACTTAAAAGACGAACTGCCTCCGTATATTCATTCATCGTTTCCGGCTGTACGCCTAAGAGATCATACTGAGTAACATCATACCACTGTGGCTGTTCTCCAACGCCGCGCACTTCGTTTCCGATCGACCATGCAATGACAGACGGTTCATTTTTATCTCGGTTGACCATTTCCTGGATTACCCAGTCGCTCCAAGTGTATTTTGCTCCTTCATAGTTTACCGCTGGTGTCGGAACAGAGGTATATCCATTTGGCTTCAGCCCTGCCCATCCTTCTGGAACTTCCTGGAAGAAGAAGTTTCCAAAATCATACGTTGCTTTTGAATAGTTCGAGAAAGCTCCCCATCCATCAAATGCTTCTTCCACAACTAAGATGCCTTTTCTTCTGCAAACTTCAATCACTTCTTTTGAAGGTGGACAGTGAGAAGTACGATAAGCATTCACACCCATTTCCATCAGTTTATCAAACTGTCTTTCATAAGCGTCTGTATAACTTGCTGCTCCTAACGCTCCGGAATCATGGTGCAAATCAACACCTTGTATCTTTGTATACTGTCCGTTTACATACAGACCACCGCTTGTCGGATCATCACTTACTGTCTCTGCCACTTCTACCCAGCGGAATCCATATTCAAATTCCTCAGAATCTGTCAAAACATATCCGTCTGCGCTTCCGTTTGCTTCTGTGTATAAATCAACTTTAACGGTATACAGATACGG
>CALWCS010000065.1 GCA_944376425.1 uncultured Lachnospiraceae bacterium | reverse complement strand
AAGGGGTTAAGGTAACGCCGTTTGTGTGCGTATTCAGTTTTTAACACATTCCCTGTCTATCCGCTGTCCGCAAAACCATTGATTTTATTAGCTTTTTGCCGCTATCGCTATCACACCTCATTATTTTTAATACCTGAATTCTGCAAAGTTAAATTGACCGTTATATTACGGAAAAGATCTGATTTTGTATTTTTCCCTATTTTTTCTCTCTTCTGGAGACTATTTTTTTCCAAGTCTCCCGAAATTCTGACAAGACAAAGTCAAAATCATATCCCTGACGTATCCGGTCAATCTTTTCCATCCATGCTATCCGATCAAAAACCAGAAAATCATAATATACATTTTTCTCTCCAAGACTAAATCCCAGATAGACACCCAGATTTTTTGTTTTTTCATCGCCTTTTAACGCATTTTTCAGCTCTTCTTCTAATTGTCTATGTACCTCTTCATTCATTTGTTCCATTGGAACATACAGATACATCGGAATCACACCATATTTTAAAAATTCTACAAATGTTTCTTCTTTCTTTTCAAAATATTCATCTGCCAGTTTTTTACATGCAGTGTATCCTTCGAAAATGTCAAAACGCGGAATCTGTTTCTTTCGATCTGGTTCATGTTCATAATAAGTTCTGCTTTCAAAAATTTCAGGGAATCTCGGTTCCCCATACATTTTTCTGACTACTTCTTTTAATCTTTGTTCCAATTCTTCCATCGGAAACATTCCCTGAATCTTTTCCTCGATGACAAGGCAATCCGATATGCACCAAAATACTCCCATCTCTCCTGTGGCGGCGCGCCCAATATACCACGCGATATCGCTTTTTTCTTCTTCTCTCATTTTAGGAATATCAGGAATATAGACGAGTAATTCAAAGGGAAGCAATTCCTTCTCTTTTACAGGTTTTAAAAACAACAAAACTTTTGTCAGATCTGCCTCCCACTCTTCTAAGTCTTCATTGACAAAAACCATAGTAGAATCCAAATTTTTCCCGTGCGGCAGAATACTCCATCTCTCTTTTAACTGTTCCGGCATACAAAAATTCAAAGAGGGAATCAGATAAAGTGCCTCTTCTTTTTCCTGTATCTGAAACATCAGTCTCCCCTGAGAAATTCTTCCGTCAATTCCCGGAAGCATCTTTTTTAATCCTTCAATCAGATGCGCATTTGCTTCCTCTTTTTTCCCTTCCAAAATCAGTCTTTGAAATGCATCTTCTTCTTTTTCAAACCATTCGAAAAATTCCGTACACCTGGTATTCCAGTTTTTTATTTTACTTACAATCTCTTCTTTTTCCTGCTGTATTTCCTTAATATTTTTCATCTGTTTTAGAAATCCCATTGATCACCTCTCCTTTCTTTTCTGTACTCATCTCCCGCCTCTTATTTCCAAGAAACGTTCTGCTGTTATAGCTTCTTTTCGCATAGCGCATCCTGCAGAACATTTGATATCATGGAAAAGCGCTTTCGCATGGCAATAGCTTTTCTACGAATATGAAAAAAGCCATCATTCCCTCAAAAGAATAATGGCTCTCTTACTAGGTATTCTTTTGTCAATTAAACACGTGACAGATATTCTCCTGTTCTTGTGTCAATTTTAATCTTATCACCTGTCTCTACAAACAGAGGTACATAAACTGTTGCTCCTGTCTCAACTGTTGCAGGTTTTGTTGCGCCCTGAGCAGTATCTCCTTTAAATCCCGGTTCTGTATGACTGATCTCCAGTTCTACAAATAATGGAGGTTCTACTGCAAACACATTTCCATTATGAGAACAAATTTTTACCATATCATTTTCTTTGACAAATTTTAAAGCATCTCCGATTGCTTCTTCGTTCAGTGCAATCTGATCGAAAGTCTCTACGTTCATAAAGTGATATAAATCACCGTCTGAATATAAGTACTGCATATCTACTCTATCGATACGTGCCTGCGGGAATTTTTCTGTTGGTCGGAAAGTTTTTTCGACCACACCACCATTGATAATATTTTTTAATTTTGTTCTCACGAATGCAGCACCTTTTCCCGGTTTTACATGCTGGAACTCAATAATCTGGAAAATTCCATTATCCATTTCCAATGTGATGCCGTTTCTAAAATCTCCTGCTGATATCATACTTGATATTCCTCCTTAAATTTTACGTAACTATTCAGTATTTTTCTCCTGATTTTCAGGCATCGGACAGTCTCCTGATTTGACTGTACAATACTTTGCAGTTTTTCTGCCGCTGAACAGCTGAAATTTTACACATATAGGAAACATACTTCCCATAATTTATTCCATTTTATAATAAAATAAGCAGTTTTTCAACTCTTTTTTACAGTTCAATCAATTCTTTTTTTGAATGTGTAAGATTACGGTGTCCATCTTTTGTCACAACTACCATATCTTCGATCCGAACTCCTCCAAATCCTGGGACATAAATTCCAGGTTCTACGGTCTCAATCATATTTTCTTCCAGCACAGTAACGTCTTTCGTTGAAAGTCGCGGTTCTTCATGGATTAGAAGTCCTACGCTGTGTCCAAGCCCATGTCCAAAGTATTCTCCATATCCTGCTTTTGTGATAATGTCACGTGCCACTTTATCGACTTCCTGTCCTCTTAGTCCTGCTTTTATGATATCGAGCGCTGCAAGCTGTGCTTCCAGTACAATACGGTACAGTTCTTTTTGTTTTTCCGAAGCTTTTCCCACTACCACTGTTCTTGTCATATCAGAACAATAACCGTCATATTTACATCCAAAATCCATCGTTACAAAATCGCCGTTTTCTACTTTTTTTTCGCTTGGAATCGCATGAGGCATCGCACTGTGAATTCCCGATGCCACAATGGTATCAAAGCTGGTTCCGGAAGCTCCATTTTTTTTCATTGCATACTCTAATTCGGCAGCAATTTCCAGTTCTGTAATTCCTGGCTTAATGATATTTAAAATATGCGAAAATGCTGCGTCTCCGATTGAT
Source organism: uncultured Lachnospiraceae bacterium (assembly GCA_944376425.1). Lineage (GTDB taxonomy): Bacteria > Bacillota > Clostridia > Lachnospirales > Lachnospiraceae > JAGZHZ01. Next base: position 15,337 of record CALWCS010000065.1, on the reverse strand, counting down.
TCTGCTTTTTCCAGTCTCTCTAGTTCCCACGGTTCTTTTATCATCCGAAGCTGATTCAGGCTTTCTCCAAGTGCTATCCATTCTTTCCCCGCAATTTTTTCTTTCCATGATTCATATACGGCATAGCTGATATGTTGATCTTCAAACCCGATTCTTTCGGCATTGTCTTCTTCCATCAGCCGTTTTAAGAGTTCTTCATATCCGCATGTATTGCTGATTTCTAAAACTTCAAAGTCTTCTGCTTCTTCTTTTGCTTGCGTTGTATAGCGTGAATCTGTCAAAACTGCCTGACGTCTGTCGCTTAAATATAAATATCCCTCACCTCGAAACTGACTGATATAACGAATATTGCAGTTTTTTGATACAATCACTGCATCTGCTTTCTTTTCTTGCATTACTTTTTTTAATTTTTCTTTTTTATATCCCATTTTTTATTTCCTCTACAATTTCTTCAATATTTTTTTCATCTGTCTTGATGTGAAGATCTGCAACTCGATGATATGCTTCTTGCCGCTGTTTCATCAGTGTCTCAATCCGTTCTTTTAAATCGCCGCCCTTTAGCATCGGTCTTGTAGTGTCTCCTGTCAATCTTTTTATCAGGTTTTCTTCCCGTGCCTCCAAAAAAATAACCGTTCCCATCTTTTTTAAATACGGTTGATTTCTTTCTTGAACAGCAAGCCCTCCCCCTACGGAAATCACTTTTCTTTTCGTATCTTTCAATAACTTTCTGACTTCCTTCGTCTCTAAATCTCGAAAATAAACTTCTCCATATTTCGAAAAGATATCCGCAATCTTCATGTTTGATGTTTTTTCAATTTCCTCATCTGTATCCACAAACGGAATATTTAAGGATTCGGAAAGTCTTTTTCCCACTGTTGTCTTCCCACTGCCCATAAATCCAATTAAAATAATATGGTTCATGTTGCCTTTCCTTTCTTTTTTCTGTAAAAATAAAGCACAATCTTTTCCAGATATCTTTTTAATACAATCTGAATTTCTTCTTTTGGATGAATCGGCTTTACTAAAATTGTCCGGATTTTCGCCCTTTTTGCTCCATAAATATCGGTAAAGAGCTGGTCTCCAATAAATATTGTATTTCTCTGATTCGTTCCTAAAAGTTCCATGGCACGCAGATAATTCTTCGAACTCGGTTTATGCGCATTTTCAATAAATGGAACCTGAATATCTCTGTTAAACATCTGCACACGCTCCCGTTTATTATTCGATATCAGACAGCATGAAAATCCGATCTTTTTTAACCGCTTAAAAAGAGCAACCGCCCTTTCATCTGCTTTCTCTCCATGCGGCACTAGCGTATTGTCAATATCAAACAGCAATCCACGGTATCCTTCCCGGTAAAGCGTTTCAAAATCAATTTCATACGTAGAATTTGCTTCTTCATCAGGGAAAAATCGTTCAAACATCTATTTCTCCTTTACTTCGCCCCTGTTCCATATACGAAAGCAGACTCTCATATTTTTCTTTCATCTGGTCATATCCGTTCTGATAAAATAACTCTAGTCTTTTCTCATCACGTTCCAGTCTTCCAATCGCTTCCATCTGGGGACGAATCACAAAAATTTTCCCTTGTTTTTCTAACTTTTCAACCTGTTCTAATGTTTTATTGTAATATCTGGCACGCAGGCACATTGCTTTTGCAAGATTTGGATATTTTCTCATAATCAGTTGATAACAACGCATGGTACGTTTCGAAGTACTTTTTCGATATCCGTAATTTCTTGTCAGAACAACGATAAGTTTTCGATATCCTTTGTCTAATGCTCTCTTTAGCGGAACAGAATCCGCAACTCCTCCGTCCAGATAAGGCTTGCCGTCTACTTCTACAATCGGCGAAACCATCGGCATACTGCATGAAGCCCGGCAGATCATCATCAGCCGCTCCTTATCCGTTTTCTCTGTCAGATACGCCGCCTTCCCACTTAGACAATCAGTCGCTACTGCTTCAAACTCTGTTGGAGAGGAAAAATAAGTTTCGTAATCAAATGGAATTTCATGATTCGGATAACTCCGAAAGACGCGTTCCATGTCAAACAGACTCTTCTTTTTCCACATTTCTTTTAAATCCAGGCGTTCCCTGTTCTGTCTGATAATACATTCTTTTGTACGCCCGATCTGTCTTGAAACATAATCAATTCCATTGCAGCACCCCATTGAAACTCCTGCTACATACTCTGTGTAAAACTCCTGCTCCATCAAATAATCCAGTACACCTGACGTAAAAATTCCACGGTTTGCACCGCCTTCCAAAATCATTGCAGCTTTCTGCATCATTTCCTCCTATCTCTGTCTGTACGTGCTTAAGAAATTTTTCAATTTGTCCGTCGCTTTTTCCAGGTCTTCAATTCTAGGCAGATAAACGATTCGAAAATGATCCGGTTCTTTCCAGTTAAATCCTCCTCCATGGACAAGGAGTACTTTTTCCTGTTTCAAAAAGTCTAATACAAATTGTTCATCATCGTAAATGTGAAATCTCTCTGTATCAATTCTCGGAAAAATATAAAATGCTGCTTTTGGTTTAACCGCTGTAATGCCTGGAATATCATTCAGTGCCTTATAGATAAATTCTCTTTGTTCATAGATTCTTCCACCCGGCAGCAGCAGTTCATCTGCGCTTTGATAACCTCCAAGCGCAGTCTGTACAATTGCCTGTGCCGGTACATTAGAACAAAGCCGCATAGAAGAAAGCATATTCAATCCTTCAATATATCCTTTTACTTTTGTCTTGTCTCCGCTTAAACACATCCATCCGACACGGAAACCGGCCACACGATGCGATTTTGAAAGACCATTCATAGTCACACAGAACAGATCCGGTGCAAGAGATGCAATGGAGATATGTTTTTCTCCGTCCATTACAAGACGATCGTAGATCTCATCTGCAAAAATAATCAGTTCATGCTCTCTGGCAATCTCTGCGATTTCCATCAGTACCTCTTTGGGATAGAGTGCCCCGGTCGGATTATTTGGATTAATAATTACGATTCCTTTTGTCCTGTCCGTAATTTTGCTCCGGATATCATTCATGTCCGGATACCAGTTTGCCTGTTCATCACAAATATAGTGGACCGGTTTTCCGCCTGCAAGATTTGCCGCACCAGTCCAAAGCGGATAATCCGGCGATGGGATCAATATTTCATCGCCGTCATTTAAAAGTCCCTGCATTGCCATCACAATCAGCTCGCTGACGCCGTTTCCCGTATAGATATCATTAATATCTACTCCTGGGATCTGTTTCAACTGACAATACTGCATAATTGCTTTTCTTGCCGAAAAAATTCCCTTAGAATCGGAATATCCCTGACAGTCTCTTAAATTACGCATCATATCCAAAATAATCTCTTCAGGAGCTGTAAATCCAAACGGAGCAGGATTTCCAATATTTAATTTTAAAATATCAATTCCGCTCTCAATCATACGGTCTGCTTCTTCTACGACAGGACCTCGCACATCATAACATACATTATCTAGTTTTGTAGATTTCTCAAATATTTTCACACACATTTCCTCCTTTTTTAGGTTCTCTTAGATTTTTCAATTTATTATGCAAAATCAAACAAGGATAACTGATTCGATTCTGGCAGACCGTCCAAAATTCCAAGGTCTGCCATCAAGTCGATCACTGTCTTGCTGACTTTTGTGCGATCCCGAAAATCATCTTTTGACAGGAACGGTCCTTCTTTTACTGCATCGACTACTGCATCCGCTGCCTTATCTCCAAGACCTTCAATCGTACTGAGGGCCGGCATCAATTTGCCGTCTATAATCTGAAATCTTCTTGCCTGTGCCTGATACAAATCGATCGGCAAAAACTCAAATCCTCTTGCATACATTTCACGCACAATTTTCATATCTTTATACGTATCTTGTTCTTTCTTTGAAAGTTTATCATATCGTTTTTTATATTCTTCCATATAGTACAAAAGCTTTGTCTGTCCCTGACACATCAGCTCATAGCTGAATGAGGAAGCTCGGATACTGAAATATGCCGCGTAGTATGCAAGCGGATAAAAAATTTTAAACCATGCAATTCGAAAAGCCATCATGACATATGCTGCCGCATGTGCTTTTGGGAACATATACTTAATTTTTTTGCACGACCAGATATACCAGTCTGGTACGTTATGTTTGAGCATTTCTTCTTCCCATTCCGGTTTTAATCCCTTGCCTTTTCGCACACTTTCCATAATCGTAAACGACAATTCACTTTCTAATCCCATATGAATCAGATACGTCATGATATCATCCCGCGTACAGATCGCCGTTGAAATGGTCGCTTTTCCCTCCTGAATCAATGTCTGTGCGTTTCCAAGCCATACATCTGTTCCGTGCGACAATCCAGAGATTCGAACCAGATCCGAAAAGGACTTTGGTTTTGTGTCAACTAACATTTGAATGACAAAATCTGTGCCAAATTCAGGAATTCCCAATGCTCCAAGCGGGCAGCCCCCGATATCATCCGGAGTAATTTTCAGTGCTGAAGTGTTTAAAAACAAAGACATGACCTCCTGATTGTCAAGAGGAATCGTCTTAGCATCAATTCCTGTCAAATCTTCCAGCATTCGAATCATCGTCGGATCATCATGACCGAGGATATCCAGTTTTAATAAGTTATGGTCAATAGAATGATAATCAAAATGAGTCGTTACAATATCGGTTGTCGTATCGTTTGCAGGATGTTGTACCGGTGTAAAGGAATAGATTTCTTCTCCGTGAGGAAGTACAATAATTCCTCCTGGATGCTGACCGGTTGTTCTGCGGACGCCGACACAGCCTTGTGCGATTCTTGCTACTTCACAGCTTCTTTTGTTTTCCCCGCGTTCTTCGAAATAATTCTTTACATATCCATACGCTGTTTTATCGGCAAGTGTGCCGATCGTCCCGGCACGGAATGTCTGTCCCTCTCCAAAAATAACTTCTGTATATTTATGCGCTTTACTTTGGTAATCTCCCGAAAAGTTCAGGTCAATATCGGGTTCCTTATTTCCCTTAAATCCCAAAAATGTCTCAAACGGAATGTCAAATCCTTCTTTTTTTAGAGGCTGCCCGCAGTTTGGACAATTGCGGTCCGGCATATCACATCCTGCGCCTCCGGCATACGGTTTGACAAATTCTGAATCAAAATCGCTGTAATGACAATTAGGACAGTAATAATGAGGTCTTAACGGATTGACTTCCGTAATTCCTGCCATCGTTGCAACAAAGGAAGAACCTACAGATCCTCTGGATCCTACCAAGTATCCATCCTCATTTGATTTCCATACCAGCTTCTGAGCAATGATATACATTACGGCAAAGCCGTTTGAGATAATCGAATTTAATTCTCTCTCCAGACGTTCTTTTACTACCTCAGGCAAATTTTCTCCATACAGTTCATGGGCTCTGTTATAACAGATCTCCCTTAAAGTCTGATCAGAGTTTTCAATGACAGGAGGACATTTATCCGGGCGGACAGGTGAAATTTTGTCGCACATATCTGCAATTTTTTGGGTATTTGTGATCACAACTTCTTTTGCCTTATCACTGCCGAGATAAGAAAATTCTTTTAACATCTCTTCTGTCGTGCGCAGATAAAGCGGCGCCTGCTGATCTGCATCTTCAAATCCCTTTCCTGCCATAATGATTCGCCTGTATACTTCATCTTCAGGATCCAGAAAATGTACATCGCACGTCGCGACTACTAATTTCTGAAACTGTTCTCCTAGTTTTACAATCTTCTTATTGATACGGATTAAATCCTCTTCGGATTCAATATCAGGATATTTTTCACTCTTAATCATAAAAGCGTTATTTCCAATCGGCTGAATCTCATAGTAATCATAGAACTTGGCAAGACGCATAATCTCCTGTTCTGGTCGGTCATTTAACATTGCCTGATACAATTCTCCTGCCTCACATGCGGAACCAATCAATAATCCTTCTCTGTTTTTTAAAAACTCGCTTTTTGGAATTCGCGGCTTTCTATTATAATATTGCAGATGGGAATAGGAAATCAGACGATAAAGGTTAATTCTTCCTACATCATTTGTGGCAAGCAAAATCGCATGATACGTCGGTAATTTCTTTATCTTTTCCTCATTGCTCTTTCCCAGTTCATTGACCTCATCTAGCGTTTCTATGTCTCTGTCTTGTAACATTTTAATAAATTTCACAAAAATTTCTGCCGTACATCCTGCATCGTCAACTGCACGATGATGGCTCTCCAACGGAACTTGCAGCGCTTTTGCCACAGTGTCTAGCTTATATCTGTTTAACTGCGGAAGCAGCACACGCGCTAAAGCAACCGTATCTACGCTTGTAAATTCTCTGTCTATCCCCTGTCTTTTACAATTTTCTGTGATAAAACTCATATCAAATGATGCATTATGCGCTACCATCACAGCTCCCTCACAGAATTTTAAAAACTTAGGAAGAATCTCTTCTATCGTCTCTGAGTCCATCACCATCGCATCATTGATATGAGTCAAATCTTCAATTCTCATTGGAATCGGAACCTGTGGATTTACAAACGTACTGAATTTATCCGTTATCTTTCCATTTTCTACCCGAACAGCGCCAATTTCTATAATCCGATTATTTACGGGACTAAAGCCTGTCGTCTCCAAATCAAAAACAACAAAGCTGCCGTTCAGATTTTGATTTTTGGAATTTTCTACAAGATTTTGCATATCGTCTACCAAGTATGCTTCTGTTCCATAGATAATCTTAAAGTCGTCTTCGACAGAAACGGCATGGTTTGCGTCGGTAAAGGCCTGTACAACTCCGTGATCGGTAATGGCAATCGCTTTATGCCCCCATTTCATCGCACGCTTAATAATATCTTTTACATCTGATACTCCGTCCATATCGCTCATTTTGGTATGGCAGTGAAGTTCTACCCGTTTTTCCGCATACGTGTCGTTTCTTTCAGAGCGAAAATCCTGTATCTTTTTGATTCCGATCAAAGAGCCGATCGTCAGCTGACTGTCAAAACGATCAATTGTCGTAATTCCCTTTACTTTTAAAAATGCTCCTTTTTTTATTTCTGAGAGCATTTCCTGAACTTGATCATTTCTGACAAAAATTTTCAATACAAAGGTATCGGTAAAGTCAGAAAGCTGAAAGATCAAAATTGTCTTTTCATTTCGAATTTCTCTTGTCTCTACCTCCAGTACCTGACCGCGCACTACCACTTCTCCCATTTCCCCTTGAATATTCTTCATTTCAATTGCTTCTTCGTCGAAACTCTTTCCATAAATAATATCCGGATCATTCGATTTTTTTTGAGACGGATAATAGCGCTCACGGCGCTCGAACTTCTTTTTTTCTTCTGGAGCGCTGTTTTCTCTTGGTATGAATGCTGCTTCCTCACGCTGTTTTTGTTCTTTTTTCTCTTCTTGAGCCACTCTTTTTTCTTCTCGGATTTCTGTCTTTCTCTGTTTTATCTGCCGGATTACCGCTGCGACTTCCTGTTCAATCTGAATTTCTCCGTTTCGTTTTTCCAGATTATCTTCTGCTTTCTCAATCTCTACATCAATCATCACAGGAAATCCACACCGTTCATCAAAAATTTTTTCCAGAATTCTGACAAGATCTTTTAATTTTTCTTCCAGGAACACAGAATCCGGAACTTTCATCTGCAACTGCGTCTCATCTTGAAATGTAAACTTTGCCTGTCGAAACAGATTATATTCGAATATGCTGTATTGTTTTAATTCGATTAGAATACTGTCCCGATATTCTTCAAATAGGATCTGCGGCGTGTATTGTTTTGAGAGTGTAAATTTTTCTATTATCTTAACCTCAATTGCAATTCCAGAAAAAATCTGTTTTGCAATCTCTTTTTCCATCTCATAGATATATTTTTTCTTAATCAGCTTTTCACTTTGCAGAAAAATATGTAAAAAATCTTTTTTAGAAGTAATGCTGACTTTCATAATCTGTGATTCTTCAAACAGTCTATGAAGTGTTTTCTGAACATTTAAGGTAGCAAATACATCAAAAAAATATTGTCCCATTTTATTCTCTCCAGTTTAAAAGCTCTTCCTGCAAGGCAGACAGCAGCTGATCTTCCGGCAGTTTTTTTATAATCTGACCTTTTTTTATCAACAATCCTTCCCCTTTGCCGCCTGCAATGCCAATATCTGCTTCTTTGGCTTCCCCAGGTCCATTGACTACGCATCCCATTACTGCTACTTTTAAATTTAAAGGAATCTCTGTCACCATATTTTCTACCTGATTGGCAAGCCCGATTAAATCAATCTGTGTTCTCCCGCAGGTAGGGCAAGATACGACTTCAATTCCTTCTTTTCTAAGTCCTAAGGTTCTTAAAATTAATTTTGCCGATTTAATCTCTTCGATTGGATCTCCGGTAAGCGAAACACGGACCGTATCACCGATTCCCTTTGATAAAATCAGGGCAAGTCCTATTGCCGATTTGATATTTCCTGATAGAAGCGTTCCTGCTTCTGTGATTCCTACATGCAGCGGATATTGTGTCTTTTCTGCAATTAATTCATGTGCTTTTGCACACATCAGCACATCTGAAGACTTAATGCTGATTACAATCTGATCGTATCCTGTCTCCTCAATCATACGTACCTTATCCAGCGCACTTTCTACCATCCCCTCTGCCGTTACGCCATGATCTCTCTCTACAATCTCTTTTTCCAGTGATCCGCTGTTGACACCGACTCTGATCGGAATTTTTCGCTCTTTTGCCGCATCTACGACAGCTTTTAGTCGTTCTTTTCCTCCGATATTTCCGGGATTAATCCGTATTTTGTCTGCTCCGTTTTCAATCGCTGCAATTGCCAGACGATAGTCAAAATGAATATCTGCTACTAAAGGAATGGAAATTTGCTGTTTTATCTTAGAAAATGCTTTTGCAGCTTCCATAGTCGGAACTGCACAGCGGATGATTTCACATCCGACCGCTTCCAAACGTTTCATCTGTGCTACTGTTGCCTGCACATCTTCTGTTCTTGTATTCGTCATAGATTGAATCAAAATCGGATTGCCTCCTCCTATCACTCGATTTCCAATCTGAATCCTTTTGGTGTGATCTCTGTACATAAAATACGCCTCCATTCTGACAGCAGAATCTTTTAATATCTAATGCTGTTTTTCCATTATAGCATGGCTGCCGCTTTTTTTACACTGTTTTTTCTTCTGTTCCAGACTGACAGAAAATAAAAAGGCAGCTGCAAAATATCGTTGTTTTGCAGCCGCTTTTTCTTTCCAATTATCAAGCTTTCTATCTTACTTCCACTGTCCAGTGGTGCGTATCTTCCAGTTTTCCAAGCTGAATGCCTGTCACTGTATCGTACAGTTTCTGACTGACAGCTCCAATGGTTCCATCTTTAATCTCAAAAACATCATTTTCGTATCTTAGATGACCTACAGGAGAAATTACAGCTGCGGTGCCGCTGCCCCATACTTCTTCAAGGGTACCGTTCTTTGCAGCTTCTACCAGTTCATCGACAGAAATTCTTCTCTCTTCTACCGGTAATCCCCATTCTTTGCACAGAGCAATACACGTATCTCTTGTGACGCCTGGAAGAATACTTCCATTTAACATAGGAGTTACGACTGTGCCATTGATTTTGAAGAAGATATTCATCGCTCCTACTTCTTCAATGTACTTTCTCTCCACGCCATCCAGCCATAAAACCTGAGAATAACCTTCCTCATGTGCCTTTACCTGTGCAGCAAGGGAAGCTACATAATTGCCGCCTGTCTTTGCTTCACCGATACCGCCTCTGACTGCACGGACATATTCATCTTCAATCCAGATTTTTACAGGATTTAAGCCTTCCGGATAATAAGCCCCTACCGGTGAAAGAATAATAATAAATTTATAGGTGCTGGACGGTCTTACTCCCAAAAATGGATCGGTAGCGATCACAAATGGTCGGATATACAGAGAAGTTCCCGGTTTTGTGGGAATCCAGTCTTGATCTACCTTTACCAAAGTCTTGATTCCATTTAAGAAGTCATCCGGATCAATTTTAGGAATCATCAGACGATGGTTTGAGTTATTTGCTCTTTCAATATTTTTGTCCGGACGAAACAGCAAGATTCTTCCGTCTTCTGTTTTATATGCCTTTAATCCTTCAAACATTTCCTGTCCATAATGAAATACCATCGCAGAAGGTTCCAGCACAAGCGGCTGATATGGAATGATTCTTGGATCATGCCATCCTTTTCCCTCCGTGTAGTCCATTACATACATATGGTCGGTAAAGATTGTTCCGAATACTAACGGATCTTCCGGTCCTGGGATCGGTTTAGGATTTTTGTTTTTTTCAATTTTAATCTCGAGCATTTTTCTCATCCTCCCGAATAATTTATCAATTTTCTCTAATTATTATACTTTCTTCTTGCTTTGTAAAGTTGAAACACTAAATTATTATAAATTATTCTGTTTTTTACCCTTTTTCTTTCTTTAAAACCAAAAAAAATAATACTCTAGGTTAAAATACGTCTCCTCATCGCTTTCCCCTGTAATCTCCCATTCTTCTGTTTTATCCAGATTTGAAAAATAAGTGTCCGCTGCATAAGTATGCTGAATTTTCGTCACATGTGCCGTATCGCAGTAAGGCAAAAGAAGCTCATATACTTTGCCTCCTCCTATCACGTAGATATCCCCGCTGTCGTATTTCTCTAATTCTTCCATCAGTTCTTCTAACGAGTGTACAAGAATTGCCCCCTTTGCCTTGTAATCTGCATTTCTTGTCAAAACAATATTGGTTCTGTTTGCAAGAGGCAGCCCGTTTGGAAAGCTTTCTAATGTTTTTCTTCCCATTACGACAACTTTTCCTGTCGTCATCTCACGAAAAAATTTTTTATCTTTGGGAATGTTGACAAGCAACTCATTTTTATTTCCTATCGCCCAGTTTTGATCTACTGCAACAATCAAATTCATCGCATCTTTTCCTTCCTCCTTTTCCGCACAATGCTTGTTTTTTTATGCAGATTCATTCTCTCCTTGTCTTTAGAGATTGCATAATTTCAAAATTGCATCTGCGAAAATCTTTGCGCTCATAACCAATACGTCTACGAGCATAAATTCATCATCTCCATGCATGTGATTGTCAATAGATGGATCTTCACAGCCAAAAGCAACGCCTCTCTTTAAATTGTGGACGTAAGTTCCGCCGCCAATTGCAAGTGGTTTTCCTTTGATTCCCGTATATCTCTCATAGCTCTCCAGCAAAGTTTTTACAAAGAAAGAATCTCCCGGCACGTGATGCGGAGGAGTCATATTTCCTTCTTCCATCGAAATTCCTTCTGACTGAAGTTTATGTCGGATGACTTCTGTCAGATTGTTATCGTTTGCGCAGATTGGCGCCCGGCAGTCAAATTCACCGTTCAGAGAAGTCTCTTCATATCGGAAGACACTAAAGCATACTGTAATCTTTCCTGAGATCTCATCTTCCATCTCTACTCCAAGTTGTCTTCCCTGATGATCTCCATGAGGAAATAATTTGGCAACTGCTTTTAACTTTTTAAATCCTACACTGTCTGCTGCCGGAAGAGAACTCAAAAAAGTCAGTAAAGCTGTCAGTGCATTATTGCCTCCTTCCGGAGCCGATGCATGTGCAGCTTTTCCTCTGCAAGAAATCGTAATGGTTTCCTTTTCTTGTATCAAAGAAAAGGTTGCTCCCGTTGTTTTTGCCGTCTCTTGCGCTTTTTTTTCAAGCAGATCTATATCAAATCCTTGCACTGCCGCTTTTGCTGTTCCTGGAACGACGTTTGATTTTTCTCCTCCTTGTGCCGATATAATCCTAGGCAGAGCGGAATCTTTTTCAAAAGAAACTCTAAATTCCTTAGAAAGTCTTCCTTTTTCAATATTAATCACCGGAAAATCAGCATCTGGAGTAAAAGTCATAGGTGCTTCTTCTTCTATACTATAGTAATAGTCTAAATCTGAGGAACCGCATTCTTCATCTGATCCTAAAATTAACCGCACATTTTTTTTAAGAGGAATTTTTAATTCTTTGATTGCCTTCATTGCATACAATGCCGCAATCGCAGGTCCTTTGTCGTCACATGTTCCTCTTCCGTAAATCCGGTCATTCACAACAACAGGATCAAATGGCTTTGTCACTGTCCATCCATCTGTTGCCGGCACCACATCTAGATGTGCAAGAATATCCAACTGTTTTTCTTTTTCTGAGAAATCTGCGGTTACTACATGGTTTTCATAATTTCTTGTGAGAAACCCCGCTTTTTCCATCATTTCTTTTGCAGCAGCAAGTGCTTTTGCAGGTCCTTCTCCGTATGGCATTCCTTCTTTTGGATCCATTTTCTGGCTGTTAATCCGTACCAGTGTTTTTAAATCTTCGATCATTTCTTCTTTATGTGAATCAATATAATTGTCAATCTGATCTTTATACATGGTCCTTTTGTCTCCTTTTTCTGAGTTTTCTTTTTCGTCTATTTTAACCCGAACATTTGGAAACTGCAAGGAATGTTTTTGTTTCTCTTTCTATTCTTCCGGATCAATCGCAGAAATCGATTCTTCCTGCTCTTTGATAACGACAGCCTGACATTCCAGCTGAATATAGTGACGTTCAAATTTATCTTTGTCATATACCATAATTCCTCTTAAAGGATCGCACACTCTTACCGTATTTTCTTCTAAATCAAATCCCACCAATACCATACAGTGTTCGTTTCCCGGCCATGTCACCGTCTCTCCGTCAATTTCCCATGATCCCGTCTCTACAATATCTGTGTCAATATACATGCTTCCCCATACAAGAACAGGATAGCCGTAACGCAGCTCTTCATACAAATCTTCTAAATCTGTTCCGGTCAGATCAATGGCTCTTTTCTCTGATCCTTGCTCCTCAAGGTACTGATTCGCTGCATTTACTATCACAGGCGCAAAGCATCCAAAAGATTCCGCAGACCTTGGATTGCCCCAAAAAATCTCCCGGTAGCTTTGCGACCCTGGTTCTCCTTTTTCAAGATAATTGTCAGCTATTTCTCCAATCGACACATCAAACCCTTCATAGTTAAGCACCATTGTCAAAGAGGTGACTTCACAGCCAGTCGGAAATTCCGGATATTGGGCAAGCGGATAAACTCCAATCCAAATTTGATCTGACAAATTTTTTTCCAGTGTCACTTCTATTCCCTGATTCTCTTCCAGTAAATCGGCTCGTTTCGGGTCTGCTCCTTCTAATTCACTCTCATCAAAGCTCCAGAGATATTCTAAAGAATTCGGATCTGTATCTTCTTCCCAAGTTTCCGGATCATCATAGATTTCAAATTCTGTCTCCCATTGTGGATCCTCCGGATAAAATTCTTCCCACCACTGTGAGATTGAGGGATCAAATTCTTCTTCTCCAGATTCCCATGGAGGATACTCCATCTCCTGTGCATAGATCACTCCATAGTTGCCATTTGATACGGCAATCGACAATACTGCCAGAAATACAGATCCTCCTCTCAAAATCTTCGCCAGTTTTTTTCTCATGGTTTGACTCCTTTCTCAGGCCATAATCTTGGTATTTTTTTCTGTATTCTCTTTCCTGCGCCAGCCTGTCGTTTTTTCCATACTTTTTACTCCCTTTGCCTGCCGTTAATTTTTATTTTTTCCGCCAAAGCTTGGATGTAAGCTGGAGTTGTACCACAACATCCTCCTACAATCCATGCGCCTTCCTGAATCAGACGCATCATTGCCTGTGCGAATGCTTCTTCTTTCATTGTATATACTGCCATTCCATTCTCATCAATCGTCGGCATCCCTGCATTTGGTTTTACAAGTACAGGAACTTCTGCGACCTGTTTCATACTGCGCACAACAGCTTCTAGTTGATCTGGTCCAACGGAACAATTAATTCCGACGGCATCTGCTCCCATTGCCTGGAGCGATTCCACTGCCTCAACTGCATTGCCTCCAAAGAAAGCTGTCCCGTCTGCACTGACTGTCAAACTGCACATCACTGGTAAATCACAGACAGAATGGGCTGCATCAAGAGCCGCCATCGTCTCTTCTACACTGATCATAGTTTCAGCTACTAAAAGATCTACGCCTGCATTTGCCAGACATGTAATTTGTTCTTTGTATACATCTAGCAGTTCTTCGTATGTAATTGTTCCGTTTTCTCCTATTACTTTTCCGGTTGTGGTCAGATCTCCGGCAATCCACGCTCTGTCTGCCACTGCCTCTTTTGAAATTTGCACCAATTTTTCATTGTATTCTTCTACTTTGTCGGAAAGCCCGTACCCGGCAAGTCCAATTCGGTTTGCCGCAAAAGTCGGTGCATATACAATTTGACTTCCGGCTTTTTGATATTCTCTCTGTAAATGAATAAGAATTTCTCTATGTTCTAAAATCCAAGATTCTGTACACACTCCTCTTGGCATTCCAGACGCCATCAGATTTGAACCTGTCGCTCCGTCTAAAAGAATCGGTCCTTGTGCCATCTGTTTTTTCCATTCTTCCTTTGTCATCTAGTTTTCTCCTTGTATTGATTATTTATGCCCAAAGATACAGCTCCTTCTCTTTGGGCTGCATTATATCATATTTCTCTGAAAACATTCTTAAAAAGTCAGGTCTTCTTTGTCATATACCTATCCGATGCAGATGGTATCTTTTCTTCTCTTTAACCCGACTGAATAAAATTTCTCTATTGCCCTGATCAAATATTCTGTGTCTTTCGCTCCTGCTGTTTCGTATGACGAATGCATAGCAAGCTGTGCGAGTCCAATATCAACCGTCGGAACTGAAATATGAGAATCTGAAATTCTCCCAAGTGTGGCTCCTCCCAAAATATCAGAACGATTCATATAAACTTGCACCGGTACATCCGCTATCCGACAGATTTCCCGCCATATCGCAGCACTCTCGCCATCCGTTGCATATTTAGGACTGAATTTGATTACAATTCCCTCATTCATCAGAGGTTTGTTGTCTATATCTGCTTTCTCCGGATGATTTGGATGCACGGCATGTGCATTGTCGGCGGAAACCATAAAGCTGTCAGCCATTGTCTGATAAAATTCCTCTTCTGTCTTTTCACTTGAAAGATGAATCCTTCTCAATACATCTTTTAAAAATTCTGAATCTGCTCCTTGTCTTGTCTGACTTCCTACTTCCTCATTGTCAAAGATGGCAAGCACCGCTACACTTTGTTTTGGTTTTCCTCTTCGAAATCCTTCCAAAGCTCCATAAACACATTGCAAGTCATCTAATCTTGGAGATGAAACAAATTCTTTTTTGGGTCCCCAGATTCTTCCCGGCATCCGATGATATAAAACTAATTCTTTTTGAATGATTTCCTCTTCCATTATAACTGACTTACTTCCTACTTTTTCTACAAAC
>CALWCS010000064.1 GCA_944376425.1 uncultured Lachnospiraceae bacterium | reverse complement strand
AGGGTACTCTTGCAGAAATGCTGGTAGGTGCTGATGTATTTATCGGTGTTTCCGCTCCTGGCACAGTGACAGAAGAAATGGTAAAAACCATGGCTCCAAACCCAATCCTCTTCCCGATGGCAAATCCGGTTCCGGAAATTATGCCGGATCTTGCAAAAGCTGCAGGTGCTGCTGTTGTCGGAACAGGAAGAAGCGATTTCCCGAACCAGATCAACAATGTTCTTGCATTCCCTGGAATTTTCCGCGGTGCGCTTGATGTCCGTGCAAAAGATATCAATGATGAAATGAAGATTGCCGCTGCTTACGCAATCGCAGGACTGATCGATGAAAAAGATCTGACACCAGATTATATCATCCCAAATCCATTTGACAAACGCGTAAAAGAAGCAGTCTCCAAAGGTGTTGCAGAAGCTGCAAGAAAGACTGGAGTTGCAAGAATCTAATTTTTATTTTTTCTGACAAGATCAAACATCCGCGGTATCAGTTTGCCGCGGATGTTTTTCTTTATGGTCTATCTTTGTTTGAATTCTATACGGATTTTCTTATGGACTCCTTTTTGATTACTGATAATATTTTTTTATCATCTCTTCTTCTTCTGAGGAAAGAGGGATATTATCCAGCAGATTTTGAAGGGCACAGTAAAAATCATCTTTTTGACGGGAACCATAGTACTGATCAATCGATGTTCTGACTGATTTTATCAACTTTTTGTTATTTAACAATGCATGATTGACTTCTGAACCGCACAGCTGCACTTCCAGCATCAGATAATATTCCGGATGCGCGCATTCTTTCGTATTGACAAATTCTGCCGTTGATTTCACAATGTCTTTTAAAAGCTGCTGGTGTTCTTTTTTTGATCCTACTCCAAATCTTTTCATCAAAGCTTGGATGGATCGTGGTGAAAATTCGCTGATCTTTCGATCTTTGATAAATTCCAATACCTTTTCATCCGATTTTTCCCATATCAGAGCGTTTTCATACAGGGCATACTGGATTGCCTCCGGTACGATCCGCCGTTCCAAGTAAGTACGGTAATCATCAATAAAATCTCCTCCTAAAGCTGCAATCAGATCAATTGCCTTTCTCAAAACATAAACCGTCTGTGCCACATATCTTGCCTGTTCCTGGAAATGACGCGCTCCAATTCTTTTCATTTTTTTCTTTTGCGCATCACTCCAGCCGTAACATAGCTTTGCAGCGATTTCATATAAGTATCCCAGTAAAATATCACTCTGATAGCACGTATCTGCCATTGCTACTAACGGTTCAAAAAAATCCCCCGGATTTTCTGCCTTTCCGATCTCGGCAATTCTCTCATTGATTTTTTTATTAATCTCATCTTTCTTTTTCATCGTTTTATTGCGTTCCATCAGAACTTTAATGTCATTGAGCTCGCTTTTTGCGTTAAGCGGAATGCTTTCTGTAGAATAAATACGGCTTTTTACTTTTTCTTCACTGACATCTTTCGATGAATTCGTGTCGATTTCAATCACAGCACGCTCTTTCGGACGGTTTGTAATCCATGCCTCCATTGTCATCATTCTCATGCTGTCGATCATAATTCTCAGACTGATTGGTGTTCCTGCCGGATATACCTTCTTAAATTTGATTAAGCGTCTTGCAATTCTTCTGTTTGGAAGATTTTTCGTCATTCCTCTGCCCAAAAAAATGTCAAGTGCAAGCGTGTCGCTGTCTTTTCCCATCTCATATTTTCCGCTGATTTCCTCAGAAACATATGGAAGATTTGTCCCAGCTTCAATCAGCTTGCTGACGTATTGGTTGCGAATTCCTAAATTCACACGGTCATTCATGATCGTTCCTGTATGAAAAACTGCCTTTTGAATCTCCTCCCTTGAATTCTCTTCAAAGACATCTTTACTTTTTTTAATATTATATTTATGAAGACAATAGTGATAATACACAGCTCCTCTTGCCACGGCAAGGTCCGGATCACTCGTCGTCAGGGCACGAAAGCCAAAAAATTGTTCTATTCTCTTTTTGATAGGATAAAGCTTTGTCATTCCTCCATTTAAAATCACAGTATCTATTTTACAATCTTCTCCTGCCTTAGAAAGCACGTCGAGAATTGGATAAATAATATTGTTCATGTCTTTTTCTGTCATAGAGTCAATCCGCTTTGCATCTTCGATCGTATAGCTTACTCCAAGCATCGGCGTTATGATATCCTCCAATTCTTTTTTTGTAAATTCGTCGGCATAAGAATAGGAGTCATAGAGATTGATTTCCATCACTTCCTCGTAATAATCGTCTGCAAGTTCGGATCCCATCTCCTGACAGCGCTCATAATCATTTGACATGTCTATTTTTAAATGTTCTGCCAGCCGTCTTAGTTTGCACATCACCTCTTCTTTTCGTTTAATGTTGATCGTAATTCCATTGAGCTCCTGAAAGCGTTTCATCATCTCGTTTGCAATTAATTCGTCAAAGTTGTCGCCGCCAATCTGCGTATAACGTGAAATCGCAATATCTTTAATATTCAGTACTCCACTTTGCGAATATCCTACTTTATGAATCGTCACATCCAAAGTGCCTCCTCCAAGGTCAAAGACTAAAATATTCTTCGGCTCTGAAAGATCAATCACATCTGACGGAATTTCGCCGCTTTCCTGCATCTGCAAGAAGTCATAGATAACAGCTTTTGGTTCATACAATAAAATATCATGTTGATTGTCAATATCAATTCCTGCATATTTCGCCGCATCCAGTGTCGCCTGACACTGGTCGGAATCAAAGGAAGCCGGGACGGTAATAATCACATCCTTAATTTCGTCTTGAAACAGTCTGCTTTTTGCAGAACGGATCATGTGTTTTAAAATCTGCGCCGATACAGCTGCAGGCGTTTGATCGCCGATTTCTTCTGCAAGATTTAATCCCTCCGTCTGTCCCATAAAAGATTTGACTGATTTGCAGACGTATCCGCTTTTTGTTCCATAGCGGCTTTTTGCATAGTCCCCTACCTCCGGAACCATTTTTCCTTCATTATCTTTATAGTAAAAAACTACGGAAGGAAGCAATTTTCCTCTTGAACGGCTTCCATTTTCACTTTTCCGGTCAATATCCACAACAATCGGTTTCAAAATTCCAGCATTTGTAAAATTTCCGTAAGCCATCACGGAATTTGTCGTTCCCAGATCAATTCCGTAAAAATAATTTTTTGTGCTGTCCATATTCTCATCTCCTGCTTATTCTTCCAAAATTTCCTGAACAGTTGGGGTTGAGATAATCACATCCCCATATCTCCATCCAGGTGTCGAAACCTTTAATTTTTTGATTTCCCCATCTTTTTCATACGGCTCTCCTACATAATTTAAAAGAGAGATATCTTCATATGCGGCATGAAATTCTCTTCCTACCGTTTCTATCGGTTCAATACCGGAATCTTTTACAAAACGGATCAGCTGTTTAAAAATAATCCCCAGTGACATCAGCTGCGGCGGCAGTTTAATTCCCTCTTTTCTCGCATTGGCAAGATTTTTTTCCACTACCAGAAGATTATCTAAAAGATTACCATAGGCAGGAGAATTCAGTTTTCCAAAGAAATCTGAGATTGCAACTTTTTTTGCCTCTTCTGCCGACTCTTCTACTGATTCTTTTAATTCATCAAACATTGACTGTACCATCTCCAGCGAATTTCGATAATTTTCATTTAAAAAACGCAGTCTGGCCAGTTCATCGCTCCCTGTCATATCATAATCGCGTTCTGTGGAGGCAAGTACTGCTTCTGTCTTTTGCAGTACATCTTTTGCTGTCTTTTTCTCTTCCTTAATCCCAAGCTGACGATTGATTTCTTTTTTTAGCTGTCTGATCACTCTCTCACAGTATCTCTCTCCATAACAGCGTGCAATCTGGGCATACTGCATATTTTTCATTTCTTCATCCATCCAGATCAGATACACCAGCAAATATTTTGCTTTAAAATACATTTTTCCTCTCGCATTATCTCTCTCCGTCATATTAGAAGCAAACTCTGCAAATTCCTGCGCGGTCTCTTTATCTCCATTTAAAGCTTTCTTCAGATTTTCGGCTGCCTCTTCTATCTGTGGAAGGATATAGCATCGTTTTCCCGGATCATCCAGATTTACTGAACGCAGGCATCGGATTAACATTTCATAGGAAATCTGAAATTCCTTCTTTTCTTCTATCCGTTCCATCATTTCTCTGGGATGACTTTTGGGATAACGCAAAGCGACAAGTATTGCAAGCCATTCATCATTAATTCTTCCGACTGCATTATTTTTATAGCTCTCATATTCTGCTGTTTTGAGTTCAGACTGCATGATTTGTTCATAAATTGTAAAATATTTCATTTTTTTCCTCTCTTTCTTAAATCAATCCATTCGATTCTTGCTTTTCACATATGTCCTGACATACCTGATATGCATTGTGTTTTGCATGATTTCTGCAAGAGACATTTTTGAATTTCACGAGTTATAAAATCTCATACACTTGCTCATTACATGCCTGAATGACACTTCCTTGAAATGTTTTTGATCTTTTAAAATCATCTGCCAAATTCTGCTCTCCAAATTTAGGCTTTGTATGAAGCAAATATGTCACATCTGCATTTTCGTTTTTAATAAATAGCTTCATCTCCTGATAAGAAGCGTGGAGAGAATAAAAGTCAAACGGAATCGCTTCATATCCTTCCTTTTTCATCTCTTCTCCAATTAAGATATGAGGTTCTTCTGGCACTCTTCCACTTCTGATATGTCCATCATAGACAAGATATCCTAAATCTGCAAGAGCATTCCCTATTTTTTCTGACTGTTCTGTGATATAAACCGAAACGGGACGTTCGGCGCGTAAGCAGATTTCATCGATATTCTGATTGATGAAGTAAAACAAATCAAGGTGTTTTGCAATGCTGCGCGAACTAAGCAGGATCCTTTTCCTCTCTTTTATTTTATTTTCTAAAATCTGACTAAGATCTGTATATTCATTTTTCATTCTCTTTTTTGCCTGATAGGCATTCGTAGCATTCATCAGAAAGATATCCGGTCTGCTCTCTCCCAAACGCATCTGATTGATCCCAAACATCGTACGGATGCTAAAATCTCCGGAATAAAAAATCACATGATTTTGTGTTTTTACTTCTACCATTACGGCTCCTGCCATATGTCCTGCCGGGTAAAATGTGATCGAACATTTTTCTCGCTGCAAAGTTCTCATAACAGGAATGATTTTTATTTTATTGATTGCTGCCTCTGCCTGCCTGTATTTTGCGCGCTTAATCACCTCTTTTTCTTCCGGCGCAATCATTCTTCCAAAATCCATCAGCTGTAGTTTTGTAAATTCTTTTGTAGCTTTTGTCGCAAGAACTTCTGCATTTTTTGCCAGATTTCCTAAAATGTGATACGATCCTATATGATCATAATGTGCATGGCTTAAAAAGATAAAATCAATATCTCCATAATCATCGATATACTGTAAGAGCATCGGATAGTCGGGATAAACTTCCATCCCATGAATTCTTGCTCCTGCATCAAAAATCATTCTCACTCCGTCGACATTTAAAAAATAGGAAGAGGCGCCCACTTCGTCTGCTCCCCCAAGAGGAAGAAAATAATTTTTCATCTCTTCACCTCCTAAGACTGCTGTTTCAAAACCGTCTGTCTTATCATGACCTACCATTTCCTACAATCCAAAAATGGCGTGACCTTTTGACCCTGGTATCATATTATATATGGTATTTCAAAAAGATACAATTTTTTTCTTTTATTCTTATTTTTGTATCTTTTTCCTGAAAGTATCAAAGCGGCACAAAAAAAGATGACCTGCTTCCTTTTTTATTTTAACACGAAACAGGTCATCTTTTTTAAATTATAAAAGAATATTTTCTATTTTATTTCTGATTTTTCTAGTTCCATATAAAAAATTCTTGAATCTTCTCTTGCCTCTGTATAGGAAAGTGCCTCGATATCATCAAACTGTGACGCAAACTGGTCTGTTGCCATAATTGCATTTAACACGGCAATTGCACTCTTTTGCACATCACCTAAACTGATCTGGTTTTGGACATTACTTTTATCTACATAATCTCCTGTATAAGTAATCCGTGTATTGCCTTCTCCATCATAGTTCTCTTCAATTTCCACAACATTGCCGTAAGTTTCCTGAATTTTATCAATCCGATCCTGATTGATCTCAATTCCTTTTTCTACGACTGTGCTGACACTGTCCTGTCCTTCTTCTGACGGAGTAAATTCACCCCACTCATAATCTTCATATTGAACCGTTCCATAGGAAGAAGTCCGTTCAATCAAAGTGGTCTCCGGTACGCCGTTCTGTGTGAATGTCGGTTCTACTTCATCGATAAATCCTGTTAAAATCACGTTTGGATTTCCGCCCGGCATAATAATATCATTTCCGGCATGCATCGAATAGATTGGAGTAGACTGTCCGCCGCCCCAGTCGGTCATAATAAATCCATCGAATCCCCACTCGCCGCGGCAGATGTCAGTACACAGATCATAATCATCTGCGGCAGGAACACCGTTGTTTAAATTGTAAGATGTCATAATTGCCATCGGTTTGCCCTGCTTAACCGCAATTTCAAATCCTTTTAGATAGAGTTCTCTAAGCGTTCGTTCGTTGATTGTATTATTTTCTTCATTTCTGCTTGCTTCCTGATTATTTCCCATATAATGTTTGATCGTCACGCCGATTCCAGGAGTAGACTGAATTCCCGCTACCGCAGCAGCTCCCATCATACCAGTCAGATACGGATCTTCTGAATAATACTCATAATTTCTTCCGCACAGCGGATCACGCTGAAGGTTCATACCTGGCGCAAGCCAGATACTGACGCCATATTCTTGCATCTCTTCTCCGATTGCCGTACATACTTCCTGCATGACATCCAGATCCCAAGTCTGCGCAAGTGCCGTTCCAATCGGGAATGCTGTACAATACTGATAATAATTTACCGTTTCTCCATCTTCCACAACAGAGTATTCTCTTGAAATACGGATTCCAGCCGGACCATCTGCCATGACAGCTCCCGGAATATATTCCTCGGCATCATCAAACGTTTCTCCTGCTGCTCCGTTTACACTTTTTGCTTGCGCGCCTACATACGTTCCGTCATTGTAATCTTCCCCTACTGCCGAGGAACCAGAGCCGTAACTTCCAACTACGATATTGGAAAGTGTTTCCAAACTCATGCCGGATACGTATTGTTCCATTGTAATCGTACCGTCATACACATCTCTTAGCGTATATCCGCTATAGTCGATCAGTTCTCCGTTTTCCTCTCTAAATTCTACTATTTTTTCTGTATAACTGATTTCTTCTCCGCTGTAAGACCCAATCGTAATTTCATTTTCTTCCTGATCTCCTCTTAAATACTCTGTCTGAGTTGTTGCGGATACATATACATTGACGGATTCATCATCATATTCTGATGCGTTGTTTAATGTTTCAAAAGTATCTGCACTTAATGTGATAACTGGTGCCGTTTCTTTTTCCGCTTCTTCTGATTCATAAGAATACGGATCCTGTCCTGCTTTTGAAAGTTCTTCCATCTCTTCGTCCGCTTCCATCTGATGGCTGAGAATTTCTGTCACCACCTGTTCATCCAGATTTAAAACAGCAGCTACTGTTGTGTTGCGTGAAGAATTTCCGACACGTATATAGTAATCTCCTGCATCCATCACATAGGATGCCGTTGTCTCATCAAAGGAAGACATTTCTGTTGTACGGAAAGTAATGGTTAAAGTCTGGCTTTCTCCCGGAGCCAGTTCATCTGTTTTTCCAAAAGCAGCAAGTTCCTGATACGGTTTTTCTGTCACTCCGTCTGGCGCTGAAAAATAAACCTGCACGACTTCTTTTCCGGAATATTCACTTCCTGTATTTGTCACGGTTGCTTCTACCGTCACATTTTGAGAATCTGCCGTTACTTCATTTACTTCAATGGAAAAATCTGTATAAGATTTTCCATATCCAAATTCATAGGCCGGCTCTACATTAAACGTATCAAAATAGCGATATCCAACGTAAATTCCTTCCTGATAATTTTCTTCGAGAGAATCCCCGTCATTTTCTCCGATATACTCTGAAGCAGGATAATCTTCATAATTCTTTGCCCATGTTGCCGTCAGTTTTCCAGACGGAGTCACTTCACCGTTCAGCACTGACACTACAGCATCTCCGCCTCGCATTCCGCCTTCTGACATCAGAAGCATCGCATCGATTCCTTCGATTTCCTCATAGAATTTTGTATCTATGACCCCGCCTACATTCAATACAACAATACAATGTTCAAAATTTTCAGCACATTTCTGAATATTCGCATATTCCATATCTGACAGATAGTAATCTCCGCCTTCTATCTTTCTGTCCATACTTTCGCCTGAAACTCGTGCCACTACATAGACGACAGTATCTGTTCCGCCTTCCTTTGCTTTTTCGATATCTTCTTGTGTAATTTCCAGATCGTCCAGCATATAATTTCTTGCCTGTCCCGATTCTGCATAGCCAGCCTCCCAAGCTTCTCCGTAAGCGCTGATCCAGTCTGTACTCGTCACATGGTATCCTGCATTTGTAAATCCCTGTTCTACATTTACAGTATAGCGCTGATTGACATCTCCTGATCCGGTTCCGCCTTTTACGGTGTAATAAGCTCCGCTTCCAAATAAAGCAATATTTCCGCTTTTTTGAAGTGGAAGTGTCTCGTTTTCATTTTCGAGCAAAACCATTCCCTGGGTTGCTGCTTCCATCGACAGTGCAGCATTTCGAATTTCACGTTCACTTTCCTCTGTCGATGTCGTTGCAGCGAAAGAAATCGTACTGACTCCACTGCTCACCGCCATTGCAACTGCCATGCACATGGCAGCAATTCGTCTTTTGTTTCTTCGTTTCATTAAAAATCCCCCTTTTTCTTTATTATCCGGTTCGTCTCTCATCAAATCCGGTTCTTACATTCCTTATTATAGCAGTGCTCTTGTTCCTGCTTCAGGGGCAATTTTATCTGTTTTATCCCTAAATCGTCTATTTTCCTCTTATGTCTGTTTTTGTCGTCTGATACTTTCTAAAGAATATTCTTTACAGTACCGTTCCAGCATTTCCAAGCCGTCATTGAGACTGTCTGAAATTTTTTGTATCGTCTGTGCGTTATACGGCATCTCATCTATACAGTATTCCATATACTCATCATATTCTGATACCGAAGTAATTTTTAAATAGTCGCATTCCAAAGCAATCATATTTTCTTTTTCTCTGTGAGAGTTTAAAAAATGATAAAGATAGGCAAAAGAAAGCCCAAAGACATTGTGCTGTCCGCACGAAACCATAATTAAGTCTCCGTCCTCCAAATCATTTCTTGTCTGTTCATTCACATCAAAATAAACAAATTTCATATCAGGATTTTCAAAAAGACTTTTGATATTTTCCAGAGAAATCTCATGATGATACGCTGTAAAAATCATGCCATCCAACTCATATGCCTGATCAGCAAGATTTTTAATTGCTTCTTTTCGGTCTGTGGTTCTTACAATCTTTTTGACTGCTCCTGTTTTTCTTTCCTCCAGATACTGTAATAGTTCATCGCATCGAATTCGATGAACCTGACTGCTTTGTCCACAGTAATATGTTTCCAAAATCGCAATTTTCTCGCATCCTGCCTCTATTATTTGTCTTGCCATTTCCTTAGCTGTTGCTCTTTCATCATTTTTAATATATCCTAAAAAATAAGGACTTTCTTCATAACGTACCATCTGATCTGTATCTGATGGCATATCCCAAAATTGAAACAGATAGACTTCGTATTCCTCACAGACCGATAAGATTTCCGGCAGAGATTCTGTCGTCACATTCATAATAGCATCCATTTCTTCTTTGCACAGATATTCTGCGATTTCTTCATAATTTAAAAATCCCATTGCCGGTGTCACCAGTTCCATTTCTACCGGAAAGCTGTCTTCCAGATATGAAATATAACTGCGCAGTGCCTCTGAGAGCATATTGCTTCCCTCCCAGCAGATGACGCCAATTTTATAGCTCTGCTGCAAATTTTCTTTTGTATCGGTGCATCCGCCCACTTCTGCTGCTATGATAACACTGACTAAAATCACTGCGATTCTGCTTCTCTTTCTCCTATTCATCTTGTTCCTCCCTGATGGAAAGGATCACCTTCGTTCCTTGTTCCAGTTCGCTTTCCACCTTGATCGAATACTCCTCTTTATAAATCCATCTTAGTCTCTGTCTGATATTCCGAATGCCAATATGTTTTCCTTTTTCCTCATTCTGATCCAGTTTTTCGAAAAAGACATGCTCAATCTGTTCCTGTGTCATCCCATATCCATTATCTTCCACTTCTATTTTCAAGTATCCATTTTCTTGTTCCACTCTTAAAGATACGGTTCCTCCCAGTAGATTTCCCTCTTCATCTTCGTTAAGCAACAGTCCGTGAAAAATAGCATTTTCAATCAGCGGCTGTATGATATTTT
Source organism: uncultured Lachnospiraceae bacterium (assembly GCA_944376425.1). GTDB lineage: Bacteria > Bacillota > Clostridia > Lachnospirales > Lachnospiraceae > JAGZHZ01. The sequence goes on along the minus strand of CALWCS010000064.1, from coordinate 7,512 downwards.
TAGGCAGTTTCTTTTTTCGTACGTCTTCTTTTGCTTCTTCTATAAAGTGAATCCGCTCACCATAATAAACTTTCCAGATTGTCACATAAGCACGGATCACTTCCAATTCCTTTTCCAGTGTGTCATAAATATCAATCTGGTCAATTCTTAATTTATCTTGTAAAATCTCAATTAAGGCACGGGTCACTTTGATCAGCTGTTCATTTTCTTTGCACTGTCCCAGATAGATGATAACATTTAAAGCTTTGTAAATAAAATGAGGATCAATCTGAGCATGGATCAATGCATATTCCAGCTGTTTCTGTTTATTTTCCGCTAAAATCTGTTCTTTCACAGAAATATGAATTCTCTCCATCATTTCGTTAAATGTCTCTGCAAGACATTCTAATTCATCTCCGGAATGAATTTGCACTTTGCATTCCTCTGTCCCTTTAGAAATCAGTTCCATCTGATCTGAAAAATCTTTGACAGGTTTTAGATTTTTGGCTGTCATTTTTAAAATTCCTCCCCATATCACTAAAAAGGAAAGAAACAAAATTAAGAAACATAACAGGAACTGAGGCATTGACTGTTCCATGATTTTCTCTTCCGGAAGACAGACCTGCAAGGTCCACTGTCCGATTCTTGTCGTTTTTCGAATTTCCATTGCCTGCCCTTCTTTTATCTGCATCTGATACTCATTTTGATATAAAATCTCTTGGCTGCTGTCATAGATTGCCGCTGCAATTCCTTCTTCCTGGTACGTTTTCATTCCTATTTCAAATGTTGAAAAAGGGATCAAAAAAATCAGATCTGCTGCAACCGTCTTATTTTGATACGGATACGCAAGAAAAATCCATTTTTTCTCTTCTTGTGTTTCTACATTTCCTTCTCGATCAACCAAAGGAGAGTACTGCCTGCTTTTTTTATTTTCTTTATATTGCTGATACCACTGTGCATTTCGTATATTTTCTTCTTTTACGTCACCTCCGATATTTTGAAAAATTTCTTTCTCTGTCATCAGCACAATACCATATACATCTTCAAAAGAGCTGTAGCAGACATTTAAAAGTTCCTCAATCTGGGCCTTTTTGCTTTTTAAAGGTTCCCGTTCATATTCCTTGATCATACTTCCAAGTGAATCTTCGCTCTGTAAAAAACGATGTTCCTGTTCAAACTGTTGCATGACTGTATTCAGATACTGGATACTCTGCTCGCTCATCTGATCTAAATTTTCTATCATCTCTTGTTCTGTGATTTGATAAAGTACAATACTGCTGATCATATCGGCCAGAATACAGATTACAATTCCCATCAAAATCAGAGACGCTGATAATCGCTTTACAATGGTTGTCTTCTTTTTTGCTGTTTCTTTATATAACCTCTTCAATTTTTTTCCCTTTCCCGAAACTCTCTCGGTGTCAGTCCATATTTTTGCTTAAACATTTTTCGAAAATATTTTCCATCGAGATATCCAATCTCATCTGCAATCTCATCCGAACTCTTTTTTGTTTCTAACAGCAGTCTCTTTGCCTTCTGCATCCGCACCTCGGTCAGATACTGTCCAATTGTCTGACCGACTTCCTCTTTAAATACAAAGCGTAATCTTGAGGAACTTAAAGATACGTATTGAGCAATCTGATTGGTATCAAGCCCCTTCTCCCTATAATGTCCCTGAATATAAGAAATCACAGCCCGCGTCAGTCTGGAATATCCCATTTCTTCTGATTTTTCTTCCTCTTGCTCCAGAGCCGAATATCTCTCCTTCCAAAAGATTACCGCTTTTTGAATCGTGTCACAGGAACTCATCTCTTCTTTTGGAAACACTTCTTTCCAATCCTCTTGCATCATCTGCTTTCTTTTTGTATTTTTCCATTTTTCTTCGTACTTTGAGAACAACACAGAAAAGCTGCGAAAAATCTGATTTATCTGTCTTTCTTGTATCATGTTTTCAATACATTGCGATACATAATTAAAAAAACTATCCGTCTCTCTTTGTTTCTGATATAAATCTACCACTTTCCAATCTATCTCTTCTGTATCATTTCCCTCTTTTTTTATAAAAAACGCCCCATTCTCTTCTTTTTTTTCAGAAGATATCATTTTCCGAGTCTCCACAGTAAATATTCTTCCTGTTTCAATCAGAAATCTCTGATTAAAATATGGCTTCCATTTTAAATATTGCTCTCTGATTTGCGTTTCTTTCAGTCCCGTTCCAATCAGACAGATACGGATTTGTCCTGCTCCTTGCTTCTCTTTTTCATCTTCTATCTTATTTTTTCGGGATTGTATTAATTTCTTCAAAATTGTTTTACATGTTTCTCTTGCTCTTCTCTCCTGTTCTCTTTGACTCAGCATTGCTGTCTCTTTCCAAATTAAAATCGTCTCCTGTAAAGTATAGGGAAGTTCTAGAATTCCGCTTTCTTGCAGCTCGTCTTCCATTTCGGAAAAATCAGCTCTCTTTTCTTCTTCTATCTCCTCGAACGGAAAAAAAGGAAGGCTTCCATCACAGAATAAAACGGCAAGAGTAAATACCTCTGATATCTCTTTTCCTTCTATTTCTTCTTCTGTCCCCTCTAATATTCTTCTCAGTCTCTGTCTTTGCCTATGAAATATCAATTTTTTTCGTTCTGCCAGCTGTTCTTTGACTTTTCTTAATGTATTCTGCACTTTTTCTGTTCCGATATCTTGTTTTAAAATATACTGTGCAACTCCAAGCTCAAAGCCGGATCTGGCATATTCAAATACCTCATAGCTGGAAAGAAATACAATATATACATCTTCTTGTCTCTCACGAAGTGTGCGCGCCATTTCAATTCCCGTCATTCCAGGCATTTGAATATCCATAATAATCAGATCTGGATGAAATTTGTCATACATCAGCAGCCCTCTTCTTCCATTATAAGCAGTCGCGCAAATTTCAAATTCCAGTTCTTCCCAATCCACATTTTTTTTTAAATATTCAATTTCAAGCGGATTGTCATCTACAATTAAAATTTTGCTTTTCAATTTTTATTCCCCCTAGCGTAAAAATACCCTATTTTATCATCTATTTTATTTTATCATTCTTTTTTTCCCCTCTTAAGGTTCAAATCTGTTTCTTTTGTATCAAAAAAGAGCGGCTGTCAAAAATTTTCATCTGCTTTTGACAACCGCATCTTTTTCTCATAGAATGATTTTTTCTATGATATTTCTTTATTCTATTCGTCCTCTTCTTTTTAGTTCTTTTACGACGGAAGGATATCTCTGATAGTCCGTATGCGGAATTGCCGCTGCCGCTACCATCAAATGAAGAAAATCTTCTACCGCTCCAAATTGAATATATTCCATTTTTTCTAAAATCTGTTCTACTTTTTGTCTGTTTTTTCTCTCAAGAAGCATCTTTTGTGCGCCAAGCAGCGATGTATTGCCTGGAGAAATCAGCTTCTCTCTGTCAATATCAGGATACAGTCCGATGGTCACGCCCGCCTCTTTTGAAATATGAGTTCCAAACGCTCCGCAAACATAAAACTTCTCTACTTCTTTCATTGTCATCCCGATTGTCTGCATCATATATTCTACCATTGTAGCTGCCGCTGCCTTTGTCTTTAAAAATTCATCAATATCATTCTGATAAAAAAACAATCCTCTGGCATATTCTACAGCAAGCTCTCCTCCTTGATCAGAGATCGCCTTTGAAGAACCTGCTATTAATTTTCCGCGCAGATCCATACAGCCGTTTAAAAAAAGCTGTGCCAGAAGATCTACAATTCCAGAACCGCAAATTCCCTTTGGTTCTGTCTCCCCAATCGTATGGCTATGAATCATTCCCTCTTCTATGACAATCTGGTCGACTGCTCCGCTCTCGGCACGCATTCCTGTCTTTACAACGCCCCCTTCCAATGCCGGACCTGCCGCTCCGGCTCCGGCAATTAAAAAGTCTCTGTTTCCGATCACAAGCTCTCCGTTCGTTCCGATATCAAGAAATACGCTGATTTTCTCCTGGTCTGCGATTTCTGTTGCAATAATACCGCTTATGATATCTCCCCCAAGATAATTTGCCTTTCCGGGATAACAATAGACAAACCCATCGATCGGCAGATCCAGATCAGTCCCTCTGCATACATCCGGTTTTAAACTGTGCACTGCATAAGGCGTCTGAAAGATACAAAATGCATCCATACCGAACAAAAAGTGAATCATCGTTGTATTTCCGGCAATCACCATCGCCGCACACTTTTTAGTATCAACTCCTGTTTTTTCCTTTAACTTTTCCATTAAAGCAATCAGACCTTGAATCGTTGCCTTACGTATCTCCTCTCTTTTTTCTTCCTGATCTTTTTCATAGAAAATCCGTGTCAGGATATCTTCTCCGAATGCGATCTGCGGATTAAACACACTTTCCTGCGCTACCACGGTTCCTTCCTTCATGTTTACCAGTTCCATCGCAATCGTTGTACTTCCCAGATCCGCGCACAACCCATAATGTTCCTGTGTCGTATCGCCGCTTTCCAAAGCAAGGATTTCCCATCTTGTCCCGTCAAATCCCAAGGTTGCCGTGACTTTCCACTCGGACTGCTCACAGATCGGATAAAGCTTTTTTAAAACCGAAGGACGTATATGAATTTCTTCTTCTAACTGTTCCTTTTCTTTTAATCCTTCTAAAATTCTTTGACTGTCAGACCGATTGTCTTCCTGCGTCGGAGTTAAAAGCTCCAGATAGACTTTTTTGCTCCAGCCGTCCGCCGTCATATTTCCCCATCCTTTCTTTTGCCCTCTTTGCCTTTTAATTCCAATTTTTTATTTCTGTTAAAATAATTTTCTCATAATCTCCTATTATATCTTCTCTGGCTCCTCCATGTTTTACATTTGTCTCTGCACCCCAAACCCCGTCAAAAAATTCCCATACATGGTAAGCTACTCCCCGATATTCAAAATCGATGCTGCCGCATCCGTCTTCCTCTGTATAGCGATATTTCCAGTTTTTTTCTTTTAAAAAATCCTGCAGTTTTCTCAGTCGCATATTTTTCTCTCCTATTTACTTTTGTTCCATAGCATGGTTTTGTTTTTCTCTGATTTGAGCTGCGCAGAAATAGCCATCTGTTTCCTTCGCCGCCCAAATGGCACGATTGATCGCTTTTCCCATCACATACGAAGCAAGTGTTCCGACTACATTTAGATCAGCACGTTCTTTCCCTACAGAAACCGCATAGATAGAATCACCGTCCGCTGTAGTATGTACAGGACGAATCGTCCTTGCATACCCATTATGCGCCATTGATGCAATCTTATTCATCTGTGCTTTTGTAAACAGCCCATTTGTCAAAATTGCTCCTATTGTCGTATTTCCAGTAAACAAATTTCGTATTCCAGCAGCGTCACGATACATTTCTTCTTCCGTCGATAAAAATCCATCTTTCGTTTTATTGAGCATTCCCGCTATCTGTTCTCCTGTATCAATATCAAAAATATCACCTAGTGCATTGACAGCAACAATAGCTCCCACTTTGACTTCTCCGACCTGGACGGCATACGTTCCTATTCCGCTTTTCATTGCCCACTCTTTTCCGCGATACTTTCCCACTGTACAGCCCATGCCTGCACCGATGCATCCTTCTTCTTGCATGTCTCTTTTCGCATGTCTGCATGCTTCATATGCCATATCCGCATCGGGACGTATCTGGGTGCTTCCAATGACAAGATCAAAGACACACGACTGACATACAAGCGGTACTTTCGTTACGCCTACATCAAACCCGATTCCTCGTTCTTCCAGATATCTCATCACACCTCCTGCGGCATCCAGTCCAAATGCAGATCCTCCTGAAAGCAGCAAAGCATGAATTCCTGCCGAATCTGCAAGAGGATTTAAAAGCGGCGTTTCTCTGGAAGCCGGTCCTCCTCCCCGAATATCGATTCCTGTCGGTGCACATTCATCAAAAAGCAATACCGTACATCCTGTTGCTGCTGCTTCATTTTGTGCATGACCGATCTGAAATCCTCCAATATCAGAGATCGGAATTTCTTTTTTCTCCATAAACATTCCCTCCAATCTTAAAATCTGATGCCTGTTTTTTACGCAAAAACTGCTGCAGGAAATCCTGCAGCAGCCTTCTTTATCTATATGCGATTGCTTTTGGCGTTCTTTTGACCACGATCCATAAAGCCCGCCCAATGGCAAGCGTTAAAATTGCCGCAATGATTGCTTCCGGAATACCGTTTAAGCCGATCACGCCCAATATCACCTTATAAAGCAAAGACGGATCGGAACCGCCTGCTGCAGCATACTGCTCTCCAAAGAACAGCCAGATCAATCCCATAACGCCTGCTGTATTAACCAAAGATCCTAAAAATCCCGCTGTAATAAAAGCAATGTTCTCCTTTCTGAACTTTTTGATACAAATCTGAAATACCCATGCAGCTATCACACCGATTAAAATTCTCGGAACAATCGCCACAATCATACTTGTCAGATTCCCGTGATATTCCGGACTGAAACTGTAAAACGGCGTAAATACAAAAGACGTCAGATTTGGCTGAATCGTTGCTTTGATCACACTGGTGACTCCGAAAATCGCTCCTAAAATCACTCCGCCTTTCATTCCCAGAATACACGCTCCTACAATCACCGGAATATGCATTGTCGTCGCATTCATAAACGGCAGTGGAATATAGCCAAGCGGTGTAAAGGCCATCACAATCATAATTCCAGCTAAAAGAGCCATCTGTACCATAAAAGTTACGTTTGTTTTCTTGCTTTTTGCACTATTCATTTTTACCTCCTGCTACTTTCCCCTTTTAAATCAAATGGGGTAAAACGCATCATTGACTGGTTCTCCTTATACAGAATCAACTCTCAGTGTCTGTACTGGTTTTCAAGTTTCTGCATTTCGTGCCGCCCTCACGGTACGACCAAAATCCTTTCACTTCTTTCTTTTTTCTGTATATCAGGATCTGAAATTCACCGCTATTCTATCACACGTTATTTTTTTTGTAAAGTAGGCATTCATTTTTTCCATTTCGGGAAGTGATATCCCTTTTCTTCTCATCCCTTGATCGTATACATTCTTTCCTGTGTCTCTTCTATGTAATCGGCAAGCATGAATAAAAATTCTTTATTCGTCGGTTTAAATATCAGAGGATATCCTGCCACTCTGTCCATTGCTCTCTTATTGTGAACCCATGCATTATGGATCGTTGTTCTGATTACACGTTCCACACATTCTGTAGAAGTATAATATTTCATTGCAACTAAAGGATAAACATCCTTCGTAACCACAATCGGATTTCCCAGCTTCTTCCTTATTAGTTCTACTGCTTCAATAATGTAATAGTAACCTTTTACTTTTGGCATAATTCCTAATGTTTTAACCAGATCTTTCGTTTTCATAATTTCTCCTTTGTAAACTCCTCTCTTTTATGGTTTTTTATAGGCGTTTGCGAAACGCCATAAACCGCATAAATACGGTATTTTCTGTTACTAAAATACAAATAACTCCTCACCTGATATGGTATAATAGAGTTGCCAAAAACTATAAACCATCATCCAAGAAA
>CALWCS010000063.1 GCA_944376425.1 uncultured Lachnospiraceae bacterium | reverse complement strand
TACTCTGAATATTTAGTCCTGACCAATCCTATATTTTGGAATGGTCTATTAAGATTACCCTTTTTGCTCTGTTGTAATAAATTTAACTTTTTTCATATCACCTCTTGACATTTCTTAGCTGGACTTTAAGTAAGTATTTGAATTAATTGTAAGTATCAAACTTTAATGTGCGTACTTGTTTTTTATTTTATTCTAGTTATAATTATAATATCAGTAATCAAAAAAGTCAATCTGGCATAAAGAGAAAGTCCTCACCTCATATGAAATACAGGAGGCGGGAGTAGATCATGAAGAATGGAGAAAGTATTATGGATAAGAAAATTGTAGTATTAAATGGAAGCCCTCGCAAAAACGGAAATACATCCGCACTTGTAAAGGCATTTACTGAGGGAGCAGAAAGCGTGGGAAATACTGTAACGGAATTTTTTTTAGACAGTATGAAGATTCATGGATGCAAAGGATGTTTCGGCGGGCATGAGCGGTCAGATCAGAACTGCGATTGACCATCTGTTTGCATTGGAAGAAGGAGATGGCAATTTCTTAAGAGGTCATGGGAAATCTTCTGCATTGCTGATGACTGCGGAAGGTTATGGTTTTGAAGATGTTGTTCTGTACTATAATCATTTGATGGAACATTTGAAATGGAAAAATCTCGGTCATATTCTTGCAGGAGGAAATACAAAAGCAGGTGATATCAAAGGAAAACAAGAACTGCAAAAAGCATATGAGCTTGGAAAATCTATTTAGGAAAAGATTGTGAAAAATCAAAGAAACATTGCTTTTGATGTGTCGAAATGCATCAAAAATATTTTGCGATAAAATAGAAATTGAAATGATCAAGAGGTATCGAGAAATGTCCTGTGCTGTTTTGACAACATAGGGCATTTTTCTTTTGAACAGACAGGAATATTCTATCTTAAAAAGCTGAAAAATAGGGGAAAAAATTTAAAAGAAAGCATGGCGTATAGTTGTCATAAAACAGAAAAAAGGGTATAATAAAAAAAAGAGAAAATAAAAAATAAGGAGGGGATTTTTATGAAAAAAGGAAGAAAATGGAGTGGGACTTTTTTCTTTCTGATACTGGTGGCATGTCTTTTTATTGTCCCGAAAAAAGAAGTGTCTGCAGCTACAATTGCTAACACAAATGTAAAGATGCCGACGCAGTATTTTGAGATGAACAAACAAGACGGCAAATGGTATTACAAAAAAGCAGAATCATGGAGAAAAGCAGGATGGTTTCGGGCTGAAGGAAAAGCATATTACCTGAATGAAAAAGGAAATCCAATTGTAGGTTGGATTACATACAAAAATCAAAAATATTTCTGCAGTCGTGTCAATGGGGCAAAACTGTATGAATTTCAGTATATTAACGGCTCTTATTATTATTTTGGAGCATACGGCGATGGAGCAATGAAAATCAGTCAATGGATTTCATGGCATGGACAGAGATATTATGTTAATCGTGCGGGGCATCGTGTCAGTGGAAAATTTAATCTGAACGGCAAAACGTATTACTGCGACAGCAACGGAAAACTGCAGACAGGATGGATTACTTACGGGGGCAAAAAATATTATGCTGATCCATCAGACGGGGCATTTAAGAAAAATGGATGGCAGGATGGATATTACCTTCAAAGTGACGGAAGCGTTGCATATAACCGTTTTACTCCAGATGGACAGTACGTTGGGAAAGATGGAAAACGAGTAGAATTGCTGGCATATGAGAGAGGAAATTTAGATGATTTAAAACAGCAAATCCAGAATTTGATTGCCGGATTTGACGGCACATGGTCTGTCTATGTAAAAGATTTACAGACAGGACAGTCTTTTTCCATTAATATCCAGCAGATGTATCCGGCAAGCGTTATTAAATTGTTTACTATGGCAGGAATTTACCACGAAATCAGTACAGGACATTTAGACGAAGGCAGCATGTACAGTGATCTGTACAATATGGTAACATTAAGCGTAAATGATTGCTATAATCGTTTGATGACTGCCGCAGGAGACGGCGTACTCGGAGTGGGATGTCAGAGAATCAATCAGTTTTTAAAAGAGAATGGAATCTATAATACAGAAGCTCACCATTCTCTGTCTCCATCTGCGATGGGATCTGTCGGCGACGGAACAGGTCTTAGCAACTTTACAACAGCAGAAGATATGGGAAAGATCTTAGAGATGATCTATCGCGGAGAGCTGATTTCAAAGGAATACAGTGAAAAAATGATGAATCTGCTCAAACAGCAGCAAGTACTTGGAAAACTTCCGGCAGGACTTCCGGCAGGCGTTATCAGCGCAAGTAAATCGGGAGACGCAGATCCAAATCATAATGATGCGATGCTTGTCTTTAACAATCAAGGACATGACTATATTATCTGTGTAATGTCCTCTACCTATGCATATAATGCGGCATGTTTCTGGCAGTTATCATCTGTTACTTACCAGTATTTCAGCAAATAGAAATAAAAAAAGAACAAGCCAGAGGACAGAGAGTCTGTTAGGATACTGAAAAATAAAAATTGCCGTTTTCTGAAAAATCAATAAGATTTCACAGAAAACGGCAATAAAGGGGAGGATAAGTAATCGTTTCTCTTTTGTGAATACTTCTGTTGGGAGGGGGATCCCAATGAAGAAAATCTCTCCTTGAGGAGGAATTTGAATTCCTCTCTCTGAGATTAGTAGTAGTATGGACAATTTAGAAAAAAATATACAGCCATAGAAGATTATTTTGAAAAATCTTTTGAAAAAATAGAAGAAATGGTATATACTATACGTGTTCAATAAGATAGACAATTTTTAAGACGATATCGTTGTCTGTCTAAAGTTTAGAATACAGGATAAAGGATGGTATTGGAAATGAGTTTACTACAAGAGTGGAGAGATATTGCGTACTCTCAAAAAACAGATAAAAGACAGCTTCAGAAATTCTGGACAGATTATTTTATGATTGAAAAAGGAATTTATGAAAAATTATTATCTCATCCAGATGAAGTGGTCTCAGGCACAGTAAAGGAACTGGCTGAAAAATTCGAGATTCCGGTTTTGACAATGGTAGGATTTTTGGATGGAATCGACGACAGTTTGAAAGTGAAAAATCCAATTGAAGAGATGGATGAAAATACAAGAGTCAATTTAGCTTTTGACAAAGAACTGCTTTATAAAAATATGGTTGATGCAAAGGCAGACTGGCTGTATGAATTACCAATGTGGAATGATATTTTTACAGAAGAGAAAAGAAAAGAACTTTACCGAGAGGCAAAGAAAGCAAATACTGTTGTAAAAGGCAAGAAAATTGGACGTAATGATCCATGTCCTTGCGGAAGCGGAAAGAAATATAAATATTGCTGTGGAAGATAAAAAGAAAACTGCTGTGTCATAACTGTAAGATACAGCAGTTTTTTTCATTAAAAGGAATCAAAAGCCGGAGATAGAAGGAGGGAAAGACAATGAGGACAGTATTTTTAATAGCAGCGATTTTATGCTTAGGATATTATGCTGTAATTGTCCGCTATGCCGGGAAGTCTTCTGATTTTATTAAAATATGGGCGGCAGCCGGGAGTTTTTTTCTATGTATGTCAGGATTGCTGTGGATGAAAGAAAAATATGGAATATTGGAACAAATAGTGATTCCGGATGTATTAAAAATGATCCTTTTTATCCTGATCACAGCAGGATTTTTGCTGTTTGTGACAGTAGAAGGTTTTATTTTTCACGGAATGAGACAGAAACCAGATAATGGATTAGAATATTTGATTGTGTTAGGAGCACATGTTAAAGGTGAGATTCCTAGCCGTGCTCTGCATAAAAGACTGGAACGGGCAAGACAATATTTAGAAGAAAATCCGCAAACAAAGGCAGTATTGTCAGGAGGAAAAGGAAGAGGAGAAGAGATCACAGAAGCAGAAGCGATGCGGCGTTATATGGAAAAATATGGAATCAGTTCGAAGCGGCTTTTTCTGGAAAAAAACTCAACCAGTACAAAAGAAAATATAGAATACAGTATGAAAATTATTAAAAATTTTGATACTTCGATTGGTATTGTGACGAACGATTTTCATGTATTCCGCGGCGTTGCAATTGGGAAAAAAATGGGATGTACAAACATTCAGGGTATTTCAGCTCCAGGAGATAAAATTTTAGAGATTAATTATCTGGTAAGGGAATGTTTTGCGGTGATTAAAGATAAACTGGCTGGAAATATATAAAGACAGATAAAAGAGTATAAAAAAAAGAAAATGGCACATGCTATCTTCTGTAGAACACGATAATTTTTGCTTAAGGAAAGGAGATTGCATTATGCCATATTTAGTTTGTTCTGCACAGGGATGTGTCTATAACGAAGGAATGTGCTGCTGCAAAGGAGATATCCAGATAGGAGGAGAACATGCAGTCTGTAAGGATGAAACATGTTGCGACAGCTTTATAGAGCGCCGCAGTGAAAGTGCAAAAAATTCTATGGGAACTCCATCCCAGAAAATTGAGGTGGACTGTAAAGCAGGCTGCTGTGTTTACAATAAAGACTGCGTTTGCCATGCAGACAGAATTGATATTTCTGGTGTCAATGCCTGTACATGTCAGCAGACAGCATGTCAAACATTTGTGAAAGAAAATTAACAATTTGATGGGGATCAGGGCGGTAAAAACTGGTCCTCATTATTTTTTTGTTCATTTTCGGATCATAAGGTTGATTTTTTTGGAAAGGTTAGATACAATATAATAAAAAATTAATAGAAATGTAATAAAAAACAAATATTAAGGAGGAGAAATGAAATATATACATAAATCAGTCATCAGTTTGATTATGATATTTTTGCTTGGAATGATCATTCCGGCAAAAACGGAAGCAGCTGCAACTTCTACGCTGCGTATTATCAATGCAGAGTATCCTACCACATTACAGACAGGAGAAGAGTTTACAGTAGGAGGGACAATACAGTCAGACTATACGATCACGCAAGTAGGATTTGCAATTCGTTCGCTAGATCAAAGTCAGCTGTATGATAAGATTGTGGTAAATAATCCGGGCAATCCTTATACAATTTCTTCAGAGGTCAGTGACGCTTTAGAATTTGATCAATTGGAGGCAGGAAGCTACCGCTATATGATTTATGCGAAAGATGCATCTGGAGCATCAGAGTATATTTTCAATGAAATCTTTGAGGTAGAGGAAGCGACAAATCAAAGCAGCGCAAGCAGCAGCAGTACGCTGCGGATCACCTCAGCGACATATCCGACTACCTTAGAAGAAGGAGAAAGTTTTTCTCTGTCAGGGACAATCAGTTCCAATTATAGTCTGACACAGGTGGCAGCAGCGATCCGCTCTACTGATTTATCTATTTTATACGATAAAGTAGTAGTGAATAATCCTTCGAATCCCTACAGCATTTCCACGACAATCAATAACGGAATCGAGTTTGAAAATTTGAGCGCAGGGACGTACCGGTATATTCTGTGCGCAAAAGACAGTTCCGGGACAGTAAAAAATGTAGTGGACAGAACATTTGAGGTGACGGCAAGACAGACAACTGCTACGACAAGTACACTGCGGATTACATCAGCGACATATCCGACTACCTTAGAAGAAGGAGACAGCTTCACACTATCGGGAACCGTCAGCTCAAACTATAGCCTGACACAGGTGGCGGCAGCGATCCGCTCTACCGATCTATCTATTTTATATGATAAAGTAGTAGTGAATAATCCTTCAAATCCCTACAGTATTTCCACGACAATCAATAATGGAATGGAGTTTGAAAATTTAAGCGCAGGGACGTATCGGTATATTCTGTGTGCAAAAGACAGTTCCGGGACAACGAAAAACGTAGTGGATATTACTTTCGAAGTGACGGCAAAGCAAGCGGCTGCAAGTACGCTGCGCGTGGTCGGAGCAACGTATCCGGGAACTTTGAAAGTAGGAGAAAGTTTTACTCTGGAAGGCACGGTAAAGTGTAATTATGCAATTACTCAAATTGGATTTGCAATCCGTTCCACAGACCAGACGATACTGTACGATAAATATGTGATCAATTCACCGCACAATCCATACGTTATTTCCACAGACGTCAATAACGCACTGGAGTTTGAAAATCTGGCGGCAGGAAATTACCGTTATATGATTTACGCAAAGGATGCTTCTGGAACTTCAAAATATATTTTGAATGAAACATTCAGCGTAACGACAAGCGGACAGACCATTACATCGGGAGACAGTACTCTTCGTATCGTATCTGCAACGTATCCTGTTACCTTGGAAGAGGGAGACAGCTTTACATTATCCGGAACAGTCATGTCAAACTACAGCCTGACACAGGTGGCAGCGGCAATCCGTTCGGAAGATTTGACGATTTTGTATGATAAAGTAGTGGTAAACAATCCAAGCAATCCATACATCATAGGAACAGTAATCGACAATGCAATGGAATTTAACAGACTAGAGTATGGAACCTACCGTTACATTCTTACTGCAAAAGATGCTTCCGGAGCAGTCAAAAATCTAGTAGATCAGACCTTTGAGGTGACGAGAGGAGCATCTACACTGGCTATTACGAATCCTGTTTATCCTGTCAGTGTAGCAGAGGGGACAGATTTTGAATTTGGCGGTACGATTACTTCAAACTATAATGTGGTGAGTCTTGCCTTTACGATTATAAACAGAACAACGGATGTGACAGTGCGTCAGAAAAATATTTTCCAGAATGCTACCAGCTATACAATCGGATCTGAAGTCAGTGAGGCAATGAATATAGAAGATTTGCCGATAGGATCTTATAAGTATGTTGCAGCGGCGAGAGATGAATCAGGAAACCGTCTGACACTCGTAAATCAGAATTTTTCAGTGGTGGAAAGCAATGAGGGAGCCCAGTATGCGATCTGGCCATTATCTCAGGTTTATATCACACAGGGGGCTTACGATACCTATTCCCATCAGACAGAAAATGCGTTTGACTGTGTAATCCAGCCGATTACAGGGGCAAGAGCGTTTGCACCGTTTGACGGACGGGTAGTAGCGGCAGAATCAACGTGGGGAACCATCTGGTTTCAGAGTGACGAGCCGGTTAGATATGCAGATGGAACATATGACTATATGACAGTAATTTTCATGCATGGACAGAACGCGACATCGCTGCTGGGAAGAAGTTTCAGCCAGGGTACCTCTTTCTATATTCTGGGCGGAACAGGACCTTCTGGACCAAACACATATGATACTCATCTGCATGTAGAAGTATACAGAGGAAGAGTTTCAACTTCAGGAACGACAATTTCTTCCAGCCTTGCATGGTCTTACAGAGGAAATGTTGTGCCGAACAGAGCGCTGTATGTGGATTCTTCAATGACGAGTATGATCAGTACTTATGGTTATTCCTTCCAGAGAATTTCATAATACTTTTATCGGATATTTGAAGAATGATGTTAGACAACGAGAGAAATAAGACCTAAAAGAAAGAATCGATAAAGAATTGTAAAGAAAATTTAAAAAATTAAAAAAATAATAAGCGGAAATCAGAAGCAAATGCGGCTGATTTCCGCCGTTTTTTTCGTTATTTTAGTATCATAGGTTGATTTTTCCTTAAAAATTCGTTATAATAAATAAAAAATTAATAGAAACGTAATAAAAAAGACAACAAAAAGAGGATAGGAGAAAAATAAGGAGGAGAAAATGAAATATTTACGTAAATCATTCATCTGCCTAATCCTTTTGTTTTTGGTTGGAGTGATGATTCCGACAAAAACAGAAGCGGCCGCGGCATCGACACTTCGTGTGGTAAATGCAACGTATCCGACGACGTTAAAGAAAGGGCAGGCTTTTACAATTGGGGGAATTGTAAAGTGCAATTATAAGATTAATGAGATCGCATTTGTAATTCGATCCACCGACCTGAGTAAATTATATTGCAAAACGATTGTACGCAATCCAAAAAACCCGTATACGATTGGAACAGCAGTAGACAATGCGATGAAATTTGACTCTTTAGCTGTTGGAACATATCGTTATATGATTTATGCGAAGGATGCTTCCGGCACATCAAAATTTATTCTGGATAAAACATTCAGCGTCACATCAACGGGACAGGCAGCCAGCAGTACCCTGCGTATTGTAGGAGCGACCTATCCTACTACGTTAAAAGTGGGAGAGACGTTTCACTTAGAAGGAATTGTAAAATGCAACTATGCAATTAAACAGATCGGATTTGCAATTCGTTCTTCCGATAAAAGCCAGCTGTATTACAAGACAGTTGTCAATAACCCAAAAAATCCTTATACCCTCTCTTCAACAGTCAACAATGCGATGAAATTTAGCGGTCTGAAAGCAGGAAATTATCGCTATATGATTTATGCAAAGGATGCTTCCGGCACATCGAAGTATATTTTGGATAAGACATTTAGTGTGACAGCTACGGGAAAACCGCCTACCGGGGGTGACAGTACGCTTAGAATCGTATCTCCGACCTATCCGACAGTACTGGAGGTAGGACAGAGCTTTACACTGTCAGGAACTATTAAATCGAATTACAGCTTAAAACAAGTCGCAGCGGCAATCCGCTCAGAAGACTTAAGTATCCTCTATGATAAAGTTGTTGTCAATAACCCAAAGAATCCGTATATGATAGGGACTGTAATCGACAATGCAATCGAATTTGATCAGTTAAAAGCAGGTACCTATCGATATATCCTCTGTGCAAAGGACACTTCCGGAGCTACCAAAAATGTGGTGGATAAAACTTTTACAGTAGAAAAGGGAGCCTCTACGCTGAAAATTGTAAATCCGGGATATCCAGTCAGCATAGCACAGGGAACAGATTTTAAATTCGAAGGTACGATTACTTCAAATTATAACGTCGTCAGCCTTGCATTTACGATTATAGACAGAACGACGGATACGACGGTACGCAAGAAGAATATTTTCCAGAATGCTACCAGCTATCAGATCGGTACAGAAGTCAACAATGCAATGAATGTGGAAGATCTGCCGGTAGGATCTTATAAATATGTTGCAGCAGCCAGAGATGAATCGGGAACAAGGTTGACACTGATTAACCGAAACTTCACAATTGTAGAAACAGAAAACAGTCAGTATGCAATCTGGCCTCTGTCACAGGTTTATATTACGCAAGGCGCTTACGATAGTTATTCCCATCAGACAGAAAATGCATTCGACTGTGTGATCCAGCCAATTACTGGCGCCAAGGCATTTGCACCGTTTGACGGGCGTGTCATTGCAGCAGAGTCGACGTGGGGGACTATTTGGTTCCAGAGTGATCAAAAAGTCAGATATGCAGATGGAACGTATGATTA
This sequence comes from uncultured Lachnospiraceae bacterium, assembly GCA_944376425.1. Lineage (GTDB taxonomy): Bacteria > Bacillota > Clostridia > Lachnospirales > Lachnospiraceae > JAGZHZ01. The sequence continues at coordinate 5,736 of CALWCS010000063.1, read as the reverse complement.
CATGACGGTAGTCTTTATGCATGGAAAGAATGCGACATCCTTGCTGGGAAGAAGCTACCGGCAGGGAGAAGCTTTCTATGTTCTGGGAGGAACGGGACCTTCTGGTCCAAATACGTATGATACCCATCTCCATGTAGAAGTGTACAAAGGAAAAGCTTCACCGGCAGGAACAATTATTTCATCCACAGCGGCATGGTCGTACAGAGGAAATATTCTGCCGAATAAAGCATTATATGTCAAAAAATCAAAGACAAGTATTATTAATAATTACGGATATTCGTTCCAATCAATTTCATAAAGAGTATTGACAGAAAGTCACCATTATGCTATAATCGAGATGTTGTGAGAAAAAGAAAGCAGAGTATCCACTCTCACCTTAGCACAATGGTGACTAATGGTTTATAGTAAGAAAGAAAATCGTGAAAGAAGACGGAGATTTTTGTATATACTGGTGGATAGTCTGACTATCCACTTTTTTTTCATAGAAAACATTGTCTTCTATGAAGCAGAATCCTTTGCAGGCAAAAAGAACCTGCAGAACATGTTTTTTATAATAAGTTTAGATCAATATGGAGGTGCACTACTATTAGCGAATTAATGATTAACGAGCAGATCAGAGACAAAGAGATCCGTGTTATTGGAGAAAATGGAGAACAGTTGGGAATCATGTCCGTGCGTGATGCGATGAAGTTGGCAAGAGAAGCAGAACTTGATTTAGTAAAGATTGCTCCGACAGCAAAGCCGCCAGTCTGCAAAATTATTGATTATGGAAAATATCGGTATGAACTGGCGAGAAAAGAAAAAGAAGCCAAGAAAAAGCAGAAAACGATTGAGGTAAAAGAAGTGCGTCTGTCTCCAAATATCGACAGCAATGATCTAAACACGAAAGTGGCAGCAGCGAGAAAATTCTTGGAAAAAGGAAATAAAGTAAAAGTGGCACTGCGTTTTAGAGGGCGTGAGATGGCTCACGTACAGAGCAGTAAGCATATTCTGGATGATTTTGCAGAACAGTTAAAGGATATTGCAGTGATTGAAAAACCAGCAAAACTGGAAGGCAGAAGTATTATGATGTTTTTAACTGAAAAGCGTTAAAGAGCTGTTCAGTTGAGAAAAAGAAAGTTTATATTTTCATATATGATACAATCTGAAATTAAGGAGGAAATATACAATGCCAAAAATCAAAACAAGCAGAGCAGCAGCAAAGCGCTTTAAAAAAACAGGTACAGGACAGTTAAAAAGAAATAAAGCTTATAAAAGCCATATCTTAACCAAAAAGTCTACAAAAAGAAAGAGAAACTTGAGAAAAGCAACCATGACTGACGTGACAAACGTTAAGAACATGAAAAAGATTTTACCTTATTTATAAGAAGTTTGGCGAAGGAGGAAATAAGACATGGCAAGAATTAAAGGCGGTTTAAACGCTAAAAAGAAACACAATAGAGTATTAAAACTGGCAAAAGGATACAGAGGAGCAAGATCCAAACAGTATCGTGTAGCAAAACAGTCTGTCATGAGAGCATTGAAGAGTTCCTACGCAGGAAGAAAAGAAAGAAAACGTCAGTTCAGACAGCTCTGGATTGCGCGAATCAATGCTGCAGCACGAATCAATGGATTATCTTACAGTAAATTTATGTATGGATTAAAATTAGCCGGTGTGGAAATGAACAGAAAAATCCTTGCTGATATGGCAATCAATGATGCAGAAGGATTTAAAACACTTGCTGAACTGGCAAAAAGCAAACTGGCTTAAGAAAGATCAAGAGTTATCATTTGATTATGGTAACTCTCTTTTTTTGATCTGGCGGGAGATTACAGATGTACGGACAATTCCGCAAAAAAACGGAACTGCCGCAAAATAGACCCCTTTATACAGATAGATTCTCAGACAAAAAATCACAAGATTTCCGGATAAAGTTTCTATTTTGCGGCAGTTCCAGACAGGAAGATGGCATGGAGATTATAACGCATATTTTCATAAAAGATTGAAGAAAGTATTTAGATAAAAAATGCCGCTTTTCGACAGCTCTTTGTCATGAAACGGCATTTTGCTTCTTTATTCCTCAGAGGAAGTAACAGAGATTGTGGTTACAGTACCAGTCTGAATACTCAGACGATCATCAATATTTCCGTCATAGTGAAGCTCGATAGAATCACCTGCATTTAATGTAGCATTGTCTGCGATCGAGGTAGACGAAGAGATTGGAAATGTATACGTATTTCCAAGACTGGTCAAAATGGTCAGTCTGTTTTCTGAAACTTCCTGAATGGTTCCTGAGATATCCCAACTAGTTGGCTCTGTCTCTCCGTTTTCATCAGTAAGAGGTTCTAATTCTGTCTGTGTTTCAGATTCAGTCGGCGGCTCAGTCTCTGTTTCGGTCGGCGGCTCAGTCTGTCGTTGAGTCTCAGATTCTGTTTCCGATTGAGTCTGTGGTTGAGTTTCTGCTTCTGTGATGCTCTCCTGTCTGACTCTGTTTCCGCAGCCTGATAAGGTAAAACATACACATGCCAAAGCCAAGGTAGCAATTATTCTTAATCTCTTTTTCATATAGGCATCTCCCTTTCATATAGCACTTTTATTCTTCTTTTTTCTATTTTATGCAACGAATAAGGAACAAAGAATAAAAGGGCACATAATAACTATTTTCTACATTATAGCAACATTATTTTGCTGTTGCAAGAGGTGGTTGCGTAATTCATATATTTTTCATACTTCCTTTTGAAAATCTTAAGCGGATTTTGAGTTAGGGAATAGATAACACATTTTTATTATAGTTTTATTGATACATAAGAGACGAGATTTGCTGTATCTATCAAAAAAATAAGCGATTCGGCAAAACCGAATCGCTCTCGTGCAGTTGACGGGACTTGAACCCGTACCCAGTTAACCCAGACTAGATCCTTAGTCTAGCGCGTATGCCAATTCCGCCACAACTGCGAACAATTGAATTATAGTATCAAAAGTGAAATTTGTCAATAGGAAAATCAAAAAAATCAAAAAAATATATTGTATATTTTTTTGAAAAAATTTGAAAAAACATATTGACAAAAAAAAGAAAATTTTGTATGATATAAGAGCTTGAGGAAAAGCAAAATGCGGAAGTGGCGGAATTGGCAGACGCGCAGGCTTCAGGTGCCTGTGGTAGCAATATCGTGTGGGTTCAAGTCCCATCTTCCGCAGTGAGAGATCGCCGGTTTTATAAAAGAGATAAAACTTGGCGATTTTTATTTTTTATGTACAAAATTGTATAATATATGTATATAAAAATATATAATTTATTGATATTTATTTATGCTATATATATACTAATACTATCTACATAAAAACTTGCGTATGCAATGTTAAGGATCAAATTGTATGAGATATAAAATTCTATGCTGTATGGTAAATTGCGGATAAAAAACTTTTAAAAGAATTCCTAAAAGTGTTGACAAAAAGAAAGAAATTTTGTACAATGTAAGAGTTCTGAAAAAGATATATAAATGGAATGCGGAAGTGGCGGAATTGGCAGACGCGCAGGCTTCAGGTGCCTGTGGTAGCAATATCGTGTGGGTTCAAGTCCCATCTTCCGCAGTAAAAAATCACTGAGTCTTATAATTTAGGATATCAGTGATTTTTTTGTTATCGGGAAAAATGAACAGAGAAAGCAGTGTGCGGATCTATTTTTAGAAAAATTTTATTTCCATAATTTGGAATTATTGTTTCAAAAAGCATAATTTCGCCATTTTTCAACATTAAGCCTTAAATCTTGCAAACTATGGTATTGACTTTATCTTGTTAAATAGGCATAATAGAGAAAGTGGATCTTTTCAGTTTAAATTTGCTGGTTTCTAAATTTTCGAAAAAGTTGGGAACCCATGTTTGAAAGACATGTCAGGAATCCTGAAAGATATGGAAGTAAAAAATCCCCCAGATTACAAATCTATATATTGAAATGATATTGTATGACAAAAGATAATATTTCTATATCAGCAGACAGAAACGGAGGGAGAAAATCCACAAAATAACTGAAATGGTAGAAAGGAATCAAAAAATTAACAAGAGAAAGGGAATCTAGGTATGGAACTGAATCAGATACAAAATGATGAAGTTGAAATTGATTTGAAAGAATTATTTGGCGTCTTATGGAGAAAAGCTTGGTTGATTTTACTAGTTGGAATTCTTCTCGCTGCGGGGGCAGGGTTTTATACGAAAAGATATATCACACCGCAGTATCAGTCATCCTCTATGATCTACGTTTTAGGAAACAGTTCAAGTCTTGTATCACTTTCCGATCTTCAACTTGGGTCGCAGCTGACAAGCGACTATGTGGTGTTGATTGAGAGCAGACCTGTAGTAGAAGAAGTAATCAGTAACCTCGGAATGAATATAAGCTATGAAGAGATGCTAAACAAGATTTCGATTACAAATCAGACAGATACTCGAATTATTACGATCACAGCAACTGACCCAGATCCGGTTCAGGCAAAAAAAATTGTAGACGAATTTGCAAATGTGGCAAAACAGAGAATGGCAGAGATTATGGCAACTGATGAGCCTACAATTGTAGAAGAAGGATATATCAACGAAAATCCGGTTAGCCCCAGTACATTAAAAAATTGTCTGATAGCAGGGATGATAGGAGTATGTCTGACATGTGCAATTTTGATTGTGATTCATCTGATGAATGATACGATTAAGACTCCGGACGACATACAAAAATATCTTGGTATTTCTACTCTGGGAATTATTCCGGTAGACGGGAAAAGAAAAAAGGGAAAACATAAAAGATAGGAGAACGTATGGAAAGAGTAATTATGGATGAGATCCCTGAACTGACGCCGCAGGTGGAGGAAGCATATAAGACACTGCGTACCAATATTCAGTTTAGCGGTGAGGATATCAAAACAATCAGCTTTACAAGTTGTATTCCAAACGAAGGAAAATCAATTGTCACCCTTCAGTTAGCGAAATCGATGGCAGAACTGGGAAAAAAAGTGCTTTTTATCGATGCGGATATCCGTGGCTCTGTTATGGGAAGCAGATTTAACGTCAGAGGAGCAGTTGATGAATTTTCAATGAATAATGGGATGATGCTTCCTTCTTCTTCCAGCCGATATGGTAAAATAAAAATAATACATGGTTTGACAGAATATCTGACCGGACAGTGTACACTAGAGCAATGTATCTATAGAAGCAATATAGAAGAGATGGATTTGGTATTTACAGGAATGAGCTCGCCAAATCCTTCAGAATTGCTTGGCGGTGAGAGATTTCAGGAAATGCTTAAGATAGTAAGAGAGGCATATGACTATGTGTTTATCGATTGTCCTCCTCTGGGCAGCGTGATAGATGCCGCAGTGGTCTCTGCTGGCTGCGATGGAGCTGTTTTGATTATTGAGAGCGAAGCTATCAGCTATAAGCTGGCACAGAGAGTTCAAAAACAGCTAGAAAGCAGCGGATGCAAAATTTTAGGAGCAGTTTTAAATAAAGCATCGATAAAGAGCGGAAGCTATTATGCAAAAAATTATGGTAAATACTACGGTCATTATTATAACTATAAATGAGCAAATTTGAAATTTCACCAAAGTTACTTCAAAGTGTTTAAAATAAAGACATCACGCCTTTTTGGGTGTATACTGTTTTTGTCCAGAAAACAATAACCTGCAAAGGATGATGTCTTATAAAAAACAGTATATACCATTCAGACCTGCTTTACAACTGCTTTAAAAATTTAAGTTTATGCCGCCTCTTTCCGC
>CALWCS010000062.1 GCA_944376425.1 uncultured Lachnospiraceae bacterium | reverse complement strand
ATTCATCTAGAGAACAAAAGAGCTGTATATATTCCTGGCAGTTGTCAGACCTGCCTGGCTTGTATCCATGTCTGTCCGCAAAGGGCAATCGAGCTGACAGTTCCGGAAAAAAATAAAAAAGCACGATATCGTAACGAACATATCTCGCTGCAGGAAATCATAAAGGCAAACTGTCAGCAAGATGAAAAAAAACAAGGAAAAGATCAATAAGGAGGAAACAATAATGAACACATTTACATTTTCTTATCCCACAAAAGTATATTTTGGAGTTGGAATTGCAGAAGAGGCTTTAAAACAGGAACTTGCTAAAATTGGAAAGACGGTTATGCTGGCTTATGGAGGAGGCTCAATAAAAAAGAGTGGGGTGTATGATATCCTGAAAAATATGCTTCTTCAAGCAGATAAAGAAGTAGTGGATTTCGCCGGAATTATGCCAAATCCGACATACAAAAAAGTACAAGAAGGGGCTAAACTGGCAAAAGAAGCGGATGTGGATTTTATTTTGGCAGTGGGCGGAGGAAGTGTGATTGACTGCTGTAAAGTAATTTCCGCTCAGGCTATGATTACGGACGATATCTGGAGCATGGAATATGAAGCCGGACGATTTCCAACAACCGGAATTCCTATGGGAGTAGTTGTCACTGCGTCAGGAACTGGTGCAGAAATGAATGCAGGAGCGGTTATTACTTATGAGGAAAAAGTCTGGAAAGGTCCCATTGCCGGCACGAGTGCTTCCTTTGCCATTCTTGATCCTGACTATACGGCAACGGTTCCACCTTTACAGGTACTTTCAGGAGCTTTTGACACGCTAAGTCATGCAATGGAAACATATTTTGGCAATTCTGACCAGGATAATGTATCAGACGATGTGGCACTGGCGATTATGCGCAATACCATTGTTAATATGCGCCGACTGGTGAAGGATATTTACGATATGCAGGCTCGTGGAAATCTGATGTGGGATTCTGCAATGGCAGAAAATGGAATTTTGAAGGTAGGGCGCTTAACAGACTTTCAGGCACACCAGATAGAACATCAGCTTGGCGCTTATACCGACTGTAATCATGGACAGGGTCTTGCTGTAATTCAACCTGTCTACTATCGTCATATCCTAAAAGAGGCGGAAGAAAAATTTACCCGCTTTGCAAAAGAGGTATTTGGATCAGATACTCCAGAAGAAGGTCTAGAAGCACTGAGCAGCCTGATTATGGAATGCGGTCTGCCCACAAAATTAAGAGAACTGAAATCGAAGACAGAGATTACTCCGGAAATACTTCGCAAAGTAGCAGATACCTGCAACATTATTCCATGTAATCCAAGAGAGCTAAGCCGGGAAGAAATTTACGAAATTCTCTGTGAATGTATGTAAGAAGGAGGAAAAATCGGGTGAGACATAAGAAAAGTATGGTTACAATGGCAGTGATCATAGTAATTGCTGTGCTTATTTTTATAGGATATCAAATTTACCGCTATCCGGCAATGTTTCGGAATTTATCAGATGAATCTCTTGACAGTGAAGCAGTCAGCGAGCTTCGGACAGAAATTGCCGCAAGAGAAGAGAAACAAGTCTTGGTGGCATATTTTTCTTATTCCGGAACAACCAGGAACGTGGCAAATGCTTTAAGTGAGCGGATTGGTGCAGATCTGTTTGAAATTTCACCTCAGGAGGGATACTCAAATGTCTATGTTCAGTCCAACAGTGAAATTCGCAATAATGAAAGACCCACACTTTCAGGTACAGTGGAAAATATGGAAGAATATGATATTGTATTTATAGGTTATCCTGTCTGGTGGCATGCAACACCGGCTCCGATCAATACGTTTCTTGAAAGTTATGATTTTACCGGAAAACTGGTCATTCCTTTTTGTACCAGCGGCGGCAGTGACATCGAGGAAACGATGCCAACTTTTTTGAATTCTTGTCAAGGAATTGCAGTTTACGGAGAGAGAAGAATTTCCGGTACAGATCAGATCGATGACTGGCTGGCAGAATTGAATTTAAACTTAGGTCAGGAGGCGGTCGTTTTGGAAAGTGAGACAGCCGATGGAAAAATTTTGGTAGCTTACTTTTCATGGTCTGGAAATACACAGGAGATGGCCTCTTATATTGCAGGACAGACAGGCGGTGAACTGTTGGAACTCCAGCCCGAGAATCCATATCCGACAGATTATAATGAATGCGGTGATGTGGCTTTGGCAGAACGGGACAATAATGAACGACCTGCAATTGCCAATTTGCCGGACTCTATATCAGAATATGAAACGATTTTAATTGGGTATCCGATCTGGTGGCACACAGCCCCTATGATCATTGGTACTTTCCTGGAAAGTTATGATTTGACCGGCATAGATGTTTATCCATTCACTCAGTCAGCATCTATGGATACGGAGCAGTTTGACAACTCCATTGATTTTGTACAGGAAAATGCTAATGGAGCAACGGTTCATGACGGCTTATTTGCCAGACCTTCAGATACGGAAACGATCGATGCCTATCTTTTAGAAAATGGTCTGGTAAGTGAAGAGGTGTAAAGTATGGAAAGAACGGATGCTGATTTGTGAGGGAGGAGCCATGAACTGGACATTTATGCAGCAGGGCATGGTAGATGAAGTCAGTATAGTACTGGTCCCAGTGGCAGATGGAAGAACAGATTCGGTCACGGTATTTGAACAATCCCCTTTTCTTTTAGAAAGTTTTCCTGTAAAATTTCATCTAAAACATGTAGAACGTCTAAAAGGAGACAGTGTATGGCTAGTTTATACAGTCTTATGAGCATACGGTTGTTCCATCATCCCTATGGGGAAAGCGAAATCAAATGCAGAAAATATGCGCAATACTTCTGGAACGGCGAGATTAGAACTGGTATCGGAGCCAAATGAAGAGATGACAGATAGTAGTAAATATGATATAATAAATTCCATCATTAAAAAATAAAAACCGATAAAAAGGAAATAAATTTATATAATATTAAAACTGACGATAAAAGAAACCGGGTAGGAAAGGACAAAAGCCTGCAAATTTAGGGGACTGGCTTGTGAGTTTTTAGAAAACATAAATTAAAAGGAGGAAAAGATGGAATTTCAGGATTTATTAGAAAAAAGAAGAAGCGTAAGACAATATAAAAATCAAAAGGTAGAAGAAGAAAAGATAAAAAAAATGATTGAAGCGGCAATTTTGGCGCCATCTTGGAAAAATTCACAGGTGACACGCTACTATGTAGTAAGCGGAGAAGAGACTTTAAAAAAGACAAAGGCTGCATTGGGAGAATTGAATCAAAAAAATGTCTGTGATGCTCCTGTTTTAATTGTATCTACGATTGTATTAAATCGTTCTGGATTTGAGAGAGACGGCAATCCTTCCAACGAACTGGGAAATGGATGGGGATATTATGATTGCGGACTGCAACATATGAATTTGCTGCTAAAAGCCACAGAACTTGGTCTGTCTACTCTTGTAATGGGAATCCGGGACGCCAAAAAGATAAAAGATACTTTAAATATTCCAGAGACGGAAGCCGTTGTCAGTGTAATTGGAGTAGGATATAGTGAGGAAATCCCGCAAATGCCAAAAAGAAAAACGGTAGAAGAAATCACAAAATTTTTTGAAGAATAGATAAAAATAATCTGAAAATAATTCGAAAAACAGACAGGAAAAGAGAATTTCTTGTCCGTTCCTTGACTTTTTTCATGTGATATGTTACTTTATTGACAGATAAAAAGAAGGGAAGTGGTTGATACATGGATGACAGTTCTGGTAGGGAACGTCACACTGACAATATAATTGCTCCATGTAGCGCTATGGATAGATAAAGACATAGTCTGTATGTGATGTTCATGCAGACTATGCTTTTTTGAATCTTAACAGTTATAGGAAGAAGAATGGAGAAAAAAGATGATTGGAGCAATTATACTACAGATTGTATTAATTTTTTGCAATGCAGTTTTTGCCAGTGCAGAGATTGCGGTCATTTCTATGAATGACACGAAACTAAAACATTTAACTCAAGAAGGAAATACGAGAGCAAAAAAACTGACTTTATTGACAGAACAGCCGGCGAAATTTCTGGCTACCATACAGGTAGCAATTACCTTGGCAGGTTTATTGGGCGGAGCATTTGCGGCAGATAACTTTGCGGAGCCTCTCGTTGATTTTTTAATTGCACAGGGAATAGCGATACCAAGAAGTGTGTTGCATTCGGCAGCAGTCGTCTTGATCACACTGATTTTGACGTACTTTAGTCTGGTGTTCGGCGAACTGGTTCCAAAGAGAATTGCAATGAAAAAAGCAGAATCAATGGCTTTGGGAATGTCCGGCATGTTATATTTTGTATCGAGAATCTGTGCGCCTCTTGTATGGCTGCTGACAAATTCCACAAATTTTGTATTAAAATTGTTGGGAATTAATCCAAATGAGGAAGAAGAAGTGGTGACAGAAGAGGAAATTAAAATGATGCTGGCAGAAGGAAATGAACAAGGAACTATACAAGTAGAAGAAAGTAAAATGATCCAGAATATTTTTGAGTTTGATGATACGTTTGTAGATCAGGTCAGCACACGCAGAAGAGATGTTGTCTTTTTATATTTGAAAGATGAAGAGACTGTCTGGGAAAAAACCATTAAAGAAAGTCGTTTTACTTACTATCCTATCTGTGGAGAAAATCAGGATGACATTGTAGGAGTATTGGATACAAAAGACTATTTTCGCTCAGAAGATAAATCTATGGAATACGTGATGGAACATGCAGTTGATAAGCCATTTTTTGTACCAGAAGGAATGCGCGCAAATGTATTGCTTGGAAAAATGAAACAGACAAGAAAATATTTTGCAGTAGTATTAGATGAATATGGCGGCATGTCTGGAATTGTGACATTGCACGATTTGATCGAGACACTGGTAGGAGATCTGGAAGAGGAAGAAGTTCCTCCGAAACCGGAAGATATTGAAAAAATTAATGAAAATATATGGAAAATTCAAGGATATACAGATTTAAGCGATGTAGCAGAGGCGCTTGATATAGAACTGCCTACAGAAACATATGATACGTTCAGCGGTATGATCTGCGGAGCGATCGGAAGAGTGCCGGCGGAAGGAGAAAATTTTACATGTGAAATTTACGGAATGAAGATAGAAGTGAAAGACGTAAAAAATCATATGATAAAATATGCCGTGGTACAAAAATTGGAAAAAGAAGAAGATGAGGCGGAAGCGGAACAAGAATAAGCCCGACAGTTAAGAGAAATCTGTTTCCTTTTTATTTGAATCGTACCGGAAAATGGGGCGCTTATTTTGGCAGATATGGAACTGCCAAAGTGAGAAGCCCCTGATTTTATTGTATAGGAAATAGAAAAAGTGAAAGAAGAGGTAAACCGTTATGACAAAGCAAGAACTGGCATTAGAAGTGATTGACCGATTGAAAAAAGAATATCCTGACGTTGGATGTACACTTGATTATAATGAAGCATGGAAGTTATTAGTAAGCGTCCGTCTTGCGGCACAGTGTACCGATGCGAGAGTCAATGTAGTTGTTCAGGACTTATATAAAAAATATCCGGATGTCAATGCACTTGCACAGGCACAGCCAGAAGAGATTGAAGAAATCGTAAGACCATGCGGTCTGGGAAAAAGTAAGGCAAGAGATATCAATGCATGTATGAAAATATTGCGTGATCAATATCAAGGAAAAGTGCCGGATGATTTTGATGCACTTCTAAAATTGCCGGGAGTGGGAAGAAAGAGCGCTAATTTGGTGATGGGAGATGTGTTTGGAAAACCTGCAATTGTGACAGATACACATTGTATCCGGCTTGTCAATCGTATTGGACTTGTCGATCAGATCAAAGAACCAAAAAAAGTGGAGATGGCTTTGTGGAAATTGATTCCGGGAGAAGAAGGAAGCGATTTTTGCCATCGCCTGGTTTTTCATGGAAGAGAAGTCTGCACAGCGAGAACAAAGCCATACTGTGACAGGTGCTGTTTAAATGATATCTGTCAGAAAAATGGAATATAGACAAAAATTTTTTGAGAGAAATTTTTTACTTTACCGGTTCAGAATACAGAAAGAAAAGCGCAGATATTTGAGATGGAAAAGAGCGAAGAACTATGATAAAATAATAATACTTTAAGAAAAGGAATTAGGAGCATTCCTGTTAAGTAACAAATAGCGAGTTTGCAAAAAATGAGTGCCTACCATAGAATAATGATTGTTAACTTGGCGGTTAATAAAAATCATTGTTCAAAGGAGACACTCACAAATGAATTATAAACAGAATGAGAAAATCAATCAAGTAAAAGAATCAACTTTGGTAGTAGGAATCGATATCGGAAGTACCACACAGTATGCGAGAGCGTTTGACTGGAGGGGCATAGAACTCGGGAAAGTCTTTACATTCAGCAACAGCAGAGAAGGCTTTGAATCCTTCAAAGCATGGATGCAGCGTTTACAGGACAAGTACAAGAAGTCAGATGTGATTGTCGGTATCGAGCCAACAGGTCATTACTGGTTTGATCTTGGTTCTTATCTAGAGGATGAGGGCATCCTCATGGTTATGGTTAACCCCTATGCGGTAAAGCAGACCAAGGAACTGGATGATAACAACCAAAGTAAGAATGATAGAAAGGATCCGAAGGTAATTGCAAAGCTGGTTACAGAAGGACGTTATTCTGTACCATATACACCGGATGGTGTGTATGCGGATTTAAGAGTTATGGTGACCAATCGTAAGAGACTCATCAGGGAAATCACCCAGATCAAAAACAGATTTGCCAGATGGTTCGCCATATATTTCCCTGAATATAAAGATGTGTTTGGGGATTATGAAGCACAAAGCAGTATGCTGCTTTTAAAAGTTGCTTGTACTCCGAAAGCGATCGTGGAACTTGGAGCTGAGAAAATCAATCAAATCTGGCGTGATGCAAAGTTAAGAGCTGTTGGAATGAAAAGGGCAAAGACCCTGTGTGAAACAGCCAAACGAAGCATCGGCTTAAAGAAAGGCTCTTCGGCTGCTGAGTATGAAATGAAACTATTGCTTGCGGATTACGAATACAAGATGGCACAGCTTGATTCCGTTATGGAAGAGATAGAAAGTTTGTGTAAAAAGATACCCGAAAGCGAGCAGATGCTTGCCATCAAAGGTATCGGAGTAATCACGGTAGCCGGATTTCTGGCTGAGGTGGGAGATGTGAGACGTTTCGAATCGCCCAGACAGATACAGAAGCTGGCCGGACTCTCATTAAGGGAAAACAGTTCAGGAAAGCATAAAGGACAGACGACCATTAGTAAAAGAGGTCGAAGTAAGCTGCGAGCAGTACTGTTCAATGCAGCGATTCCGTTGATAGCAAAGAACCCGGAGTTTCGGTCATTGCATGAGTATTACACAACCAGGGCGAACAATCCGCTAAAGAAAAAGCAATCCGTGATTGCCATCAGCTGTAAGCTGATACGAGTCTTCTATGCTATCCTGGTCAATGGAGTAACCTATGATCCGGAGAAAATGATATCTGATATTCATAGGCCGCCACAGGTAGCGTAAGAAGAACCACTGTGAGATTCAGGAAGACGTCCACCGGAAGGTGCTGAAAGGAACAGGAAGAATTACAAAAACATAGAGAGCCAAGTCAGATTTTAGTCCATCAGAGCACAGACTCAGCGAAGGAGCATCATGACGCCCCTTTATGGATAAGCAGAACGAAGGAATTAAGGACCCAGAAGTAAAGGTGATCCTGTATGACATGGGAGGTTAGGCTGCCGTAAGGAGTTGGGGAAAAGAAAGGCCAATCATAGCAAAATAAGATGACGTCTTATTTTGTGCACCCAAACATCCTGATATCCATGATATTTGGTCTAGGGGAATGGCATAGACTTAGATGACATCTCTATGAAAAAAAGAAAATGTAAGAAAAAGCGAGTTAACAAGAGAAAAATAAAGATTATTATGGGAGGGATATCATGGCAAAAATATTAATCAGTCCTGGAAAATACATACAAGTATCAGGAGAAATGAAAAGGTTAGGAAACTATGCTTCTAGTTACGTAAATAAGGCTCTGGTACTGATCAGCCCGGGCGGTTATAAAAGAATTGGAGCAGAGATTGAGAAGAGTTTTTCAACAGAAGAATGTGATCTGGTATTTGAGAATTTTCAGGGGGAATGTTCGAAAAAGGAAATTGATCGCCTTAAAGAGATTATGAAAGAAAAAAACTGTGATCTGGTGATCGGAATAGGTGGAGGAAAGATTTTTGACACAGCAAAAGCAGTCGCTTATTATCAAAAAACACCGGTAATTATTTGCCCGACGATTGCATCTACAGATGCGCCTTGCAGCGCATTATCTGTTTTATATACAGAAGAAGGAGTGTTTGAAGAATATCTGTTCTTGCCGTCAAATCCAAACTTAGTACTGATGGATACAGATATTATCGTGAAATCTCCGGTTCGTTTAACAGTGGCAGGTATGGGAGATGCACTTGCCACTTATTTTGAAGCACGTGCTTGTCAGCGCTCGGACGCTATTTCCTGTGCAGGAGGAAAGACAACAAGTGCAGCCATGGCTTTGGCAGAGCTTTGTTTTGACACTCTGATGGAAGAGGGAGTAAAAGCAAAATGTGCATTGGAAGCGGGAGTATGTACACCGGCAGTAGAAAAAATTATTGAGGCAAATACACTGCTTTCCGGACTCGGGTTTGAGAGCGCAGGTCTTGCAGGAGCACATGCGATTCATAATGGATTGACAGTACTGGAGGAATGCCATTCCATGTATCATGGTGAAAAAGTAGCATTTGGAACAATTGTACAGCTTGTTTTGGAAAATGTTTCCCAGGAAGAGTTAGAAGATGTCATTGATTTTTGCGTAGAAGTCGGACTTCCTGTAACATTAAAAGAACTGGGAGTAGAAAATGTCACAGAAGAAAAAATGATGGAAGTAGCAAAATTAGCATGCTCTGAGAAAGATACGCTCCATAATATGCCGTTTGAAGTAACACCGGAAACAGTCTATGCTGCGATTATGGCAGCTGACTCTTATGGTCATTATTTTCTTGGAGAATAAAATAAAAATTTAAAAAAATATTTTTGAAAGAAAGATGACGGTATTGACAGAAAGAGTCTGCCGTCATTTTTTCTTTATAACGGTGTGCAGTGCGACGAAAAGACACAAAGAGTATTGACTTAAAGTCAGCTTTAAGTGTTATGCTGAAAAAATATAAAAAGATGGTGGAAGATTGTTTCATCCTAATTTGGAGGTATTTTTATGAACTATCGAGAACTTGGAAATACAGGCTTAAAAGTCAGTGAAATTGGAATGGGTTGTGAAGGATTTGTTGCTGATAATGGGAAACATGTCAGAGAACTGATTGATCTGGCGCAGGAATTGGGAATAAACTGTATTGATCTTTATACGTCGAATCCTGAAGCGAGAAGTAGTCTTGGGGAAGCTTTAAGAGGAAGAAGAAATGAATTTATCTTACAGGCACATCTTTGCACAATATGGAAAAATGGACAGTATAAGAGAACAAGAAATATTAAGGAAGTAAAAGAAGGGTTTGAAGATTTACTTAAGCGGCTGGAAACGGATTTTATAGAAATTGGCATGATCCATTATGTCGATTCTGTAGAGGATTGGAATACGGTAAAAGAAGGACCTGTTATGCAGTACGCAAAAGAATTAAAGAAAAAAGGAACGATTGGGCATATCGGTCTTAGCAGTCATAATCCGGAAGTAGCTTTAGAAGCAGTCAAGAGCGGAATGATAGAAGTATTGATGTTTAGTGTAAATCCTTGCTATGATCTCCAGCCGGCAAGTGAAGATTGTGATATGTTATGGAATGAAAAAAGCTATGAAAAACCGCTTGTCAATATGGATCCTGATCGTGTCAGACTATATGAAGAGTGCAGCCGGACCGGAACGGGAATTACAGTCATGAAAGTATTTGGAGGAGGTGATCTTTTAAATGCATCTTTATCCCCGGCAGGAAAAGCATTAACGCCGAATCAGTGTATTCACTATGCACTGACACGTCCGGCTGTGGCATCTGTTTTAGTGGGAGCTCATAGTGCAGAAGAATTGAAAAAGAGTGCCGAATATGAGAACGCATCGGAGGAAGAAAAGGATTATGCTTCGGCGTTTGCCTCTTTCCCTAAGATCAGCTGGAAGGGACACTGTATGTATTGCGGACACTGCGCACCGTGTCCTCAGGGAATTGATGTGGCAGCCGTTACAAAATTTTTAAATCTTGCAAAAGCACAGGGAAATGTTCCGGAGACGGTCAGAGAACACTATGCTGTGCTTTCCCATACGGCAGCTGAATGTGTGGAATGTCAAGCTTGTCAAAAACGATGTCCTTTTGAAGTTCCCGTTATAGAAAATATGAGACAGGCAAAAGAAGTATTTGGAAAATAGAGACAGAAATGAGAGGAAAACATGGGCAAAACATTGTATTTAGATTGTCATTCAGGTATCAGCGGTGATATGACAGTAGCAGCGTTATTAGACCTTGGGGCAGATCAGAGTGTATTAGAAAAAGTATTGGAAAGTCTTCCTGTAGAAGGTTTTCAGATTAAAATTTCAAGAGTAAAAAAATCGGGTCTGGACCTTTGCGATTTTGATGTAATTTTAGAGAAAGAATGGGAGAATCATGATCATGACATGGAATATCTCTATGGACGGGATTTGGAAAATCAAGACCATGGCAAGGAACACCATGAGCATCATAAACATTCTCACCGGAATTTAAAAGAAATAATAGAAATTTTGCATCACACTCATATGACAGAAAATGCAAAAAAGATTGCAGTGTCTATTTTTGAAATATTAGCTCAGGCGGAGGCGAGCGCACACGGCGTAGAAAAGGATCAAGTTCATTTTCATGAAGTGGGTGCGGTCGATTCTATCGTTGATGTGGTTGCGACGGCTGTCTGTCTTGATAATTTAGAAATTACACAGACAATTGTCACAAAATTAAATGAAGGACAGGGGATGGTTCGATGCCAGCATGGATGGATGCCTGTCCCTGTTCCAGCAGTCACCAATATCGTGGAACATTATGGGATTCCTCTTCATATTACTCAGACAGAAGGAGAACTGGTGACACCTACAGGAGCGGCAATCGTCGCAGCGATCCGGAGTCAGGAGCGTTTGCCTGAAAAATTCAAAATTCAGAAAATAGGAATGGGAGCGGGGAAAAGAAAGTATGAAAGACCTAGCTTCTTAAGAGCAATGCTGATTGAAGAAGATGAGAAAGAAGATTATGAAAAAGAAGAAATTATCTGTATGGAAACGAACGTAGATGACTGTACGGGAGAAGCCATGGGATATGTAATGGAACAACTGTTTTTACAGGGAGCACGGGATGTTGCGTATCTTCCGGTTTATATGAAAAAGAATCGTCCGGCGTATCAGCTTCACATAGTCTGTAAAGAAGAAGATGTGGAACGGTTGGCAAAGGTTATCTTTGAGCATACGACCACAATTGGAATCCGATATACGGCAATGAAGAGAATAATCTTACAAAGAGAGATCAGGACAGTGCAGACCATTTACGGCGAAGCAGAAGTGAAAGTATGTCAGCTAGATTCAGGAGAACGATGGTATCCGGAGTATGAAAGCGTCGCTAGGCTTTGCAGAAAAACAGGAATTTCTTATATGCAGATGTATGAGATCATAAAAGAACAGGGAAAGCAAAAAAAATTTAATCTTCAGTAATTCATTGGCGAGCAGTTGACTTTTCATAGAAAGTTCACAGAAAATCGCCGGTTTTTTCAAGTTTTTTTCAGGTCTTTCTTTTATAATATCTGAGAACGAAATGAGATTCGCTTTGCGTATCTTATTTTAATCACGATAGTAGCCGAGTGAACATGCAGGTATGTTGGCTCGGCATTCGTGTAAATGAAAGAAGAAAGAAGGAAACTATATGAGATATCGGTGGATTGCAGGAATCTTTGGATTGATGATGAGTGCGTATACTTTGGGAAGTACGGTCAGTATAGCTGAAGAAAGTGTGATGGAAAGCACACAGCAGGAGACGGCGATCTGTGGGAAAATTACAGAAATTAATGATAATACGATAATATTGGAAATTGGAGAACGAAAACAACAGGAACAGACAGCGCCAGACGCACAGAATATCGAAGAAGGAGAGCCATTTATACTGGAACTGACTGGGGAAACAAAAGAGATTACAGTGTCAGATACAACAGAAGTAACTCGGCAGTCTATGGGACAGATGGGAGCAGGAAACAATATGGAAATTCCGGAAAAGCCAGAGGATGAAAGTATAAGTGAAATGCCGGCTGAAAATTTGACAGTGAAAGATTTACAAAAAGGAGACGAAATAGAAGTTATTTTTGACGATGAAGGAAATGTCCAGAGCATTGCGATTCTTTCTATGAATATGGGAGGAGGCATGGGACAGCTTGGCGGTATGGCAAATCAGCCTGAATCTTATGAGGCAGTTGTGACCTATACAGAGGATACGGAAATAGAAGGAGAAGAGTTTGTATCAGAAGGAGCAGACGAAAATGCGATTCTTTTGTCGGAGGATGCGGCAGTATTTTTAAATCAGATTTCCGTAGAACGTACTTCGGCAGAAAGCACAGGCGGAGATTCCTCAAGCTTTTATGGAATAGGAGCAGCCATTTTAGGCACGGCAGGAGAGATGTATATCAGCAACAGTACAATTTCTACTGATGCAGCAGGAGGAGCCGGTATCTTTGCATATGGAGACGGAACGGTGTATGCGGCAGATTCCAATATCAAGACAGCTCAGGATACATCAGGCGGAATTCATGCGGCAGGAGGAGGGACTTTGTATGCATGGGATCTGAATATAGAAACAAATGGAGAATCCTCAGCAGCAATACGTAGTGACCGAGGAGGAGGAACTATGGTAGTAGACGGCGGAACTTATACGTCAAATGGAACAGGTTCTCCTGCTGTATATTGTACGGCTGACATTGCAGTCACAGATGCAGATTTGACTGCCAACGGTTCAGAAGCAATCTGTATAGAAGGATTAAATACACTTCATTTATATGATTGCAACATAACCGGAAATATGCAGGATTTGAATCAAAATGACTGTACCTGGAATGTGATTGTATATCAGAGCATGTCGGGAGATTCGGAAATCGGAAACAGCACGTTAGAACTAAACGGAGGTACTTTAACAGCACAAAATGGCGGAATGTTCTATACAACAAACACAGAGTGTACAATTACTCTGTCAGATGTAGCAATTACGTATGCAGATGAAAACGATTTCTTCCTGCGGTGCAGCGGCAATGCAAATGAACGCGGATGGGGAACAACAGGAGCAAACGGTTCAGATTGTCTTTTTACAGCATATAATCAGGAAATGCAAGGAGATGTTATTTGGGATTCTATTAGTGACTTAGATTTTTATGTGGCAGACGGCAGCATATTAAAAGGGGCAGTGATAGAAGATGAGACGTATGCAGGAGAAGGAGGAGATGGATATTGCAATCTCTTTATTGATGAAACGTCGCAGTGGATTGTGACAGGAAACAGTATTGTAACAAATTTAGACTGTGCCGGAACGGTTGTAGATGAAGAGGGAAATACAGTGACAATCCAAGGGACAGATGGGACGGTCTATGTTGAAGGAGACAGCATGTATACTGTAAGCGTAGAGTCTTATCAGACAATAGGCGATCTTTCAGGGGCATCTTCACAAAGTTCATGGGAAGAATATGAGATAACCAGACCGGAAGAACTGTAACAATGAGAAAAGAAATAGAAGTTTTTGAAATAACTGTCTGGAGAAAGGAATAGAAATGAAATCTTAGGGCAAACTGAGAATAAGAATCTTAAAAGAAACAGATTTTAGAAAAGGAGTATGCCAAAATGATTTCGTTTCAGGAAAGTAAGACAAAAGAAAATCTGATGAGAGCATTTGCAGGGGAAAGTCAGGCAAGAAACCGCTATACGATTGCAGCGGACAAAGCAAAAGAACAGGGAATGTATGCGATACAGGACATTTTTTTGTATACGGCAGACCAGGAACGTGCTCATGCACAGAGATTCTATTCTCTTTTAAAAGATCTGAGCGGACAGACGATTGTAGTTGACGGAGGATATCCGGTTGACCTTCAGGAAACTTTAGAAGAATTACTGCGTGCGGCAGAGCATAATGAGAAAGAAGAATTTGAAAACGTCTATCAGGAATTTGGAGATGTTGCAAAAGAAGAAGGATTTTTAGAGGCAGCGTCAGCATTTTATCAGATTGCACAGATTGAACATGTGCATCAGGAGCGTTTTGCAAAGCTGGCTCAAATGATAGAGACAAATACATTGTATGAAAGCGGCACAAAGACAAGATGGATGTGTACAAACTGCGGCTATATCCATGAGGGAAACCAAGCTCCTCCAGTCTGCCCGGTTTGCCGTTATGAAAAAGGTTACTTTATTCCTCTTTGTCTGGCACCATATTTCTGCTAGGAAACGATGGCGGCTTAGTTTGCCGAATAAGCCAAAAACTGCCGCTTTGAAGAGGAAGAATTAAAAGTTTAGTCCAAGCATTATAAAATAAAAAATACAGTAAAGAAGATCTCTGATGATATCAGGATTCCTGATTTTTGCCATCAGAGATCTTTTTGATTGCAGAGAAAATTTTGTCTTCTATATTAAAAAACCAAAGCAGATAAAATAAAAAATATTAATGAGAAAAAATATCAATAAAGTTTCTTGACAATTTTAAATGGTTAGAATATACTAACTAAAAAGAAAAGAAGTTGATGTGACAGCGTTTGAGGGATATTGCAAAGAATTATGGAAACATATTTGCATCAGCTCTTTTTTTTTGATACTAAAAGTTAGTTAAAACTAATTATCTCTTAACAAACTGGTGTTAAAAAAAGACAGTTTAGAAAAACAAAAATTAATTCTTTGATAAAATGGAAACAGAACACCGGAAAACGTATCGTTTATGGAGGGATAAGATGGACAGAAAAAAAGAAAAGACAGAATGGGAACCACGGACAGAATTTCAAGGATATCAGAAAATACAAATGCAGCGCAATATTATTTTACAAAAACTAAAAGAAAAAGGCTGCCGGATTACAAAGCAAAGATGCATTATTCTTGATATTATTCTGGAAAATGAATGCTCCAGCTGTAAAGAGATTTTTTATAAAGCGGTGAAAGTGGATCAGAAAATAGGAAGTGCCACAGTGTACAGGATGGTGAATGTACTAGAGGAGATCGGTGCGATCAGCCGGAAAAATATGTATAAGATTTCGTGTACAGAACAGAACTTTCTGGAGGATGCCTGTATTGTAGTGTTAGATGACGATACGATCTACCATTTGTCGGCTAAAAAGTGGGATTCGATTATTGAAGCAGGATTAAATGCCTGCGGTTATCTGAAAGATCAAAAGATTACTTCGATTAAAGTGCAAGTTCCAGCTTCCAGCGCGTAAGAAAAATAAAAAAGGGAGGATGACAAGATGCACGAGTCTGGAGAAAACTATCTAGAGACAATCTTAATCTTGAAAATGAGAAAAGAAAAAGTGCGCTGCGTTGATATAGCGAGGAAACTGGGGTATAGCAAGGCAAGTGTCAGCTATGGGATAGGGATCTTGAAAGAAGAAGGATGTGTGACAGTAAAATCGGGAGGTTCCATTGAACTGACAGAGAAGGGGTATGAGATTGCAGAAAAAATTTATGAGCGCCATCAGACACTGACACGTTTTTTCGAGATCTATGCACAAGTTCCGAGAAGTATTGCCGAAAAAGATGCATGCAAAGTAGAACATATTTTAAGTGAAGATACTTATCAGGGAATTAAAAAGGCGTCCAGACAAATTTTCTCGTCATCGGACTGTTAAAAAATCTCCGCCGACAGAACGTTTCTGTCGGCAGAGATTTTTTCTTTTCATAGAAAAATAAATAAATCCAGGAGTTATTTTGCCAGCACCTTGTTTTTTTGCCTTTGGCGGTAAATGAAATAAAAAACAGCGGCAATTGCAGCAACCAGCAGCTCTGTACTTGGAAAAGCCAGCCATACACCAAAAAGTTTTGCAGCAGCAGAAAGAAGAAATGCCATCGGAATGATAAGTACAAAACCACGCAAAATAGAAATGATATGGGCTGGGATAGCATACACGGTAGAAGTAAAATATACAGAGATAATAATATTAAAGCCGACAAAAGGACAGGCGATAAAATAAAGCCGAAGACCTTCTATGGCAATACTTTGCAGGAGAGCATTATTTTCACTGTTAAAAATCGTTACAATCTGTGACGTGCCAAAGAAGACAACGGAATAAATCAGTGCGGAAAAGATCAGCATGGTGATCAGAGCATATCGTAAAATAGACTGTATATTAGTAAAATTGCCTTTTCCATAATTCCTGCTGATAAGAGGCTGAATTCCTTGAGAGATTCCAGTATAAATGGCAACGACCACAAGAGATAGATTGGCGATGACGCCATATGCAGCAACCCCGACATTTCCCTGAAGTCCTAAAATAATAGTATTGAATACAATCATAACGATACCGGAAGAAACTTCTGTAATCAAGGAAGGAATTCCTCCAGAAAGAATATCAGCTAAAAGTCTAAGCTTGAGTTTACATCTTGTAAGATGAAACTTATTTTTCTTTTTGATAAAATAAGGCGATAGGATCAAAATACTGATAATCGGAGCTAATCCCGTTGCAAATACAGCTCCGAAAATTCCCATTTTACAAGGAAAAATAAAAACCCAATCTAAAACAATATTGGAAAGACTTCCGCCGATCATAGCTGCCATAGAAAGCTGCGGAGCTCCGTCATTACGGACAAAACAAAGCAGTACATTGTTCATCAAAAAAGCAGGAGCAAACAGCAAAATAACTTGAAGATATGTTTTTGACATATCAAATACATTTTCATCGGCACCTAAAAGCGAGGTAATAGTACCGGAAAGAAAAAGTCCAAGCAGTACAAAAAAAACAGCAAATCCTGCAGCAAGACAAAGGGAATGGGTAAAAATGCGATTGGCGTTTTCTGATTCATTTTGACTTTTTTGAATGGAATATTTGATTCCGCCGCCCATTCCAATCATCAGTCCGCTTCCGTGTATAAAGTTGTAAACAGGGATCGCAAGATTTAGAGCTGTCAAACCATTTGTACCAAGCCCTAGAGATACAAAAAAAGTATCTGCCAATATATAA
The DNA here is from genome assembly GCA_944376425.1 of uncultured Lachnospiraceae bacterium. Taxonomy (GTDB): domain Bacteria; phylum Bacillota; class Clostridia; order Lachnospirales; family Lachnospiraceae; genus JAGZHZ01. Next base: position 11,345 of record CALWCS010000062.1, on the reverse strand, counting down.
CAAGACAGTCCAATCATACCTAAAACGTTTAAAGATGAATATTTAGCAAAATCTCGAAAACAATTTAATTTGCTCATAAAACAAACCTCTTTTTTCAATATTTTTCTTTTCTTAATTCGATTGCCTCTTTTCCGGTCATATGCTCAATTTTCATTTCCAGCATACATAGAGAATGAAATTCCTGCTCAATGGTTTTTTGACGGTTTTTAAGAGTATCGTTCGGAGTATATTTCAATGCAAATTTTTCAATAGCACTGCGTTTTTCGTCTTCATTTTCCAAAATTCTTATCATACCAAATGCAATGACACTTCGAAAATAGGTTGTATATTCTTCAGGAACAATCTGATCCTGATCAATAACACAGAAAGATACTTTAGCATTTCGTTTCAGGGAGTCCAATTTATGCCCTGACTTTGCGCAGTGGAAATAAATTTTTCTATTATCATATAAGTAACTGATAGGGACCGCATACGGATAACCGTTATCGCCCGCAACAGCCAATACGCCCGAAGTTCTCCTTTTTAAAATATCAATGGTTTCTTCCTGAGATAAAGCTTGCCTTTTTCTTCGAATTTCTCGGAACATCTAAAATCACCTCTCTTTGTTCGGAATTTTGTCTCATACAGTCAACGGATGACAATAAAAATGAAAGAAAAAAGATACTGTACGATAAAAAGCATCGATTTTGTATCTTCTAAGGCCTAACGATACAAAATCAATGCTTTAAAACTTACCCGGCGGCAAGTAAAAAATATCAACTGACGCCTATTATAGCGTAAACAAATTTCTGTGTCAATAAAAGTTTTTTAATAAGACAGAGTTTTCTGTTTTTATTAAAATAATAGAAAAAAGATAAATTTGTATGTATAATAGAAAAAAGATAAAAAAGTATGGAGGTAATATGGTAGAGATTTCTTATAAAAATTTTAATTTACAGCAAATTTGTGACTCAGGACAGTGCTTCCGTATGAACAGAACACAAGAAAACACATATCAGTTGATTGCACAAGAAAGACTGCTAAAGATGGAGCAAAAAGAGGAATCTATTGTGTTTTTTTGCAGTGAAAAAGAATGGGAAGAAGTCTGGAGAGACTATTTTGACTTAGATACAGATTATGAAGCGATTATCAAAACCATTGATCACAAAGATGACTATCTTCAAAGAGCAGCGAAATATGGAAGTGGAATTCGAATTTTACATCAGGATCTTTGGGAGATGATTATTTCTTTTATTATTTCACAGCAAAATAATATAAAGAGAATCAGAAAATGTATTCAGACAATCTGTGAGAGATTTGGAGAGAAAAAGACGGCAGAAGACGGAGAAGAATATTTTACATTTCCAACACCTCAAACGCTTGCAAGGGTTTCTGAAGAAGAATTACGGCAGTGCAATTTAGGATATCGAAGCCGTTACATTAAAAAGACAGCAGAGCAGGTGCAAACGTATGAAAAATGGAATCAATTTGAAGTGTTTCACTATCAGGAAGCGAAGAAAGAACTGATGAAATTTTGCGGAGTTGGAGAGAAAGTTTCTGAGTGCATCTGTTTGTTTGCACTTCAAAAAAAGCAGGCGTTCCCGGTGGATACTCATATTCGTCAAGTTTTGCAGCGCCATTATCCGGAAGGATTTCCTTTTGAAAGATATAAAAAAAATGCAGGTGTCATACAACAATATATTTTTTATTACGATCTTACAAAAAAAGAAAATAAGGATATTGGACAAAACCGATAAAATATCGTATAATAAAAAAGAAAAGGCGATATCTGTATAGATACTGAAAAATGTTAAAAAAAGAACAAAAGGGTGTAGATTTGTATTGAGAGACAGGAGGAATCATGGATGTGGTTTGGAAAAAAGAAAAAAAATCATCCGGAACAGAAAAAAAGAAGTTTGGTTGCAATTTTAGGACAAGACAAAGAGCAGTGCGACATGTTTGAAAAGAATGTACGGGAGGGATTTCTGAAATTCTATATGGAAGTTCCAATTGACCGAGTATCTGATCCGGCTGAGATTCGGGAATATGGAGTAACGAAGGAACCGGCATTGATGTATGTTGGAAGGATTATTTCAGAAGGAAAAATTTTGGAAAGAAATGAGATTATGAATTTAATCGCAAATCGTTAGAATAAAAAATAATGCACCTGATCTGCAGAAGATTGGGTGTATTTTTTATTTCAGAGGAAAGTCCTACGATTTTTTCCTCAAAATAAAAAGGATCTGTAAAGAAACTATCCCTCTAAAATGAAACTTGAACACATAATTGCGTTAAAATTAAAAAAATTTAGAAAAAATTTAGAAAGTGATCACAGGAAAGTGATGAAAATTAAGTATTCTATTTTATGCGTATGGGAATAAGAGAAAAAAGATGGTGTGTGGAGAAAGGGGAATGAAGTTGACAGACGAACAATACTATGAAATGATCGTACCATATCACGATGCAAAAAAATTGCTTCTGGCAAGATTAGAAGTATTAAATCATACATTATATCAAAATCAGAACTCGGCATGGCAGCCGATCCATCATATTGAGAGCAGAATAAAAAGAAAACAAAGTATAGAAGAGAAGATGAAACGAAAAAATTTAGACGACAGTGTGATGAGCATAAAAGAAAATTTAAGGGACATTGCTGGGATTCGTGTGATCTGCTATTCAAAAAAGGACGTGAATTTTTTGGCAGATGCATTAAAAAAACAAAAAGATTTGATTGTGATTCGAGAGAGAGATTATATTTTAAAGCCAAAGGAAAATGGATACAGAAGTTACCATTTGATCTTGGGAGTCCCGGTCTACTATGTCGACCAAAAAGAGTGGATTTGGGGAAACTCAGAGGAAAGAAAACAAATAAAAAAAATGGGGGAAAAACAGGTTTTTGTTACAAGTATGGACTACTATCCTGTAGAGGTACAAATGCGCACTCTTGGCATGGATTTTTGGGCGAGCATGGAACATCGGGTCTGCTATAAGCAGGAAAGAGAAGATGAAAAGGAGGTAAGAAAAAAGCTTCTTTCTTATGCAAAAGCAATGGAAACAATGGAAAAAGAACTAGAAAAACTGTTGTAGATAGGGTGAAAGAACTGTGATACAATAATTTTGAAGATGCAGGAAAAGAGAGAGGGTGAAAAAATGCATCATTATTCAGAAAAAGAAGGGATTCAGTATCATCTGCAGATCGGAAAAGAAGATGTCGGAAAATATGTCCTGATGCCAGGTGATCCTAAGAGATGCCAAAAGATTGCCTCCTATTTGGAAAATCCAAAACTGGTAGCAGACAGCCGAGAATTTATCACGTATACCGGATATCTGGAAGGTGAAAAAGTGAGTGTTACATCGACGGGGATCGGAGGTCCTTCGGCAGCGATCGCGCTGGAAGAACTGGTACAATGCGGAGCGCATACGTTTATACGTGTCGGAACATGCGGAGGAATGGATTTAAAATTAAAAGGAGGAGATCTGGTAATTGCCACAGGAGCAATCCGGATGGAAGGAACCAGCAGGGAATATGCACCGATTGAATTTCCGGCAATCGCTGATTTTGAAGTAGTAACGGCACTGTGTGAAGCAGTGGAAAAATTGGGATATTCGTTTCAAATCGGGGTCGTACAGTCAAAAGATTCTTTTTTTGGACAGCATGATCCAAAATCAAAACCGATTGGATATGAGCTGGAGCAGAAATGGAATGCATGGCTTAAGATGGGATGTAAGGCATCTGAAATGGAAAGTGCGGCGATGTTTATTGTGGGATCCTATCTGAAAGTCCGTGTAGGAGCCGACTTTTTGGTGATAGGCAATCAGGAACGCGAAAAAGCAGGAATGGAAAATCCGATCTGGCATGATACAGAGGCGGCGATTAAGACAGCAGTGGAGGCAATACGGATTCTGATTCGAAAAGACCGGAAAAGAAAAGAACAGGAGGAAGAAAATGTATAAGCGAATTTTTACGATTGTACTGGACTCTCTTGGGATAGGAGAAATGCCGGATGCCGGAGAATACGGAGATTCCGGGACAAATACGCTCGGACATATTGCAAGGGAAAGAAATGGACTTACCATTCCAAATCTGCAAAAATTAGGTCTTGCTAATCTTTGCCCCCTGACAAATATTGATTCGGTGGAGAAACCGATTGGAAAATTTGCGGTATTGAAAGAAGCGAGCAAAGGCAAAGATACGATGACGGGACATTGGGAAATGATGGGTCTAAAGATTACCCAACCTTTTCAGACCTTTACAGACCATGGATTTCCCAAAGAGCTGATAGAAGAACTCGAAAAAAGAACAGGAAGAAAGATTATCGGCAACAAAAGCGCAAGCGGAACAGAGATTTTGGACGAACTGGGAGAAGAAGAAATCAAAACAGGAGCTTTAATCGTATATACTTCAGCTGATTCCGTGCTTCAGATTTGCGGAAATGAGGAAACGATGGGGCTTGCAAATCTATACCATTATTGTGAGATTGCACGCAAGTTGACGATGAAAGAAGAATGGAGAGTCGGAAGAGTAATCGCAAGACCTTATGTGGGAAAGAAAAAAGGAGAATTTAAAAGAACAGCAAATCGACATGATTATGCTTTGAAACCATATGGAAAGACAGTATTAAATGCATTAAAAGACAGGAATTTAGATGTGATTTCTGTGGGAAAAATTCAGGATATTTTTGATGGAGAGGGAATTACAAAAGCATATCATTCAGAAAGTTCAGTACATGGTATGGAACAGACAATTGAGATTGCCAAGCAAGATTTTTGCGGACTTTGTTTTACAAATCTTGTCGACTTTGACGCACTTTGGGGACATAGAAGAGATCCTGAAGGTTATGGGAGAGAAATCGAAAAATTTGACCAAAAACTTGGCGAATTTCTTACTGTGATGCGAAAAGATGATCTTGTCATTTTGACTGCAGATCACGGAAATGATCCAACTCATACAGGAACAGACCACACCAGAGAAAAAGTATTTTTCCTTGCATATTCTCCCTCTATGAAAAAAGGAGGAAGGTTAGAGGAACAGGAAACATTCGCTGTAATAGGAGCAACGATTGCAGAAAATTTTGGAGTTGAGATGCCAAAAGGAACGATAGGAACATCGCTGTTAAATGAAATCTGCTAAGAATAAATCAGTCTGCCGGAATACAAAAAGGAGAGAATAATGAGAAAAGAAGAAATTTTAAAATACGTTGACCATACCTTACTGAAACAGACTGCAACGTGGGAACAGATCAGAAAACTTTGCGAGGAAGGAATGGAGTATCATACGGCATCTGTATGCATTCCGCCTTGTTTTGTAAAACGTGCAAAAGAGTACGTCAAAGACAAGTTGCCGATCTGCACGGTAATTGGATTCCCAAACGGATATATGACAACAAAAATAAAGGTTGCAGAGACAGAAGATGCAGTGGAAAACGGCGCCGATGAAATAGACATGGTGATTCATCTGGGAATGGTAAAAGAAGGACGGTACCAAGATATTCTGGATGAGATCAGGCAAATAAAAAAAGCATGTAAAGGAAAAATATTAAAAGTAATCATTGAAACGTGTCTTTTGACAGAAGATGAGAAGATAAAAATGTGTGAAATTGTGACAGAATCAGGGGCAGATTATATTAAAACTTCTACGGGATTTTCGACAGCAGGAGCAACATTTGACGATGTGGAACTAATGAAGAAATACGTTGGAAAAAATATAAAAATAAAAGCAGCCGGAGGTATTTCTTCTTTAGAAGATGCGGAGAGATTTTTGAAACTTGGAGCACAGCGTTTAGGAACCAGCCGTTTCATTGCGCTGTGAGGCAGAAGTCATGATAGATTTAACGTATGCAAAGAAAAAATTTGAAGAATATTTAAAGCTTTATGATATACAAGACGATAAAATTCGGTTGAAAAAAGTTCATACGTTTGCTGTTTTAAAGACGGCAGAGTATATCTGCAAAAAAGAAAAAATGAGCCAGGAAGACACTCAGCTGGCTCTTTTCATTGCGCTTCTTCATGATATCGGACGATTTGAACAGCTAAAGAAATTTAAAAGTTTTGATGACAAAAAATTTGATCATGCTCAATTTGGAATCAAAGTGTTGTTTGAAGACGGAAAAATCAGAGAATTTACGGCAGAAACGGCGTATGATACTATAATAAAAACAGCGATAGCCAATCATTCGGCATATCAATTACCACCCGGTCTGACACAAAAAGAGAAACTGCATTGCCGGATTATCCGGGATGCAGACAAATTAGACAATTTCCGTGTAAAGGATACGGAAAAAATAGAGACATTGTTTGACTGTTCAGAAGAAACAGTCGGAGCAGAAGAAATATCGGATCATATTTTGGAAGAGATCAGAAAAGAACATAGTATTTTAACAAGTACAAGAAAAACGCATATGGATCAATGGGTGTCGTATTTAGCCTTTATTTTTGATTTGAATTTTTCTGCAAGTTTTCAATTCTTAGAAGAACATCGATGGGTCGATTCTAATATCAACAAAATTTGTTATACAAATCAGAAAGCGAAGAAAAAAATGGAAGAGATCAGGGCAATCTGTAATGCCTATGTGAAACGACATTTGCCATTGGAGCTGAGAAGACAATGGAAGGCGGTCATCTTTGACATGGACGGACTGATGTTTGATACGGAGAGAGTGATACAAAGATCATGGCAGATTGTTGGAGAGCAGATGGGATATCACAATTTTGGAGATCATATTTATCATACTCTTGGTATGAACCGGAAACGCCGCAGGCAATATTTTTTGGAAACCATGGGAGAAAATTTTCCGTACGATACATTTTTGGATACGTATCGTAAAGTTTCTGAAAAGTACTTAAAAGAGAATGGAATTCCTGTGAAACCGGGATTATTAGAACTATTAGAATTTTTAAAACAGAAAAAGATTCCAATTGCTGTAGCAACATCATCCAGCAGGAAATATGCAGAACAGAAGTTAAAAGAAGCAGGCACGTTTCCTTATCTGGATATTGTCCTGTGTGGTGATATGGTGACTCGCTCGAAACCAGATCCTGAGATTTATGAAACGGCATGCCGTTTGCTTGGGACTATTCCTGAAGAAACAATCGTTTTAGAAGATTCTGAAAATGGATTAAGAGCGGCAATTGCAGCTGGGACACGGGCAATTATGGTTCCGGATCTGATAAAAAACCTGCCGCAGATTGAAAAAAGACTTGAAGCGAAATTAGAGAGTCTGAATGAAGTAAAAATTTATATGGAACATTTACAGTAGGAGAAAAGACGTGGACAAAAAAATTGTATTTTTTGATATTGACGGTACACTGGTAGACAATGAAACACATGAAATTCCAGAAAGTACAAAAGAAGCAATTCAGATTATGCGAAAACGGGGACATATTGCAGTCATTAATACAGGAAGAACATGGGGAAATGTAGATAAAAAAATAAGAGACATAGGATTTGACGGATATATCTGTGGCTGTGGAACGTACGTATTTTATCATGGACAATGGCTTTTAAAAAGCAGTCTTCCGCATACACTTTGTATTGAGACAGTAGAAAATTTTCGAAAGTGGAATATCCCGGCTTTTTATGAAGGTTTTGACGGAATGTATTTTGACACAGAGGCAGGATGGATTGATGATAATATCCGTCTTATAAAAAAAACAATCGGTGAAAGGGCAAAAGAGATTCCTAAAGAAGTTTCAGAAACAGATTTAAACTTTGATAAGTTTTGCCTGTATTTTGTATCTCAAAGCGACAAAGAAAAGGCTATGGAATGGATGGAGCAGTATTTTTGCTGTATAAAAAGAGAACATGGAATGATGGAAATTGTGCCAAAAGGATATTCTAAGGCAACAGGAATAGAATATATACGAAAACAGTTACAAATTCCAATTGAAAATTGTTATGCGATAGGAGATAGTATGAATGATCTCCCAATGCTCCAGGCTGTGCCAAACAGCATTGTGATGGGAGAAGCACCTGAGGAATTAGTTAAGATCTGTATGTTTCAGACAAAAAAAGTAATGGAAGACGGCATCTTTTTTGCTCTAAGACAGTATGGGCTGATTTAAACATTATTTTTTTAGATGGAGAACACCGTTATCTCTATAAATTCTGCTCCAAGATTCGCACATAAATCTTAAATATAAAAAAAGAGAATTGACATAGCAAAGAAGCTATGATATTCTTTGCTGAAAGAGAATTGACACAATCTAGGCAATCGAAAGCACGATTTTATAAATAAGAAGGTGTGGGGGAGTAGCTTGCAGTGAAACTGTGAATCTGTCAACAAAATGATGAAAATCTGGCAGATTCTGAAAGAGCGAGACTCACAGGACAGTTATCAATACCGTCCTGTGAGTTTTTTTGTTTCAAAGGAAAGTTAGTTCTCTTGCTTTTCCTTTGAAATAGATAGAGATGAGTCTTAAAGATGCATGGAAAAGGAATTCTCTTTAAAAAGTAAAAAAATATTTTAGACGAACTATGAAAAGCTGTCCCAAAAATTTGTAAATTTACAGTTTTTAGAGCCTGTAAAATAAAGAAAGAAAGCAGAGGTATCCTATCAGATTTTGGAGCTTTCATAGAAAAAAGGAGGAAGAACATGAAGTTATGGGAACTGTTTGTACTGGCAGTAGGACTGTCTATGGATGCGTTTGCAGTGTCTATCTGTAAAGGATTATCTCTGAAAAAAGCAACGATGAAAGAAGCAGGAATTGTGGGTGTATATTTTGGAGGGTTTCAGGCACTCATGCCTCTAATCGGATACTTTCTGGGAATTCATTTTCAAAATCTGATTACAAATATCGATCACTGGATTGCTTTTATACTTCTTGGATTGATCGGCATTAGTATGATAAAAGAGTCAAGAGAAAAAGAGGAAAACATCAGTCAGTCTTTTCGTCCAAAAGAAATGCTTTCTTTGGCAATTGCGACAAGTATCGATGCTTTGGCAGTCGGCATTACATTTGCTTTTTTACAGGTAAATATAGGGGTTGCAGTCTGTCTGATCGGCTGTGTGACATTTGTGTTTTCCGCAGCCGGAATATGGATTGGAAACTTGTTTGGAAGCAGATATCGATCATGGTCAGAGCTTGCGGGAGGACTGATTTTGATTTTAATAGGTCTGAAAATTTTGCTGGAACATTTGGGCATTTTAAGGTAAAATAAATAGATTATACAGCGATAGAAGGTAAAAAAGCAGATGGATTTTATTTATTTTTTAGAATTTTTAGCAGAAATTGACGGAGAAATTTAAAAAAAAGAAAAAGAAATTTGTCAGAAAAGTGAATTCAGGGGTGGAGAAATTTTGAACACTATGGTATAATGATTCCATCGAAAAAAAGAAACGGTTTATCTGTATCGAAAAAGGCAGTATAAAATCGGAAAGTTTCGTGTATATTCACTCTATACAGGAGCGATGGGATGAACCATCACAAAAAATTTAAGAAAGAGAACGAGGAATTATGGAAAAAGAAAGATTACAAGAACTAAATACTTTATTGCTGAGTAACAAATTTGATCAGGAGGCTTATCAGCAGCTTTCTATGGAAGAGGCATATGCGGTATTTCGATTGGCTGCCATGCACCATAAAAAAGTATCAGAGAATCTGGAAAAATTAAAGAAAGAGCAGCCGGAAGCATCAAAAAGTGAGCAGCAGGAAACAGAACAAAAGTCTAATATCAAAGATTTTAATGAAGGAAAAATAAAAGCACAGGAAAATGTTTTGAAAGTGCTGATGACAAAGGCTACTTACTTTTATTCACTTGCTATTGAAAGACTCAAAAAGCTGGATGCATTTTATGTTGCTTATGCACAGACTACAAATTCTCCGTTTGTATTTTGTGATCCCAATACCTTTGAAGATATGACGTGGATTTTTACGTCAGAGGAAAAACTAAAAGAAGTTGCAGAAAAACAGAAAGAAAATCATATTGCGCTTCGGGGTGTAAAGGTTGAAAATGAAAAATTCTTACAATTTTTTACAAGCCTGTTTTATATGGGAGTTGACAATGTCTTATTTGATTACGGTACAGAAGGCATGATGTTTAACCTCACACGTATCTGCAAAAAACCTAATTTTGCAGAGATGAAAAATAAAGCGGCAGCGGTGGCAAACCCTTCTCTGGAACTGACGATGTTATATTTCCTTCAGGAAGCAAGAAAAGATGTTGACAGAAGTCAAAAACAGAATCTTCCTCAGTTAGAAGAAGAGATGAGTAAAAACTTAGTTGGAGGAAGATATCTTGTTCCATTTATCAGAGTAGACCCAGAAGCAGGAAATGAGCAGAAAAATATCCAGATTCCGTATTTAAAAGGACAGGACGGAAATATGATTTTGCCTGTGTTTACTGATCTGATGGAATTTTCAAAGTATAACAGAGAGAGTAAATTCAGTGCAATCATTTTAACATTTGACAAGCTGATAGGATTTATCGGAAAAGGCGTAGGAATTATCCTGAATCCTCTGGGAAGCAATTTATTCCTGAAAAAAGAACAGCTTCCTCTGTTAGTAAAACGATTTGAAAAGTAAAAAATAGAAAAGAAAAAGAATCGTTATGATCTCTAAAGGGAATGTAACGATTCTTTTTTCAACGCATAGATGGAAACCAGAAAGGAAAATAGAAAAATGGGAGAGTCAAAAAAAATAAAGATAGCTTTGCTGGGGGCAGGTACAGTCGGAACAGGTGTCTATAAAGTTCTGGAAAGACAGAAAGAGGAAATGAACAATAAGATTGGCACAGACTTGGAAATTGTAAAAATTCTTGTCAAAAATAAGGAAAAAGAACGACCGGGAATACCAAAAGAACTGCTTACGGACAATGTGCAGGAAATTTTAAAAGATCCGGAAATTCAGATTGTAATTGAAGTAATGGGGGGAATAGAGCCGGCAAAGACATATATTTTGGATGCGTTTCGGTGTGGAAAACATGTAGTCAGTGCAAATAAAGATTTAATTGCGGAGTATGGAAAAGACCTGTTTGACGCGGCAAAAACGTATCAGAGAGATTTTATGTTTGAAGCGGCAGTAGCAGGAGGAATTCCGATTATTCGACCGCTCAAAGAATGTTTGGCGGGCAATCATTTGACAGAAATCATAGGAATTGTAAATGGAACAACGAATTTTATTCTGACAAAAATGACAGAAAACAGGATGGATTTTAAGGAAGCTCTTGAAATGGCACAGAAACTTGGATATGCGGAAGCGGATCCGACTTCGGATGTGGAAGGATTGGATGCGGGAAGAAAGATGGCAATTATGGCTTCGATAGCATTTCACACTCGCATCACATTTTCAGACGTGTATACAGAGGGAATTACAAAGATTTCAGCCGAAGATATTCGATATGCCAAAGAAATGGGATGTGAGATAAAGCT
>CALWCS010000061.1 GCA_944376425.1 uncultured Lachnospiraceae bacterium | reverse complement strand
ATTTACACTTGATAAGGAGACAGCCTTTGGAACGGTGTATGTAATACTCTATGTTAAAATGATTACTTGATAAAATGGCATTCACTTTGTATAATGATGTTTGAGATTGTATTGAAGTGAGGAGGGGATAAAATGCAGAAAATATTATTAGTTTCTATGTTTCAAAATGTTGCCGGTATGTTAGAAAAAGTAGAACCAAATTTAAAAAACAAGAGAATTACCTATATTCCGACGGCAAGTATTGTAGAAAATACAGATTCTTTTCCTGAGATGGAAAAGCAGGAACTAAAGAAGCTGGGGTTAATAGTGGATGAATTGGAAATTTCGGCCTCATCTTATGAAACGATTCAAAGTACGTTGAAAAAGAACGATTTTATTTTTATTTCGGGAGGAAATACCTTTTTTTTATTGCAAGAACTAAAACGGACAGGTACCGATCAACTGCTGAAAGAGGAAGTAAACAGTGGAAAATTATATATAGGAGAATCGGCGGGAGCTATTGTAGCAAGTCCGGATATTGGATATTCGGCAGAGATGGATCAACCGGAAAAAGCACCGGACTTAAAAGAGAATACGGGATTAGGACTGGTCGATTTCTATACAGTGCCGCACGATAAGAATCCAGAGATGGGAGAGGCGGCAAAAAAAATCGTTGCAATGTATTCGGAAAGTCTGAACTTAAAAGTGATTCATGATTATCAGGCAATCCTGGTTCAAGATGGAGAGATCCGGATTTTAGAATCTGTTTAAATCTAAAAAAGATAGTCTAATTTGTAAAAAAGAGAAAGGAAAGATAAGAACAATGAGTTTTTTTGGAGAATATATACGGCACCCTTTTACTATCGGCGCAGTTGCGCCCAGCAGTCATTTTTTAGCGAAAAAGATGGTAAAAGATATTAATTTTCAAACGTGTGACTGCATCATAGAATATGGACCGGGAACCGGAGTCTTTACAAGAGAGCTGCTCAGAAGAAAAAACAGAAAAACCCCGTTACTGCTGATTGAACAAAATGAGAAATTTTACCGCAATTTAAAAAAGCGTTATGGAAAAAATCATACGGTTACGATTTATCATGGCAGTGCAGAGGATGTCGAAAAGTTTTTGGCAAAGCATGGAAAGCCAAAGAACTGCTGTGTAGTATCAGGACTTCCGTTCGCTTCTTTGCCTAAACCGGTTACAGATGCGATTTTAAAGGCAACAAAAAGAGTGATTGGAAGAGAAGGAAAATTTATAACGTTTCAGTATACTTTATTTAAAAAACATGTTTTTACGAAATATTTTAAGATTGTAAATTGTCAATATGAACTGAGAAATCTGCCGCCGGCATTTGTGCTGACAATGCAAAATGTAGTGAGAAAACGACAAAAATAAGAGGACAGAAGAAAAAACGTATGGGGTATCAGTATCCGGACATGGTTCTAAAATACGGATTCCTGTATCGGTGTTGTACAATCATACTCTGGCAGATGGGGCACATATTGCAATGTTTTATCATGCCTTAGACCGACGGCTGGATGAGATGACAGAAATAATGCGAGATAGCTGACAGACAGAAAAAAGAGGAAGCTATTGCAGAAGATTTTTTTGAGTTAGAAGAAAGAAAATATTCTGCAATAGCTTCCTCTTTTTTTATTCTTAATGATATTTTGGGATTCTTAGATGATTTTCTGAAAAAATAACAGAATTTTCAAAGGACAATCGATTGACAGAGAGAAAAACAGAGACTATAATAGTAATAGTTTACAAGTAAACTATTAGAGAAAGAAGGTTCCTATGAAAAAAAGTGTGGAGACGATGCTGGGATATTTTTCTCAGATCAGAAGGGTTTATGCCAATGAGATCAATGCAAGACTGAAAGATCAGAACTTTTCACCGAATGAAATTTCAATTTTGATTTTACTTTCTAATAATCCTTCGATTAATACAGGAAACGAACTGAGAATGGTTTTAGGAGTTTCGAAAGGATTAGTCAGCAGAAGTCTGGATTCGCTTGCAGCAAGAGGATTGATTCAGTGCATGAAAGATTCCTCTGACAAAAGAATTCAGCGCATTTTGCTGACACAAGAAGCGGCCCCTTTGATTGATCATCTGATGGAAGAGATTACGGAGATGAATGAAGAACTTCTTGCAGATATCTCACAGGAAGAAATTAACCAGATGGAAATAACAATAAGGAAAATTCTGGAACGTTTTAAAGAAAGGGATGGGAAATAAAATGATAAAAATGTCAGGAGAAGTAGATTTAGGAAAAGAACCGGTAGGACGACTTTTGGTAAAACTTGCCGTTCCTGCTATTACCTCTCAGCTTGTAAATGCACTCTATAATATGGTAGACAGAATGTATATCGGACATATTCCAGAGACAGGCTCTGTGGCGCTGACCGGTCTGGGAGTGTGTTTTCCGATTATTATGATTATCTCAGCGTTTGCCTATCTTGTCGGTATGGGAGGCGCTCCAAGAGCAAGCATCTACATGGGAAAACAAGAAAACGATAAAGCAGAAAAGATTATGGGAAACTGTTTTGTGGCGCTGATCCTAGTAGCAGTGATACTGACAGCTTTGGTGCTGATTTTTAAAGAACCGCTTCTGTACTTATTTGGGGCAAGTGAAAACACAATATCCTATGCAGATAAATACATTACGATCTATGCGATTGGAACGATTTTCGTGCAGATTACTTTAGGCATGAATATGTTTATTTCAGCACAGGGATTTTCAAAAATCAGTATGCTTACTGTTGTAATAGGAGCAATAACCAATATTGTACTGGATCCGATTTTTATTTTCGGATTTCATATGGGAGTGGAAGGTGCTGCACTTGCTACGATTTTGTCACAGGCATTGAGTGCTGTCTGGGCAGTTTGGTTTTTAGCAGGAAAAAAGACGGTATTACGTCTGAAAAAAGAGAACTTTAAGATCAGTATGCCGGTGCTGATGCCTTGTATTGCACTTGGCGTTGCACCGTTTACGATGCAGGCGACAGAGAGCATTCTTGTTTTATGTTTCAATTCTTCTTTGCTTCGGTATGGAGGAGACCTTGCTGTCGGTGCGATGACGATTCTCTCTAGTGTGATGCAGTTTGCACTTTTGCCTCTTCAAGGTCTGACTCAAGGAGGACAGCCAATTATCAGCTATAATTACGGAGCGAAAAACACAAAGAGGGTGAAGCAGGCATTTAAACTGCAGTTGCTATCTTGTTTTGCTTATTCGTTTGTTCTGTGGGTCGCAGTAGAGTTATTTCCGTCTCTGTTTGTGGCGATTTTTACGAATGATTCAGAACTTGCCCAAACTGCACAGTGGGCGCTTCGCATTTATATGGCAGGCGTTTTACTGATGGGAATTCAGATTGCGTGCCAGCAGAGTTTTATTGCATTCGGAAATTCAAAAATCAGTGCTTTCCTTGCAATCTTCAGAAAAATTTTAGTGCTGATCCCGCTGATTTATATTCTGCCTATGGTTCTGCCAAATAAAGTACAGGCGGTCTTTTTGGCGGAACCGATTGCAGATACGGTGGCAGTTTTGACAACTGTGACGTTATTTTACTTCGACTTTAAAAAATTGCTGAAAAAAATGGAGAAATAAAAGATGAAACAAATCTTGGTAATCGAAGATGAAACCGATATTCAGGAAGTATTGAAAAATTATCTGACAGAAGAAGGGTACCGTGTGACACTGGCAGATGATGGTCTGGATGGAATCTCGAAATTCCAAAATGGAAATTATCAGCTGGTTCTCTTAGATATTATGATGCCTAAAATCGATGGATTTACAGTGTGTGAGTTCATCCGAAAATCCTCGGATATCCCGATTATCATGCTGACAGCGCTGGAGGAGGAAGAAAACCAGATCAGAGGGTTAGAGCTGCTTGCCGATGACTATATCACAAAGCCGTTTTCTATGCCGGTGCTTTTGAGGAAAATCGCAAATTTTTTAAGAAGAGCATCGATAGAAGAAACAAAAGAAGAAACACAGGAGATCAGATACCGTAACTTAAAGATGGATCTGACCGGACATCATGTCTTTTTTAACAATACAGAAGTGGAATTGACGCAAAAAGAGTTTGAGCTTCTGCATGTAATGCTGAACAATTTAGGACGTGTTATGACAAGGCAAATGCTTTTGGATCAGGTTTGGGGAGAGGATTATTTTGGAGAGGAACGGATTGTAGATACGCATATTAAAAATCTAAGAAAAAAGATAAGGGCAGATTATATTGACACAATCAGAGGAGTGGGATACCGGATTGATAAGAAAAATAAAAAATAGCCTTTCCATTAAAATTTTTTTTGTTACTGTTTTTGTACTTTGTGTCAGCAGCGCTGTGACTTACGGATGTATTGCCTTTTTTTTGCCGGTTACTTACACAAACGAACTGGATCAGGCATTACAGGAGGCATCAGAAGAGCTAATTGAGACACTGAAATCGTATGACACAGTAGAACAGGCAGAGACGATACTTTCTTATTTTGAGATGACATATCAGACGCAGCTGGTGCTTTTGGACAAAGAGGGAAATACAGTCTATCCATATGCTGCGTCAGAGACAGAACAAGAAACCGTTATTTGGACGGAAGAAGCGGTAAAAAGAGCTGATACAGCCATGGAAGCAGAAGAAAATGGCGAGGAAGAAGACGTTTATGCCGTAGGAATTACGACACAGATGTACGAAAATGGGACTGCTGAAACGATGAAACAATATGATGCTGTGATCGGAGAACAACAGTATACTTTGGTTGTGATCGGAGGAATGAAGGCGGTCAGTCAGGCGGCAGACATTCTGAAGAGAATTTTGCCGTATATTGTAGGGATTGTCTGTTCTATGGCCGTTTTTATTGCATTTGGAACTTCCGCCTATCTGGCAAGACCGATTATTGAATTAAGCCGTATTTCAAAAAAAATGGCATCTCTTGATTTTGATGAGAAATGTCAGGCTGTCAGAGGCGACGAAGTGGGAATTCTCGGACGTTCCCTCAATGAACTCTCGGAGAATCTTTCAGAGACGCTGCAAAATTTGCAAAAAGCAAATGAGAAGTTAAAAAGTGATATGGAAAAAGAAAAAGAACTGGAGAAAAAAAGAATTGCCTTTTTCTCAGCAGTATCTCATGAGTTAAAGACACCGGTGACGATTTTAAAAGGACATTTAGGGGGGATGATTTCCAAAATCGGCGCCTATCAAAACCAAGAGTATTATCTGAAACGTTCGTTGGAAGTGACTGATAATATGGAAGCAATGATACAGGAACTGCTGACGATTTCACGTATGGAAAGCGGAAAAATACGCAGAAAAAAGAAAACAGATCTTGCAGAACAAATCAGAATTCAGCTTGCTGATACGACAGAGCTGATGGAAGAAAAAAATCTTCAGCTTTTAGCTGAGATTCCTGATCATCTGTATCGTGAGACGGATGAGAAAATGATGGAAAAGGTATTTCGAAATGTAATTATTAATGCAATCTGTTATAGTCCGGAAAAAGAAACAATCCGGATTTCTTTAAAACAGCAAAAAAATGAGATTTTTTTCCGGATTGAGAATACAGGTGTATTTTTACCGGAAGAAGCGCTGCCGCATCTTTTTGAAGCGTTTTACCGGGTCGATGGTTCAAGAAATCGTGCCACAGGAGGAAGCGGACTGGGATTATATATCGTTAAAATGGTGCTGGAACAGCACGATGCAGATTACAAAATGGAAAACAGCAAAGAAGGAGTATATTTTTCTTTCTCCATGAAAACCACATAAAATCTTCGTAAAAAGTTCAAAAAAAATCACTATGCTAATCATGAAAAAAAGGAGGTTTTGATATGAAGAAAAAACTTATAACAGCATGTTTAGCTATGGTGACAGCAATCGGGACTGGCATGGCGGTTCATGCGCAGACAATTGCGATTACAGGAGAAGACGGTGTGGTACATCTCTGCCAGGAAGTGGGAATACAAGAGGAGACAGCAGAAAACCCGCAAAACGAAATGGAAGATATTATGATTGAAATTGCAGAACAATCCCAAAATGGGTCCAAGCAGGATACTCAGGAAGCATCAGCAGCCGAAACGGCGGAAGACAGTTATGAAAGCGCATTGACGGAAAAAAAGTATCAGGAGTATCTGGAAGCAGAGCGAAAGAAGGAAGAAGAGTACAAAAAAGCAGGAATTACGACA
>CALWCS010000060.1 GCA_944376425.1 uncultured Lachnospiraceae bacterium | reverse complement strand
GAACTGTTATTACATGGAATTCCATATTCCATACCTTCTACGATAGACTGCAGATTGTTGCTCCATTTTGCAGCGATTTCAGGGCTTGCAACTGATGTGACAAGAACGTGACGCAGTTTGTTCTCTGTGATAGCGTCCATTGTCGTTGTTCCGTCCTGTGTACGTGCACGAGCGTCAATCTCAGTTCCGGAAACAGTTTCAGAAGTAACTGCTGTATGAGCACTGTAAAGCATTAATCCTGCGATCGATTCAATGCCTTCCCGTCCGTCTGCTACCATCATATCAGCAAGAGCCTGTGCTCTTTCTTCTGTACTCAGACGCCAGTCTTCATATGTATCAAGCTGACCATTCTGGTTCAAATCCTTGAATGCATACCCGTCATCTTCCAGTAAAGTAACTCCAGATGTTGGAGAATATGTTAATGTTTTTCCTCCATCTTGAACTACTTCATTGTAACCCCACTCTGTCTCAATCACTTCATATTTTGCAGCAGATGCATCTGTTGCTTCTTCTGCAAAAGCAGTGGTCATAGAAGACGCAACCATTGCAACTGCCATTGCGGCTGTCACAGTCTTATGCAGTCTTTTTTTACTACTTCTTTTCATATTTGTCTCCTCCATTATCTTTTTTTATATATAATTACATATTTTTTCAAAACCCCTTTAGTAATTATATATATTTTTTATTAGACATTTTTATTATAATTAATCATTTTGACCAGTTCAAGTTTTTTGTCGTCAACTACGTTGTTTTGTCGCCAACTACGTTATTTTAATAACATCTGTATTTTTTTCTAAAAAAAGATCTCCAAACCGGAAAATTTGTCTGCATCTTCAGAAGTCATTTCTTTCTTACCTCTTTGCTTTCAGACATTTTCTCTAAATTTAGGAGATCTTTTTTATCTAATTTTCTTTTTGTTTCTCTTGTTTTGTCACATTATTTTTTTGTCTGTCTGTATCTATAATTTTTTTCAATACTACTGCCGAAAGCGGCATCATTTCCAGTCTGACATGCCCTTTCTCCACATTAAAAATCTGAGCTTTTGTAGAAAATCCCTCTTCGTCTGTGACCATCAGACGCACCATCTGTGCGTTTTCTTCCACTCCAAGCTGCCATACCGGAATTACCATAGTCTTCTGCTCTTTATTATTGTTAAATGCAACCAAAATCTGCTCTTCCAGACTGAAGCGTCCGTAACTTAAACAGTTATAGTCTGCACTCAGTATTTTCAGACTGCCATGAGTGATCACTGTATGTGCTTTATGAATCAGAATCATTTCTTTATGAAAGCGAATCAATTCTGTATTTTCTTTTCCCCAAGGATATGTTCTTCTGTTGTCAGGATCTGTAAAACCGCACAGTCCTGCTTCGTCTCCGTAATAGATGGTAGGCGCTCCAGGCCATGTCATCTGCATTACCACTGCTTCTCGCATCACCGGAATACTGACATTTTCCGCTGCTGCCTCAGGTCCTAGTTTATCTACTCTCCCTACCATATGATTTGTTCTTGTCAGAAACCTGGAATGATCATGATTAGAAAGTTCATTCATCGCTGTCTGAAGAGACGGCGTCAGGAAATTCGACATGTGATGATTCATTGCATCTACGAAAGATCTGGCATTTCCCAGCATATCTTCTCTGTAATTGTCACTGTGTTTTTCCATTCCTGTAAAGAACCATGTCAAAGGCTCCATAAAGGCATCGTAATTCATCACAGTATCCCATTCATCGCCTCTAAGCCAGCTTCCTGCATCTCCATAATGCTCCGCAAGAATAATCGCATTTGGATTCGCCTTCTTTACAACTTTTCGAAATTCCTTCCAGAATTTATGATTATATTCATTGGAAAAACCAAGGTCGGCTGCCACATCCAGCCTCCATCCGTCTGCATTAAACGGGGGTGATACCCATTTGCGTCCAATCTCCATAATATACTCTACCAGTTTTGGAGACGTCTCATAGACGAGTTTTGGCAGCGTGTCATGTCCCCACCATCCATCATAGTAGGGATTATATGGCCACTCATGTTCATTGTTAAATTTAAAGAAACTTCTGTAAGGACTGTCCGCCGCAATATAAGCGCCTTTTTCATAACCTTCCTGTTTTTCATAAATCCGTTCTCTGTCAATCCATTTATTGAAAGATCCACAATGATTAAATACTCCGTCTAAAATGATTTTCATTCCCCGTCTGTGTACTTCTTCAACAAGCCGGATAAAAAGCTGATTGCTTGCTTCCAGATTTTCTTTATCTGTAACGCGCTGAATATATTTCGTAGCATGACGGTTATCATGATCCCCATGATCTAATGTATGTCCCCCGTCTTTTACGATCTTTCCATAGTGCGGATCTACATAATCGTAATCCTGTATATCATATTTATGATTTGACGGTGATACAAAAATCGGATTCATATAGATTACATCTATGCCAAGATCCTGAAGGTAGTCCAGTTTGTCTATGACTCCCTGGAGATCTCCTCCGTAAAATTCACGGATTGCCATAGAAGTTGCGGGGTACTGATCCCAGTCTTCTATTTTCTTTGTCATACCGCCAATATAATAATATTCATTGTCCTCTACATCGTTTGCGGTATCTCCGTTATAAAAACGATCCACAAAAATTTGGTACATCACAGCGCCCTTTGCCCAGTCAGGTGTTGAAAATCCCGGAACAATCGTAAATGCATAATAGTCCTGAAGGTTTTGTGAGATTCCTTTCTTATTATAAAAGCATCTCAATTTTCCTGCTCTGATTTCAAAATAATACCGTATTGTTTCTGTACCTACTTCAATTTCAATCTTATAATAAACAAATCTCCCCACTGTTTTTTCGTATTCCATTGCCTGACGGATTGCTCCGCTGATAAAAAATACAACATCTACATTATTTTTTGCAGCTCGAAATCGAATCGTTACTTTCTGCCCCGGCTTTGGTTCAATCGGGTCCATGTAATTTTTCGTCTGATCGCTGAATAAAGCATCCATATTAAAAATCGGACGCATATCCATGATATATTTCTGAGTCTTCAATACCTTGTCCAGTCGTTTGGGATCCATGTGCGTTCTCCTTTTTTCTCTGCTTCGCTTATTTTAGTTTATACTATCTTTCTGACTTTTACAAGTATCAGAACCTCTTTGTGCCCGCCTGTTTCATACTCCCACTGCAAAGTATCCTCCCTTTCCCCTATTATATTATAAACCATCCAATTTTAAAATATTTCTTTTTATTTTGTCATCTCAATTTTTTATTTTCTGAAAGAATACGATCCTATCAATTTTTTCATCCTATAGGAGAAGCAGTTGCCTATATAAATGAAAAAAGACAGCACGTACTCGCTGTCTTTTTTCGGAGAAGGTATTTCTTCTTATGGGGTGTAGCAAAAACTATATAATGTATTGGGGGGGGTTTTTACGATGTATAGTATATCATCGGTACCCATTTAAGTGTGCACAAACTTCTGTTTTCTTTAGAACCTTTTTTGTGTATTTTCGACATCATATTTCCTTTTCTTCTCGTCAATTTGCTTCATTCTCCGCCACAAAAAGTGCTTCAAACTCTTCTCCGCTGATTTTTTCTTTCTCCATCAGCAATTTTGCACTTCTATGCAGAACGTCTTCATGTTCTGAAATAATTCTTTTGGCTTCCTGATATGCCTCATCAATAATACGTTTTACTTCCTGATCAATCTTCGTCGCTACTTCTTCTCCGTATCCTCTTGTATGGGCAAGATCTTTCCCGATAAACACTTCGTCCTCATCATCCGCATAGTGAATCAAGCCTATACTGTCAGACATTCCAAACTTTGTCACCATTGCTCTGGCCAGAGCCGTCGCCTGTTTAATATCCTGAGACGCTCCTGTTGTAATATCGCCAATTACCATTTCCTCTGCCACACGTCCGCCCAGATCTACGATAATCTCCTGAATCATCTGTCCCTTCGTGCGGAACATTTCATCTTTTTCCGGCATCGGCATGGTATAGCCTGCTGCTCCCATTCCTGTCGGAATAATTGACACTGTGTGAACCGGTCCTACATCAGGCAGCACATGGAACAAAATAGCATGCCCCGTCTCATGATAAGCTGTAATGCGTTTTTCTTTTTCCGATACGATCTTGCTCCTTTTTTCAGCGCCGATTCCAACTTTAATAAAGGCAAGATTGATGTCTTTTTGCAGCAGATAAACTCTTCCATCTTTCGCTGCATAGATCGCTGCTTCGTTTAGAAGATTCTCTAAATCTGCGCCTGTAAATCCTGCTGTTGTCTGAGCAACTTCATCCAGATTAATATCATCTCCCAGAGGCTTTCCTTTTGCATGAACTTCCAAAATTTCTTTTCTGCCTTTTCTGTCCGGTTTTCCTACTCCTACTTTTCTGTCAAAACGTCCGGGTCTTAAAATAGCCGGGTCTAGAATATCGACACGGTTTGTCGCAGCCATCACAATAATGCCTTCATTCGCTCCAAAACCGTCCATTTCCACCAGCAATTGATTCAGAGTCTGTTCTCTTTCATCATGACCGCCTCCAAGTCCTGTTCCTCTTCTGCGTGCAACTGCATCAATTTCATCAATGAAAATAATGCATGGTGCATTTTTCTTTGCTTCACTGAACAAGTCACGTACTCTTGAGGCTCCTACTCCTACAAACATTTCTACAAAATCGGAACCCGAGATACTGAAGAACGGTACTCCTGCCTCTCCGGCAACTGCTTTTGCAAGAAGGGTCTTTCCTGTTCCAGGCGGTCCTACTAAAAGAACTCCCTTTGGAATTCTTGCTCCTACTTCCAGATATTTCTTCGGAGACTTCAAAAAATCTACAATTTCTTCCAGATCCTCTTTTTCTTCCTGAAGACCTGCTACATCTTTAAAAGTAATTTTCTTTACATCCGGAAGTATAATTTTAGCATGACTTTTTCCAAAGTTCATCATCCGATTATTCGAACCGCCTCCGTTTGACTGCCGATTCATAAAAATAAACAGGAAGATGATTAAAATTCCCATCATAATAATCGGGAAAATGGAAGTCCAGAAGACATTGTCCCTCTCCATATCAAATACGTAAAACGGAATCCCTGCTGTTCCTAAAATTTCTTCCACGTCATTGATATCTGTCACATTCAGATCCTGGTAAGAACCATCTTTCATATAAATGATAATCCGTCCTGTAGGAACCTGCTGATTTGGGTGAATATCTACTTGCTCCACCTGTCCATCTTCCACCGCCTGATTAAACTGCTGGTACGTATAATTGTTGCGCGGCGTAAATCCTATTTTTAATACGATAAAAGCCAGGATCACGATAGCAATCAGCATCAGATAAAAACCCGGACCTCTTGAACTTTTTTTCAATTCCTATTTTCTCCTTTCTACACTTCTACTACTCCGATGTAAGGAAGATTTCTGTATTCCTGATCATAGTCAAGACCATATCCGACAACAAACTCATCTGGAATATTAAAGCCGACATATTTTACCTCCACATCTGCTACCCGTCTCTCCGGTTTATCGAGCAAAGTGCAAATTGTCATACTATTTGGCTTTCTTTTTTTCAAAATCTCCATCAGATAACTTAAAGTTCTTCCGGAGTCAATAATATCCTCCACAATAATAACATCTTTTCCTTCCAAAGGCTGATCCAGATCCTTTACAATTTTTACTATTCCGCTTGAGGTTGTTCCAGCTCCATAGCTGCTGACAGACATAAAATCCATCGACACAGGAATCGTGATACGTTTTGCCAATTCACACGTAAAAAACACACCGCCTTTTAACACACAGATTAAATGTACTTTTTTTCCTGCAAAATCCTGACTGATTTGTTCTCCGATTTCTCTGATTCTGTGATTTACTTCTGATTCACTTAGTAATTCTCTAATCTTATGTTCCATCTCAATTCTCCTCTGTGATTTTTATTTTTAATATTTTTCTTGTATTTTCTTTTACTTTACACGCTTCACTGATCCGATATCCGACTACCCACAGGATATGGGAGCCATCTGCAAGCAGCAGTACAGAATCTCTCTGATCTTTTGGAATTTTTTGGTCAATAAAGTAGTCCTTTAGTTTCTTTTTTCCTCCTGATCGATTAATAATCAGATAATCTCCCGGAAGCCTGTTGCGTAAAATCAATTTATCTTTTATTGTATCATAATCTATCCATTTCGTATATGATTTTTCTGGAATTATTTGACTTTTGCTCTCCTCTATACAGCATTCCACTGTAACATTCCCTAAGTTCATTTGACAAGGCGCAGTAATTTCAGCATATGTCTTGTGTATCTTTTTATTTTTTCTCTTTTTCAGGCTTTCTGCTGTGCAAAGAATCAGATTCCCATTTTCTTTTTTTCCCACCACATCAAAAGGAAGGCTAATCTGGCGTCCGTCTGCTTTCTTGGAAATATTCCTCAGATTTTCAATATGTTTTTGCGTCACATTTTTGAGGCTTCCTGTTAATATTTCCACGCAACGGCGCAGCAGATATTCCTGAATAATCTCTTCTTGTCTCTCAAACTTTTCTATCTGAATTAGAATCTGATTCTCTTTTTGTTCCACGCATTCCTTTTGAGCTATGTCCGTCATTTTTTGCAGCAGACACTCTGCTTTTTGTATTTTATAGCATGCCTGTGCGATATGTCTGGAAGACTGTACATTGATTTCCTCTTGCAGCTTTGGCAAAATCTTTCTTCTGATCTTATTTCTTGTATAAATATCCTGCGTATTTGTGATATCTTGACATGTTTCTATCTGATTTTTTTTTAGCCATCCTTCTATTTCTCGACGGCTTGTCGTAAGCAATGGGCGGATAATTCTGCCTCTTACGGGCCAGATCCCGCAAAGTCCGGTCAGTCCGCTGCCTCGCGCTAAATTCCACACCATCGTCTCGGCCTGGTCTTCTTCATTATGGGCTATGGCAATCTTGTCTCCCTTATATTGCTCCATTGCTTTTTCAAAAGAACGATACCGCAGCACTCTGCATGCCTCTTCCAGAGAAAGTCTTTTTTCTTTTGCCTCTTTTCTCGCATCTACCTCAAATAAAAAGAACGGAATTTTTTCTCTTTTGCAGAGCTGTCTGACAAATTCTGCATCTCTTTTGCTTTCTTCGCCCCGTATCCCATGTTCTACATGAACCACGCTGATAGAAAACGGTTTCTGTTTTTGATACTCTAACAACAGAAAAAGCAGGTATACCGAGTCAGGTCCTCCTGATACACCTGCTATAATATGGTCTTCTTCCTGAATCATATGATATTGGCGGATCATTTCTATTCCTTTTTTCATACGTTTTGTATTCTTTTCTCCTTTTGTACAGTTCCTTTCTTTTATTTTAAAGGAAAGTCCTTTCATTTTTTATCTTCTTTTTTTACTATACAAACTTTCCTCTTAAAAAGCAAGTCTCTTTCTCGCTTTCTATTTTTTCCATATTGATCCGACCAAAATTGTCATATCATCTTCTGCTCTATGACTTCTCTGCGCCAAAACACAGTCCAGAAGTTCGCTTGCCAGTTCTTTTGCATTCATCGTCTGAGACTGTAAAATCCATTCTCCCATAATCTCCTCTGCTTTTCCAGAAGGTAATGCGTCAAGCACACCGTCGGAAACCATCACAATAAAATCTCCGGATCTCAGTTTTTTCTGTGTATGTTCACAGTCTACATTTTGCATAACACCGATCGGAAGACTTGTAGAGCGGACCATTTCCACTTGATCGTCACGTCTGATAAAGGTTGTCGACGCACCTATTTTCAGCATTTCACAGCTTCCCGTATATAAATCGATTGCACATAAATCGATTGTGGAAAAAATCGCCTCGTCTTCTCTTAATACCATGACAGAGTTAATCATACGCACAGCTGTCTCCATTCCAAATCCTGCATCCAGAAATTGTTCCAGCAATTCTATTACGGTCTCACTCTCTTTGCTTGCTCCAATTCCTGATCCCATTCCATCACAGAGACTCATAATCATCTGCCCATTATCTTTCGTCAGAAATGTAAAGTTGTCTCCTGAAATGATCTCTCCGTCTCTTGTCGCCTTTGCTACTCCGTTTAGCATATAATAAACGGTATCCTCTACAAACAGTATGGTACTGTATTCTTTATTTACAATCCGTTTGCTCTCAGGCGCCGGTATCATTTCCCTGTGGCATACTTCTGAAAGGATACTTGCTGCTTCTCTTGTCGATATGCAGCAGCCTCTTACTGTTCTCATCGTGATATAAATTTTCTTATGTTCCTGATTCTGAACCAAAATGTCCCGAACATGTACTTTTTTCATTTTCATTCGAAGACGGATCTGTTGTTTTTGCCAGTCGTCCGGTTCCTCGACGCTGTAAATTCTAGAGGCAAGTCCATTCATCAACTGTGCTGTCTCATAGAGCTGAGAAGCAATAATAGATCGGTTTTCCAACATTCTGTTGCTCCACATCAGATTTAGCTTTGCACGATAAAACAGCTGTGTCATTTCTTCCAGCATCTGATCTACATAAAGACAGCGATCCTGAAATCCTTCTACTTTTTCAGCTCCCGATAATTCTCCTTCTTCCTCCGCTGCACTTAACATCTCATAGAGCATTCGATATGTCTGATAATATTCTCTCTTCCAGCATTCTCCCCAATGCTCACATTTTCTGCACAGGTGATTTTCCACCTCTCGAAAAATCTCTTGAACCTCTTCTTCGGATAATCTTTCTTTTTTTGTCGGCATTTCCCGAAAAGTCTCTGCAAGCTGCTGAAAAGAATCTGAATATTTCAAGATCAGTTCTCTGCCGGGTCCTGCCAGAGTTGCAGCGGTCTGTTCCTGATCAATTTCTTCCTGAGTTTTTCCTCTATGGTAAGACCAAAGGGTGCTTCCCACAAAGAAAATCATCAAAACAGCAATCCATATCCCCATGTTTTCCCCTCCTGACAATCCGGTTATCAATGGGGTATTATACTTCTTTTTTCATGAAATATCTGTCAAAAACAGGCAGTCCTTTCTATAAATTTATTGACAAAATCTGCATCCTCTTTTGCATCGACCTCTCTATTTTTTGCAGCTGTCGTAATCTTTTCCTTTGAAAATAAAAAAGTAAAGGATGCTGTGTCAAACATCACAGCATCCTTTACTTTTCACTCAAATAGCGGAAGGGAGATTTGAACTCTCGACACCACGGGTATGAACCGTGTGCTCTAGCCAACTGAGCTATTCCGCCACACAGTTGTTTATTATACCCGACTTCTTTTTTTCTGTCAAGCATTAGTTTTCCTCTTCAAAAATAATTTCGTCTTTCGGCACGAGTCCTAATTTTTCAATTGCAATTTCTTCTATGTACTCATCTGTTTTAATCTTTTCTTTTAATTCTTCGATTTCTTTTGTCCGTTCGCTTTCTTTTTCGCTCTCTGCCTGGAGTTCCTGATCTCTTGCGCTGTTTGCACTGTAAATCTGCTGTTCCTGGTGTGTCAAAATCAGAACAGCCACGATCAGAATTCCCGCCACGGTCGAGATTCCGACTACAGTGAATCGATCCGCTATGCGTATTCTTTTTCTTCTTTTTTGTTTTCTTCTTGTTGCCATCCTGTTCCTTCTTTCGCTTTTTCTTTATTTTAGCGTTTTTTATTTTTTTTCGCAATGGTTTTATCCAGAAAAACAATTTTCCTATTATCAGAAAAACTCTGCAAATAATCTTTTTCAGCCATAGGAAGAAGCATGTCATTCCTTTTAGTACAAATCTGCTGACTGTCTCATGATAAAAAAACGCTCCCAGGCATATACCTACGATAGAAAATCCTCTGATCATTCCCTCATTGCTTCGGAAAATCAAATAGCAGATAAAAATGCCTGTCAAAATCCAATAGAAAAAATCCTCCAGGTTCACTACATGAATATTGTGGGAAATTACTTTTCTAAAAACAATCAAAAAGTCGTAGAAGAGCCAGATCACTCCCCCTGCCGCCACCGACTGCAAAAAAAGGATGGCTTCCTGACTGATCACATGGCTGACTGCCATTTATTTAAACAGCCTTCCAAGCAGAGAGTCTCCTTGTTTTCGGTGTCCTCCTTCTGAGTACGTAAAGCTGTCGATCATTCCTTCAATGTCTACTTCTCCCTTTTCTAGAGTCAGCCGGTTAACATGAAGATCTTTTCCTTTAATCATCAGCATTCCCATCTCTGTCTCCAGTACAATCTCCGTCACATCAAAAGACACTACATCCGAAACGCCTGTAATTATTCCAAACTGCCTGCTTGCCAGAGAGATCCGGTGGTTTTGCAAACTCTGCTTCTCTTCCATGGTTTCCTCCTGCCGCATATTCTTACTTGTAATCTATGCTTTTCAGATCCCATTTATGCTTCTAGAGATATCGGTACATTTCTTTTGCTTCGTCTTTTTTTACTGTCTCTTGGACACTGACTACTTCCACTTTGACAGACTTCGTACCAAATTGAATTTCTATGATATCCCCTTCTTTGACATCAGCTGATGCTTTTGCCGTCCGATCATTGATCAGTACTCTTCCTGCGTCGCACGCTTCATTTGCTACGGTTCTTCTTTTTATTAAGCGAGATACTTTTAAGTATTTATCAAGTCTCATGTTTGCCTCCTTTTTTGTGTTTCCTTCTTTATAATAACCGTACAAATATCGTATCAGACAAAGGGGCTGCTGCAAATGATTCTGCAACAGCCCTTTTCTTTCTCTATTTTCGATTACTATTTATCTTCGGTTTCCAAAAAGTTATGAAATCAATGCTTGTTCCTATGCGTTGATCATGTCTTTTAAAGCTTTTCCAGCTTTAAACTTAGGAGCTTTTGATGCTGCAATAGTCATAGTTTCGCCAGTCTGAGGATTTCTTCCTTCTCTTGCTGCTCTCTCGGATACTTCAAAGGTTCCGAATCCAACCAGCTGTACTTTTTCGCCTTTTTTTAACTCTTCGGCAACTACATCTGTAAATGCTTTCAATACTTTTTCGGTATCTTTCTTTGTCAACTCTGTTTTTCCGGCAACTGCTGCAATTAATTCTGTTTTGTTCATGGATTATTTCCTCCTCTTATTTCTCTCTTAGTCATGCCTGATATCAGAACATGTCATTGTTCTGTGGGTCAAAGCGAAATCTTCTGAGTCTGCCTGCCGCTTTTTCAAGCTCGACAATATTCATCAAGTTTTGAGTTTCCAGCACTTTTTCAGTTCTGAAACTCTTACGTCTATTTATAACCTCTTCCCTATTGTTTGTCAAGGACATTTCAAAATTTCTGACATGCTTTTAAAAAAACCAAGGAAAATCTTAATGTTTTCCCTTTTCTATCTCTTTTTTTAAATGATCGATCATTTCCTCCTGCGCTGTGTGAAGCGCTTTTTTCTGTTCTTCAAAAAATGACTCTTCTTTTCTGCTCTTTTCTTGTCTTTTGATCTCTTCCCAGCCTGGATTTTTTCCCCTGCTGTTTTCATCGTGAAAAACATGTGGATGACGTCTGATCATTTTTTCATTAATTCTTTGAATCACATCGGTAAATGTAAAAAGTCCTTCCTCTTTTGCAATCTGACTTTGCAAAACAATTAAGAAAAGCAAATCTCCCAATTCCTCACATAAATTTTCGGCATCTTTCAATTTCTCGCACAAATCTGCCGCTGCCAGTACTTCTGCCGCCTCATTGACAATACAGGGCTTCAGACTCTGATGAGTCTGAGCCCTGTCCCAAGGACATCCTTCTTCACTTCTGAGTTTTGATACAAGATCGCAAAGCTCCTCAATCGCCTCTGTTAGAGACTTGTCCGTCTTAGAGCATTGCATTGATCATCTCCAATACTTTCTCTCCAAGAGCTGCTGATTTCTGATCTGCATCTTCCAGGGACGTTCCTTTTACGCCATAATAGAATTTTACCTTCGGTTCTGTTCCAGAAGGTCTTACACAAAGCCATGCATCGTCTGTCAGATCATAGTAAAGGACATTTGAGTTCGGAAGTCCGGTCGGAGTCACTTCTCCTGTCTCCAGATTTTTAATCGTATCCTTCTTGTAGTCTCTTGCTGAGATTACCTTATAGTCTCCGATTTGTACCGGCGGATCATTGCGCAAAGTCTCCAGAATCGACTGAATTTTTTCCAGTCCCTCGATGCCTTTTAATGTAATCGATTTGATATCATCTTTGTAATATCCGTATTTTTCATACATATCAATCATGGCATCCCATAATGTTTTTCCTTTTGTCTTATAATATGCAGCAGCCTCAGCAAGAGCCATCGTAGCCACGATTGCATCTTTGTCTCTTGCATGAGTTCCGATCAGGCATCCATAACTTTCCTCAAATCCAAACAGATACGTTCCTTTTCCGCTCTGCTCAAAATTAAGAATCTGCTGTCCGATAAATTTAAATCCTGTCAGAACTTCTATCAGTCTGATATTGTATGCTTTTGCAATCGCATCTGCCATATTTGTCGTAACGATTGTCTTAATTAACGCTCCGTCTTCCGGAAGTCCTTTTAATTCTTTTCTTTGTCCGATCTCGTAATCTGCAAGGAGACAGCCTGACATATTTCCTGTAAGAGAAATATATTCTCCGCTCTTTGTATCTTTTACATAAACTCCAAGGCGGTCAGCGTCAGGGTCTGTCGCAAGAACCAAATCCGCATCGATCTCTTTTGCCAGTTTTAATCCAAGTTCAAATGCCTCTTTTGCTTCCGGGTTTGGATAACTTACTGTCGGGAACTCTCCGTCTGGCAATTCCTGCTCTTTTACAACATAGACATTTTCAAACCCGATTTCCTTTAATACTCTTCTTGCCGGTATATTTCCTGTTCCATGCAAAGGAGAATACACAATTTTGATATCTTTTTGTGCTTCTTTAATTGCATCCCAATGAAGTACCTGACTTTTCAGCTCTTCAATATAGGCATCATCAATTGCTTTTCCGATCACTTCATAAAGTCCAGCTTCTTTTGCTGCTTCCTTGTCCATCGTTTTAACCGTCGCATAATCTGTGACATTTTTTACTTCTGCCATAATTCCCGTATCATGAGGCGGAGTAATCTGTGCTCCGTCTTCCCAGTATACTTTGTATCCGTTATATTCCGGCGGATTATGACTTGCTGTAATATTAATTCCGGCAATACATCCTAATTTTCTGACAGCATAAGATAACTCTGGGGTTGGTCTTAAACTTTCAAATACATATGCCTTGATACCGTTTGCTCCGAGGCAAAGAGCCGCTTCATCCGCAAACTCCGGAGACATTCTTCTGGAGTCATAAGCAATTGCCACTCCTTTTTCCTTCTGTCCTACTTTTGCAATATAGTTTGCAAGTCCCTGTGTCGCTTTTCTGACCGTGTAGACATTCATTCTGTTCGTTCCGGCTCCGATCACCCCGCGCAGTCCTGCTGTGCCAAATTCCAGATCTGTGTAAAAACGTTCTTTTATCTCATTGTCATCGTCTGCAATTTTTCTTAGCTCTTCCTTGGTTGTCTCATCAAAATATGGATTTTTCAGCCATTCCTGATAAGTATCCTTATAGTCCATTACACTACCTCCCGAATGTATTTTTTTCATATCTTAATTATATAATAAATCTTTTTAAAAGGGAATATTTATTCTAATAATTTCAAAAACGTTTTTCTTTTCTCCTGCTGTCTGATTAAAAGTTCTAATTTTTCTGTGTTTTTATCCGGAACCCATGCTTTATTTGTATTATAATAACAGTTGACCAGTTTAAAAAATTTTTCCGGATACTTCATCTGAAGTTTTAAATGTTCTCTTTCTTCTTTCGGAATTGTGCGTACACGATCATATGTTTCAATCATATTTATGCCCAATCTTATATTCCAGTTTTGTTTTTCCATAATCTTTCTCAGGAACTGATAAAAGTCACTGATCGGTATTCCATAACAGCATTTATAAAAATTTGTTGTTGCAATCTGTTGTCCGTTTAGGATCACATTGTGCTGATTATACTCTCCATGACACAGCTGTCCGTCTTTCATGCACTTCTCCAGATAGGCTCTGTTTTGATTGTTCTTTGCCTGTTCCGCTGTGTCGGCTGCTTGTTCAAAAAATATCGGAAAACTGTTTAAAAAGCATTCTTCAAACGCATTTTTCTTTCTTCTTTTTCTGACAAATCCATAAACTTTTTTCAGCTGCTGGTTATGTTTTTTCATTTCTTCCTCTAATGGTTCCTGTGCATACCGAAGAGCTTCTTCCTGAGGTATATAAGAAAGAATTTGATGGAGCCTGGCAAGATTCTGAACCGTTTTTAAAATATCCTCTTCATTTTTTGTGTCACATTCTTTTCCTTCAAACCAATCTTTTACAATGTATCTCGTCTCTTCCCGATCCTGTGAAAACAGCTCTCCTTCTTTGTT
The DNA here is from genome assembly GCA_944376425.1 of uncultured Lachnospiraceae bacterium. Taxonomy (GTDB): domain Bacteria; phylum Bacillota; class Clostridia; order Lachnospirales; family Lachnospiraceae; genus JAGZHZ01. The sequence continues at coordinate 37,892 of CALWCS010000060.1, read as the reverse complement.
TTCCAAAGCAAGGTCCACACGGACATATCCTTTTTCTTTTAAGTGAGCAAGGATCTGATTTTGAAACTCCAGTTTTTTCGGTGCTCCTGAGAATTCCGTTAAAATCTTCAGCCCCCGGTCTGTCTCACAGATCCAGGAATTTCTTCCTCTTCTGCTGCTATATACCGTTAAATCATACTGCTCTAAGATTTTCAGTCCCTTTTCGTTCACTCCAATTCCCCCTGTTTGACTGTTCCCTCTATCTTATGTCACGATAAAACAGAATATAACAGGTATTCTCTGGTGTTATGTTCCGGATGTTCCAAAACATCCTCAAGTAGTTGTTCCAGTTTTAATCCAATCTCCTTTCCCGGCTTCATTCCTGCCTCAATCAGATCATTTCCGGTTACTGCAAGTGTTTTTAAAGACAGGCAGTCGCCATCTTTTAAGATTTCTTCATAAAGTGTCTGTATCTTTCTTATATTATCTTGTCTTTCTTTCCAATTATTCTCTTCTTTTTTCTCTTCTGCATCGAAATTTGCTTTCCAAAGTTTCAGCAGCATCGGAAAAATCTCTTCGCCGATTGTATGAATTGCCTTTCGAATCAATCTCTTATCAGCTTTTAAAGATATTTTGCAAAAGCGGACCAGCCGAACTGTTTTTTCTATCGTATGGTTATCAAATTTGAGTCTCTTTAAGAGGCTCTTTGTCTTTTTCACTCTTTCTTCTTCCTCTTCGTCAAAGTACTGCATTAAGGCTGCAAGGCGCATACTTTTTTCTTTTTCACAGTGCGACAGCACACAGAAACACGGTCGTTGTATTCCATTCATCGTGTGCATCGGAAAATTTCCTGCCTCCAAAGCGTTATCGAGTTCTGGCATAACTACCCGTGTGATTCCTAAGTTTACCGCTTCTTGTATTGTTTCAGGATTAGAAGAAAGCAATAATTTTATAAGCTCTGTTTGAATTCTCTCTGCACTGATTTTTCTTAAATTCTCAGAAAGTTTTTTGATCGCCATTTTTGTATTTTTTTCAATTTGAAAGCTAAGCTGAGCAGAAAAACGAACCGCACGCAGCATACGCAGAGCATCTTCCTCAAACCGTTCTTCTGCCATTCCCACGCACCGAATCTGTTTTTTTTCCAAATCCCCCATTCCGTCAAACTCATCTACCATCCCCTGCGTCTCATTATAAGCCATCGCATTGATGGTAAAGTCTCTTCTCCTTAAATCTTCTTTGAGTTTTGAGGTAAACACTACTTCTTTTGGATGGCGGTTATCTGTATATTCTCCGTCAATTCGATAAGTTGTCACTTCAAAACATTCATGTTCCATCAAAACGGTCACTGTTCCATGCTGAATTCCCGTGTCAATCGTTCTTTCAAAAATCTCTTTTATCTCCATAGGCTTTGCCGACGTCGTAATATCCCAGTCGTCGGGAACTCTGCCAAGCAGAGAGTCCCGAACGCATCCTCCTACTGCATATGCCTCATATCCTTCCTCTTGCAACTTCTTCAAGATCTTTTTTACCTTTTCCGGCAGCCGTATCTGTACCCTCATCTCTTTCTTCCTTTCTTTGGATTTTTGTTCCCGTTTCTTTCTTATTCCACGACTGATTTCTGCTCAAAAAATTATTTTTTATTTGTTCATCATATCATATCCATTTTTTAAACTCAACTAAGATGCTTTCACTTATAGTTAGTCAATAAATTCCTTGACAAATGGTATCATCAACAGCTATAATAAAAATGCAACAAGATTTATTGGATGTTAGATAATTCACTAGTTATTAGAGATTATATGGACATTTCCTTAAACCTATGTAATCTCTGATAGCTAGTGAATTTTTTATCATCAGTTTTATTATTTGAATGGAGGTACCACAATGAACAAAGGTACAGTAAAATGGTTTAGCGCAGAAAAAGGATACGGATTCATCACAGGAGAAGATGGAGGAGATGTATTCGTACATTTCTCAGGTATTGCTGGTGAAGGCTTCAAATCTCTTGAAGAAGGACAGGCTGTTACTTATGATTTAACAGAAGGCCCGCGCGGAATGCAGGCAGTCAATGTAGTTAAAGAATAATTTTCAGATAAATAATTTCTAGCGTAAAAACATACCGCAGGATCTTTCAATGAGTGATCCTGCGGTATGTTTCTTTTTAACGTCTCTATTTTCTGTCGATATATCTCTTGATATTAGAAGCATTGACATATTTCTTTATATTTCCGTCTTCTATTACGACAAGTGTAGGTGCCTGCATAATTCCATATTTTGAGACAAGCTCCTGATTTTCTTCTGCATCGATAACCTGATAGTTTTCATCTTTTAGCATCTGTCTTGCAATCTTACAGTTTGGACATGTCTTTGTCGTAAACAGATACTTCATAGAATGTACTGGTTTAATTTCAATCTCATTTTCTTTCATCGTTACCATACTTCTTGGAATACGTTTCAGCTGAGAATGTGTGATGTCATATACTTTTCTGTCTTTATATTCCTGTGTTTTTCCATCATTCCAATTTTGAACCGGCCGATAATAACCTGTGATTCTGCTGTAAACTTCTGCCTGTTTTCCGCATTTTGGACATGTAAAATGTTCTCCTGCAAGGTAACCGTGTTCTCTGCACACAGAATAGGTCGGAGAAAGGGTATAATACGGCAGTTTATAATTTTCTGCAATTTTTCTCACAAGGGTTGCCGCCGCCTTCCAGTCTGGAAGTTTTTCACCTAAAAATGCATGGAATACGGTTCCCGATGTATAGAGTGTCTGCAGATCATCCTGTATGTCGAGTGCTGTAAAAATATCCTCCGTATAGCCAACCGGTAAATGGGAACTGTTTGTATAATAAGGAACGTCATTGTCTCCCCCTGCCGTTTTAATATCCGGATATTTGTTCCGATCATGTTTTGCAAGCCGGTATGCTGTCGATTCAGCCGGAGTTGCTTCCAGATTATACAGATCTCCGTATTCTTCCTGATATTGAATCAGCCGTTCTCTCATATGATTTAAGACGTCTTTTGTAAATTCCTGTGTTTTTGGATCAGTCATATCTTTTCCAAGCCATGGTGCGTTTAAACCCACCTCATTCATCCCTACCAGTCCGATCGTTGAAAAATGATTGTCGAAGTTTCCCAGATACCGCTTCGTATAAGGATACAGCCCCTCTTCTAAAAGCCGGCTGATTACAGTTCTCTTGATCTTTAAAGAACGTGCTGCAATGTCCATCATATGATCCAGTCTTTGATAAAATTCTTCCGGTGTCTTTGACAGATATGCAATTTTCGGCATATTGATTGTCACCACTCCTATAGAACCTGTACTTTCTCCTGAGCCAAAAAATCCTCCTGTCTTTTTTCTCAATTCTCTCAGATCAAGCCTCAGCCGGCAGCACATACTGCGCACGTCGCTTGGCTGCATATCACTGTTGATATAGTTTGAAAAATAAGGTGTTCCATATTTTGAGGTCATTTCAAACAGCAGACGATTGTTTTCTGTATCTGACCAGTCAAAATCTTTTGTGATCGAATAGGTCGGAATCGGATACTGGAACCCTCTTCCGTTCGCATCTCCTTCTATCATCGTTTCTATAAACGCACGATTGATCATATCCATCTCTTTTTTACAGTCTTTATAGCAAAAATTCATCTCTTTGCCGCCTACAATTGCCGGAAGTTCTGCCAGATCATCCGGTACCGTCCAGTCTAGTGTAATATTGGAAAACGGTGCCTGCGTTCCCCATCTGCTCGGTGTATTTACCCCGTAAATAAAAGATTCGATACATTTTTTTACTTCTGGATAAGACAGATGATCTGCCTTTACAAACGGAGCAAGATACGTGTCAAAAGAGGAAAATGCCTGTGCTCCGGCCCATTCATTCTGCATAATGCCAAGGAAATTTACCATCTGATTGCACAGAACTGACAGATGTTTTGCAGGAGAGGAAGTAATCTTCCCCTGAATTCCTCCAAGTCCTTCCTGAATCAGCTGTTTTAAGGACCATCCTGCACAGTATCCAGTCAGCATAGACAGATCGTGCAGATGCAGATCAGCATTTCGATGCGCATTTGCAATTTCTTCATCATAAAGTTCTGACAACCAATAGTTTGCAGTGACAGCTCCAGAATTGCTTAAAATTAATCCTCCAACCGAATAAGTGACGGTAGAATTTTCTTTTACTCTCCAGTCTTCCACTTTTACATAGCTGTTTACAATATCTCTGTAGTCTAAAAAGGTCGCCTTCATATTTCTGATCTTTTCTCTTTGTTTCCTGTAAAGAATATATGCTTTTGCAACCTCTGCATATCCTACCTGCACAAGGACACGCTCCGCACTGTCCTGAATCGCTTCTACTCCAATTGCATTGTCTTTAATCTGAGGCTGAAAATCAGACGTTACTCTAAGCGAGAGTAAACTAATCATATCCGGAGTGTAATTCATCCCTGTGGCATTAAATGCTTTTTCCATCGCAGCACCAATCTTATTTAAATCAAACTCCGCAATTTCTCCATCTCTTTTAATTACATGAAACATTCTTCCACTTCCTTCTTTTCCATTTCTGTGTCCATTCAAGGCTCTTCCCAGAAGTCTTGGCACGGGATCTTAATCGGCTCTATTCATCATAATATCCCTGCTCATCCTCGCACAGTATTTATCAGCATCTGTAAAGCAACTGCTGATGACTGCTTCCATTTTAGCAAACTTTTGGCAGCCCGTCAATCGCAAAACACAAGATATTGTTTTCTTATCAAAATATCACACAATATATAGTGTCTCATTTCATTTTGATGTTTTCTTATTTCTGTATCATTTCTCCTGAAAAAGAAGTGGGTATTTTTATTGAAAATCCGGGATTGTTATTTTATTTCCATTTTATTCCATACAAAAAGTGATCTTATATTTTTCCTCTTAACATACACGTCCATAAATTTCAGTTGGAACGTAAGCCTTCACATAAATTCCCTCTTGGCGGTATTCTTCTGTAAGAAGTTGTCCAAATTTCCGGATCTGCTGAATTTTTCCGGCTTCTTCATATGGATAGATCCGTTCAATCAAAATCTGCTTTTCCTTGAGTACTTGTTCTAGAATCTTGCTTAATTCTTTTAATCCTTCTCCCGTCTTTGCCGAAATTTCTACCGTATGATCTGCATGAAAATCTCGGAGTGCTTCCTTTTCCTCAATTTTGTCCTGCTTATTAAATGCTGTGATCACAGGCTTATCTGCTACTCCCAGATCTTGTAACGTCTCGTATACAACAGCCATCTGTGTTTCCATCTGGGGATTCGAAGCATCAACGACATGTAAGATCATATCCGCATATTTTGCTTCTTCTAAAGTACTTCGAAATGCTTCAATTAAATGATGCGGCAGCTTACGGATAAAACCGACTGTATCTGTCAGAAGAAGTTCCTGACCGCTTTCTAGTTCCAGCATACGTGTTGTGGGATCTAAAGTCGCAAACAGCTTATCTTCTTCAAGTACCTGTGCTCCTGTCATTTTGTTTAAAAGTGTTGATTTCCCAGCGTTTGTATATCCCACAATTGCTGCAACTGAGATATGGTCTCTGCTCCTTTTTGACCGGATCACTTCTCTGTGGCGTTTCACTTCTGTCAGTTCCCGGTTAAGCTGGGCAATTCGATCCTTAATCAGCCGCCTGTCCATCTCCAGCTTTTTCTCTCCGGGACCTCTTGTCCCGATTCCTCCTCCAAGCCGAGAAAGAGAACTGCGCAGTCCGACCAGTCTTGCCAGCCGATATTTCAGCTGGGCAAGCTCTACTTGTATTTTTCCCTCACTTGTAGTGGCACGGGCTGCAAAAATATCCAGAATCAGCAAAGTACGATCCATTACTTTCGTTCCCAGTCCTTCTTCCAGATTTTTTAACTGTGCCGGTGAAAGCTCATCGTCACAGATGATTCCGGTAGCTCCCGTATCAGCGATTAAATTGCTGATTTCTGCTATTTTTCCGCTTCCAATATACGTTGCCTGCTGAATCTGAGGCAGATTTTGAATCACTTTTCCAACTGTCACTGCGCCTGCCGTATCGGCAAGTTCCTTCAGTTCTTCTAAGGATTCTCTTGCTTCATCGCCGTCTGAGGTATTGACTCCTACTAAAATAACTCTCTCCTGAGTCTCTTTTATTTCATACATTTCTGCCATTTCTTCACCTCTCTATCTCGTCTTTAAAAACTCATACTCCTTCTGTCCTTGCTGGTCTGACGGATACAGACTGACATATTCCTCCGCTTTTGCTTTTGCTGTCTCAAAGTCAAGTTTTCTCTCATAAACTACAATCTCATTAAAAAGCAGATCTTGTCTGCCTTCCTCTGTTCCAAGCGCAAGACCTCTGTTAATTTGCTCCAGGGCCGCATCATAGTTTTCCTGGGCGATATATACCAGTGTCATCACATTATAGACTTGAGGCGTCTCTCCGATCTCGCTTAAATATTGCTGCGCAAGACTCTGTGCACTTTCCATATCATTTGTTTCAATATTAACCTGACTCAGTAAAAGAATAGCAGGTCCATGACTCTGAAGTGCCGCATTTGCCAGCTCTTCTTTTGCTCTTTCATAGTTTCCAAGGTAGTAATAAATTCTTCCTCTTTGATACGTAGATTCCGCATCGCTTCCTCCGATTGCAAGTGCCTGTTCTAAATACTTTCCTCCATCAGAAGAAAGATTTTTTTCCCTGTACACTTCATAAATGTTTAAATATAAACGATAATCATCCGGTTTTAATCTGACAGCCTGGTCAAAATCTGCCTCCGCCTGATCTCCCTGTCCGTTTTCCATCTCGCATGCTCCCCTTAAATAATAAGCATCCGCGTTTTCCTCTGTTGCTAAAATTTCTGCACAAGTTACAGTACAGCTTTCATAATCCTCCATCTTATATTCAGCTGTTGCCTTATACAGGCGTATATCCTGAATCATCTCTACCTGATTTGATTTTGCCGCATTTAATGCATTCGTAAAAGACTGAATGGCTGCCGCATAATTTTCAATCCCCATATAGGCAATTCCTTCTCCGCGATAAGACTGCACTAAATCCTCTCCGGCGTCCAGTGCCGTCTGAAAGCTTCCAAGCGCCTCCTGATAGTATCCTTGTTCCAGTGAGACATTTCCCTGATCAATATTCACCGTGCTTTTTTCTGTTCTTGTACAACCTGACAGCGTCAGACAACATGCCAGTATCAAAACTATTTTCCGCTTTTTCATGACTGATTTCCTCCGCAATCTTATTCTCGGATTAGTATATCAAACATTCCCCCTTTCTGTCAGCTTTTTTCCTTAATTTTTTTCTATGATACAGCAATCCCTTTAAAATCTCGCTCATAAACGTCTAATTTTTGTATAGGAAGCAATATTTTCTGTACAAAAAAAAGCATTTCTACTTCTGCAAAAAAGATAGAAATGCTTTTTCTAAAACTGCAACGTTACTTCGCCAGTTTTAACGCATATTGAATCAGCTGATTCATATCATGTTGTTTTGTCTTTGGACATTGCTCTATCACAAGATCAAAATTAACTACCGTCCGTTTTTCTCCTGTCAGCAGATAGGTGGGATCCATATCGAGCCGTTCACTTACCAGCAGAAGTTTTTCCAAAGAAAGTCCGTTTATCCCTCTTTCTATCTTTCCGTAATACGTCAAAGAGATGCCCAGCATTTCTGCCACATTCTCCTGTGTCAGTCCCTTTTTATTCCTTTGACGTCTCAGTCGTTCTCCCATAGCAACATATAGTTCTTTTTTCTTCACCGTTATCACTCCATTTCAGTTACTATCATAGCAACAAATGGTTCATATATTAACATCGTATTCCTTCTTATTTTAGTAACTATTTATTTCTATTATACAGAAAATGACTTAAAAAAATTCATGGCAGACTGTTTTTTACACAGAGACTGCCATATCCTGCGGTAGGATTTGGCCATTGTTGAAACCGCGGCAAATGAACTGCTCCTTTTCTTAAATATGCTTTTACCTTCTGTCCATATAAATAGGGATCATTTCCATCTATAATTCCCCACTGCATTAGCATAGCTGCTGCCCCTGTCACAAACGGTGCCGCAAAAGAAGTTCCAGTTACTCTGGTATATCCTCCGTTAACTGCTGTTGTCATAATATCGACTCCGGGGGCAACAAGATCCGGCTTTATCTGAGCATTGTCTCTTGTATATCCTCGTCCGGAAAATGGAGCATAGCTGAGCAGTCTCGAGTCATATGCTCCGACTGCGATTGTCCCCCGTGCTGTAGAAGGAATTGTCAGTGTTGTATCAGGAACTGGACTGTAAAAACGTGTCTGTTCGTTTAACATTCCCTCTTCCGGAAGCCACATATCATACCGTCCCACCACAATATTTCTTGGAATAAGCTGTATACTCCAGACTCCGCTGTCAACATATGTGTGAATCGGCAAAAAAGTAAAATAAATTTCCTGGGCTGCACTGTAAGGACTGGGAGTGCCATAATAGAGTAAAATTTCTGTATCTCCCAAAATATACCGCTGTGCACCGAGCCGCTTTTGAAATGGTCCTGCCTTTTCTCCGGAAGGATGAACCAAAATCACGTCAAAATCATCCTCGTATTCTTTCCAGAGCTGTAAATTTAACGAAAGTTCATAATTGGACACACCAAATTCTACAATCTCAGTTCGTTCCATCTGCAACATTCCGGACGTATGACCTCCTGTTGCTCCTTCATTTCCTGTTCCTGTCACAATCACAGATTTTCCTATTTGTGATATATTATCCAAATAAGTCTCCAATAGAGATAGCCCGTCATGAGATCCATATACATTTCCAAAACTTAAATTGATGACAAATGGCATCTGGTATTGTGCTGCTTTCTTTGTCACATAATCCAATGCCTGCATCAATTCTATCGTTCTGGGGAAAGAATCAGGGCGGGGCTGCCCCAGTTTTACAACTAAAATATCGCTCTCCCATGCCACCCCTCTGTATCTTCCCTCAGAAGCACGTCCATTGCCCGCTGCAATCCCAAGTACCTGTGTACCGTGTCCGCTAATGTCTGTCGTGGGTACAATCTTTCTTCCTTCTTCTTCATTTTGTTCCCGTAAGGCTTGATTGATCTGTTCTCTTGTATATTCTGTGCCGTTTTGATATCCTTTTGGAGGATTTCCATTGATAGTCTGATCCCAAATGTCCAAAATTCTCGTTGTTCCATCTGAATTTCGAAAGTCAGGATGAAAATAGTCTACTCCTGAGTCAATCACCGCTACTAGAATTCCCCTGCCATTTAACGGTTCACTTCCTGACTGGAGAGGATTGATGCAAGAGGCTGCTTTTCCCTGATTCACAGCGAAAAACAGCCTCTTTGGTTTTTCCATATATTCAACTTCCGGCTGCTGTGCAAAATATTCAATCGCATGTTCCGGAAGTGTTACAATGGCATATCCTGCACTTAACTCTGAAATTTTGATTTCCTCATTTGCCAGTCTCATCAAATCTCCATGATATCGTACAATCACATCCCACATCTTACTTTCTTTTTCATATCCGACATTTAATTCTAAAGAACGTTCCCTTTCCTCCTCTGTCGCATCTAACGCCAGATTTAACAAATTTTCAATTTTTTGATCCTGCATACACGGTCCATTTACTTTTTCTTTTACTATATTCAGCTTTCCTGTAAAAAAGAATCCCTATACGGTATCGTAACCAGCAATCCTGCTTTACAAAAGATTCGTTTTCCTATTATGCAAAATCGTTAAAATGTGATTTTTTTCAGTCGCTTTGCCATTTCGCCTCCTGCAATTCCGATCAAGGCGCCGGTCACAACTCCGCTTATCATCAAAAATGGCAAATAGTAAATCAAAGTTTCTGTTTCCAGAAGAATCATCGCTACGATAATCTGTCCGACATTATGAAAAATTCCGCCTACAATACTGACTCCTGTCACATCAAACCACTGTGTTTTTTTTATGACCGTCATCATAGTCCAGCTGAGAAGGCTCCCTGCAAAACTATAAATTAAGGCTGTCATATTTCCAAATGTAAAACTGACTAATACGATACGAATGATAGACAGAGCCAGTGCTTCTTTTTCTCCCCAGCAATATAATGCCGTAACCACTACAACATTAGCAAGACCTAATTTCATTCCTGGAACCGGAAACTGTAACGGCAGTATCGATTCTACATAACTGAGAATAAATGCCAATGCTGTCAGCATTCCAAATCCTGTCATTTTTTTTACTGACATGTTTTTTCCTTTCTTTCTCTGTATTTTTTAATTTTTTGATATTTTTTATCCCTTAGCATACAATTTTCATCTGACTTCTTTTTCTCTTTCAATTTACAACTGCATCCAGTGAATTTTGATCTTCTTGTGCATCTCCTATTACCTCAACCACAATTCTATGCGGAAGGCAGATAATGCTCTCTCCTATTTTGTCGATCTCCCGCTGTCTGATACAGAGTCCGTCAGGACAGTCTGCTTCTGTCATTTTTGCCTTGCCATCTTGTATTCTCAAAATATTTCTGCCGTTTTCTGTTTTAATTTCAATCTCCTGTTCCTGATTCAGCTGATAAATCCCCCACTGTGTTCCGTCCGCCCAAACAATAATCTGACTTCCTCTCTGTCTTGTCATATTGATCGCAATCCCGGCAATCCCGGCAAAAACAATACATCCTATCGCTAAAATCAGACTATTTCTTCGTTTTTTATCCATTTTTTATCTCCTGCTCTCTAAAAGCCGACTGTTTCTTCTCCTCTTTCTCATATGTTTCCAGAAAATGGTGTGTCTTTCCATTTTGTTTATATGCAATCACAGTGTTTAAATTTACATTTTCCACACTTCGAAAAATGTTCGATTCAATATGGGGATTAATTGTCCTGAATTTTTTAATCAGTTCTTTCATCTCCTGCCGCTTTGAATTGCTGACTCCCTCTTCATCCACTGTGCATTTTTCTGTAAAACGGCATGCGCACTGTATAAAAAAAAGTTCATTATAACGTGCCCATTCTATGATATCCTCTTCCTTTATCAGATACATCGGCCGGATTAACTGCATTCCCTTAAAGTTTGTGCTGTGCAGTTTCGGCATCATAGTCTGAATCTGTCCTCCATAGAGCATCCCCATCAAAATAGTCTCAATCACATCATCAAAATGATGTCCCAGTGCAATTTTATTACACCCTAATTCCTGTGCCTTACTGTACAGATATCCGCGCCGCATTCTTGCACAGAGATAGCAAGGGGAATCTTCTATATTGACAACTGTATCAAAAATTTCAGATTCAAACATCTCAATCGGTACATGCAAAATTTGAGCATTGTCGATAATTCTCTGTTTATTTGCAATATTATATCCTGGATTCATCACAAGAAAGACTGCTTCAAACGGAAATTTCCCATGACGCTGCAGTTCCTGTATCAATTTTGCCATCAGCATGGAATCTTTTCCTCCGGAGATACAAACTGCAATCTTATCTCCCTCCTGAATCAGTTCATAGTCCTGAATTCCTCTGATAAATGGACGCCATAGCTGTTTTCTGTATTTCTTAATAATGCTTCTCTCAATTTCCTGATATCGTTCCACCTCTGCTCTTCTTCCTTTCTGTATTTTCTCTGAACTATTTTAAACGGCAATTCTGGCAATTTTTCTTTTTCCTCAATCGTTTCAATTTCTCTCTTTTTCTGCGTTTCATCTTACCATACTCAAAAGATTCTGTCTATGGTACAATCTTCTTTGACAAGACTGTTCCAGGACTAGTTTTTCTCTGCGCAGCTGTTTCACCGGGCAGAGTATTTTATATCATACCAAAATGTTTTTATTAATGTATCAATCTATATTCTATCGTACACAAAGAGGCAGCGCATCTGTAGACGCACTGCCTCTTTCTATCATCCGATTTTATTCTTTTATGAGAAACGCACTTTAATATATGCTTTAATCTCTTCTACACATTTCTCAAATCCCAATTTACTGCTGTTGAGACATAAATCATAATTCTGCACATTCATCCAATTTCTTCCCGTATAATACTGATAATAATCGCTGCGGAATTTATCCGTCTTTGCCATAAACTTTAACATTTCCTTTTCACTCATGGAAGAACGCTCCATTGCTCTTTGCAGACAGTAGTCTTTTGGTGCATGGACAAATACACTCACTACATTCGGATTATCTTTCAGGACAAAATCAGCACATCGTCCGATAAAGACACAGGATTCTTTTTCTGCAAGCTGTTTTATGATCTTGGCCTGATAATTGAATAAATTATCATTAGAAACAAATTCATCACTTTCAGGAGGAATGATTTTTCCTTTGTAAGCTCCTTTGGCAGCTCCAAACAAGCGGATTCCCTTTAATTTTTCATCTGCCTGATTAAACAGCATTTCGCTGATTCCGCTGTCCTCGGATGCCATTCGCAGAATTTCCCTTCCATAACATGAAATTCCCAGATCTTCAGCTAACATCTGTCCGATTGTCTTTCCACCGCTTCCATACTGACGTGCAATTGTGATAATTACTTTCTGATCCATCCTTTTACACCCCCATTTCATTTTTCTGTCCTGACAGGAGCGTCGGTCAAATTTTATTCTCCTAAATATGCCTTCTTGATAGAATCATCATTCATCAGTTCACTTGCCGACGCACTCTTAACGATATTTCCCGTCTCCAGGACATATGCACGATCTGCAATTTCCAATGCTTTTTTTGCATTCTGTTCTACAAGAAGAACCGTCGTTCCGCTGGCACTTACCTGTTTAATAATATCAAAAATCTCATTTACAAAGATCGGTGAGAGTCCCATAGAAGGTTCATCCATCAAGATGATCTTCGGATGAGACATCAGCGCACGTCCCATTGCCAGCATCTGCTGTTCACCGCCGCTTAATGTTCCCGCAAGCTGTGTCTTTCGTTCCTGCAGTCTTGGAAATCTGGTATATACCATCTGAAGTGTCTCTGCAATCTCATCTTTGTTCTTTCTTGTATAAGCTCCAAGCATCAGATTCTCATACACAGTCAAATCTGCAAATACTCTTCTTCCTTCCGGAACATGAGCCATTCCAAGCGCTACAATTTTATGTCCCGGCATCTTTGTAATATCGGTTCCTTCAAATTCTATTTTACCAGATTTTGGTTTCAAAAGTCCAGTCACAGTATGAAGTATTGTCGTTTTTCCTGCACCGTTTGCTCCAATCAGTGCGATTACTTCTCCTTGATTGACTTCAAAAGAAATTCCCTTGATTGCCTGAATCACACCATAATATACTTTTAAATCAGTCACTTTTAACATTGCCATGATAGGTCCCTCCTACTCGCCAAGATATGCCGTGATTACTTTCGGGTCATTCAAGACAATATCCGGCGTGCCATTTGCCAGCTCAGTTCCAAAGTTCAGCACATATAAATATTCGCAGATTCCAGACACTAGCTTCATATCATGTTCAATCAATAAAATCGTGATATCAAACTTTTTCCGGATCAGTTCTATCGTTTCCATCAATTCGGCTGTCTCATTCGGGTTCATTCCTGCGGCAGGTTCATCGAGGAGCAATAGTTTTGGATCCGTGGCAAGAGCGCGGGCAATTTCCAATTTTCTCTGTTTTCCATAAGGAAGATTGGATGCAAAGGTATCGGCGTATACATCCAAATCGAATACCTTCAGGATTTCCATTACCTTCTCATCCATCTCTTTTTCTTTCTTTTTATAGGAAGCCACATGACAGATACTTTCCAAAAGGCTGTATTGAAACTGATTGTGAAGTGCCGCTTTTACATTATCCTTTACGCTCATCTTCTGAAAAAGACGTATGTTCTGGAACGTTCTGGCAATTCCTGCTTTACAGATTTCAGACGGTGTCTTGCCGACAATGCTGCTTCCTTCCAGAGTAATTGTCCCGTCTGTCGGACGGTATACGCCAGTTAAAAGGTTAAATGCCGTTGTTTTGCCAGCGCCGTTAGGTCCGATCAGCCCGACCAAACTTCCTTTTTCCAGACTCATATTTAAATTGTCAACTGCACGCAGTCCTCCAAAGGAGATTCCAAGATTTTTTACTTCTAATAAAGCCATCTTACTTTCCCTCCTTTTGCAGTTTTTGCATTGCCTTTAAATTTTTCTTTTCTATCAGCGCTGCATTAAAATTAGAATTTCTAAACAGCATCATTGCAATCAATACAATCGAATAGATTAACATACGGTAGTCTGCAGCTCCGCGCAGCAGTTCCGGAAGTGCCGTCAAAATAACAGCCGCAATAATACTTCCTTTAATGCTTCCCATACCGCCTAACACTACCATAACTAAAATTTCAATCGATGTATTATAATCAAAATTTGCCGGTTTTAAAATACCGATATTGTGTGCATAGACGACTCCTGCAATTCCAGCCAGAAATGCTGAAATAATAAAAGCCATAATTTTAAATCTGCTGACAGGAATTCCACATGCTTCAGCCGCAATATAGTTGTCGCGAATCGCACAGATTGCGCGTCCATGTCTGGAGTTGATCAGATTGCTCACAACCACAATCACAATTAATGTTAATACGAAGACAAGAGTAAAATGATTGTAGTTTGTCAATCTCTCAATTCCTGATAATCCTCTTGCTCCGCCTGTAATATCGAGTGCATTGATGACAGATCGGATAATCTCTCCAAATCCCAGTGTGACAATTGCAAGATAGTCTCCTCTTAATCGCAAAACCGGAATACCGATGATCGCTCCTGCAACTGCCGCAACACATCCACCGGCAATGATAGCGATAAATAGAGAAACATAAGGCGGAAATGGAAGATTCAAGCTTAACAATGCTCCCGTATAAGCTCCCAGTGACATAAATCCTGCGTGTCCTAGTGTCAGTTCTCCCAGGAATCCGACAATCAGGCATAGAGAAACCGCAAGCATTACATTGGTACAGATGGGCGTAATCAATGATCTCATCTGACGATTTAAAAGTCCGCTGTTGAGTAAAATCATCACTGCTGCGTAAACTACGATGGCAATCACCACGTTGATCAAGAGTTTTTTCTTGTTTTCCATCTTTTACACCTACACTTTCTCTATCTTCAGTTTTCCAAGCAATCCGGAAGGTTTGACTAACAGTACAACAACAAGCACTCCATACACGATTGCGTCTGAAAGCTGTGTAGAGATATATGCTTTTGATAAACTCTCAATAATTCCAAGAATAATTCCGCCAAACATTGCTCCCGGGATACTTCCGATTCCTCCCAAAACAGCCGCAACAAATGCCTTGATACCTGGCAGTGCTCCTAATGTAGGCATTAATGTTTCGTATTGAGAGATGTACAAAATTCCTGCAACTGCTGCTAATCCTGATCCAATCGCAAAGGTCAAAGAGATCGTCGCATTTACACTGATTCCCATAAGTTCTGCTGCTCCTCTGTCTTCTGAGACAGCTCGCATAGCTCTTCCTGCTTTCGTTTTATTGACAAATAAAGTCAAAGCAACCATAGCAATGACTGTTACACCCAATGTAACAAGAGTAGTTCCTGAAAGATACAGACTTCCCAGACGGATTCCGGATACATTTACAACAGACGCAAATGGAATCGGCGTCGCTTTAAAAATCAAAAGTGCAACATTCTGGAGCAGAAAGCTCATACCGATCGCTGTAATTAAAACCGCAAGTGACGGTGCATTTCTAAGCGGTTTATAAGCTATTTTTTCTGTGATGATTCCTAACACCGAACAGGTAACCACTGTCAGAATAATTGCCGCAACCAGGGGCAGTTTTAATATCGAGCTATACACATAGAGAGCATAGGCTCCTACCATGATAATATCTCCATGAGCAAAGTTGATCATCTTCGCAATACCATACACCATGGTATATCCAATCGCAATCAGCGCATAGATACTCCCTGTTCTCAGCCCGTTAATTAACTGCTCTAAAATACTGTTTAATAGGCTCATTTCTTTCCACCTTTCTCCAAAAGTAATTTTTTATTTTTTCTCTCGCCAGGTTATTTTTATTCTAATATACTTCATTCTTTCTGACAAGGATGAATTCGCAGAAAAAGTTGTATATAAGGTAAAATTCCGCTTCCAAAAGGCTATTTTTCAAAACAAACAGAAAAAAAGGAGCTTTCGCTCAAAAGCTACAGCTCCTCCTTGAAACTTATTTATTTTTTATTCTTCTACGTACTGATACTGACCGTCTTTGATTTCTACATATTTAATCTCTTTATTTGGAGCACCTTCGGCAGAGAATGTAATGCTTTCGCCTGTCAGTCCGTTAACTGTGATCTCTGTCATTGCCGCAATCAGATCTTCACTTTCAGTAGAACCTGCCTGTTCCATAGCTGCTTTAATCGTATAGATTGCATCGTAGGCATCTGCTGCGAACTGATCCGGAGTTGCACTGTAAGCTGCCTCATAAGCTTCTACAAAAGCTACTACATTAGGATCATCAACTGCTGCACAGAATGGACTTGCAAAGATTGCTCCTTCTACCGTTGCCGGATCGGAAACAGTAGCAAGAACTCCGTCCCATCCGTCACTTCCGATAAATGGAAGTTCCATTCCCATATCAGATGCCTGTTTTGTAATATAGGTAACGTCCTGATAATATGCCGGGATAAAGATAACTTCTGCATCGGTTCCTTTAATTTTTGTCAGCTGTGTATTAAAATCTGTATCTCCAGTTGTAAAGGATTCACTTGCTACAACTTCTCCGCCTTTTGCTGCAATTTCTTCTTCAAATGCCTCTGCAATTCCTGCACTGTAATCACTTGCATTGTCATAGATCACTGCAACTTTTGTGTATCCTAATACATCGACTGCGTAATCAGCCATTGCAGTACCCTGTTCCGGATCGCTAAAGCAGATACGGAATGCATTGTCATACTGAATACATTCTGGAGCAGATCCTGACGGTGTAATCTGTAAAATTCCATCTTCTGCTGTTAAATCTGTGATTGCGATCGTAGCTCCGCTTGTCGTTCCTCCCATTAAGACCTGAATTCCCTGATCCATCAACGTATTATAAGCCTGGATTGCTTTGTCTTCTGTTGCTTCATCATCCTCAAAAGCCAGAGCAAGCGTATATGTCGTATCTCCCACAGTCACTCCGCCTGCATTATTAATTTCCTGAATTGCAATCTCTGCACCCTGTTTTACAGAAGTACCATAAGATGCGTTTGGTCCTGTCAGAGGACCTGTACCTCCAATCAAAAACTCTGCTGTCTCGCCAGATGTTGTTGTTTCTTCTTCGTTAGTCTCTACGGATGCGTCATCAGTCTCTGCCGATGTCTCTGTTGGTGCTTCCGTCTCGTCTTCTTTACTTCCGCATCCGGTCAAAGAAGATACAACTAAAGTAGCTGCTACAGCGCTAACCATAAACTTGCCAAATTTTTTCATATTTATCTTCCTCCTTCATTTTTCTGCTCTTTTCCAGCAGAATACACTGATAAATTATGAAATTTATCATAAACCTAAATATTTTCTTTGTCAATCATAGATTTGCTTAATTTTAGGGCTTTTCTGGAAAATCTCATGTTTAATTTTTATGTGCAAAATATTTTCTTGTTTAATTGTGAATTTTTCTGTACAATTTTATTTAATTTGTTGTAGAATAGAAATAGAGTGCTTTGTACTCTTCATTGAAATGAAAGGGGTATTAATGGATGAAGAATTTAATCGTTGGACAATCCGGCGGACCTACTGCCGTAATCAACAGCAGTCTTTTTGGAGTCATAAGAGAAGGCATGAAACAGGAAAAACACATTGACCATATCTATGGCATGATTAATGGGATCGAAGGATTCTTAAAAGACCGGTACATGGACCTTGAAAAGGAACTGACACCTGAACAGCTGCAATGTCTGCGCACGACTCCCGGTGCTTTTCTTGGTTCTTGCCGTTATAAACTTCCTGAAGATCTGTCCGATCCTGTTTATCCGAAATTATTTCAAAAATTCAACGCCCTGAATATCGGTTACTTTTTCTACATCGGAGGAAATGATTCCATGGACACAGTCAGCAAGCTCTCCCGCTATGCCGAATCACATGGAGAATCTATACGCATTGTCGGTATTCCAAAGACAATTGACAATGACCTGGTTCTGACTGATCATACGCCAGGTTTTGGCAGTGCTGCAAAATACGTTGCTGCTTCCGTTGCGGAAATTGGCATAGATGCTTCTGTATATGAGGCAAAATCTGTCACTATCATTGAGATTATGGGGCGCCATGCCGGATGGCTGACTGCCGCAAGCGTTCTGGCACGAAAATTTAAAGAAGATAATCCGGTTTTGATTTATCTTCCCGAAGTGCCTTTCTGTCTTGAAAATTTTATGAAAGATTTGGAGAAAGCTTTCACGCAGCGAAATAATCTGGTTGTTTGTGTCTCTGAAGGAATTCATGATAAAGACGGTACTTTTATTTGTGAATATGCCGGTGAAGCCGGGGTTGACACCTTTGGACATAAGATGCTTACAGGATGCGGAAAATATCTTGAAAATTATGTAAAAAGCCATATGAATGTCAAGGTACGTTCTGTAGAATTAAACGTCAATCAGCGCTGTTCTACGTTTTCCCAGTCTCTGACTGATGCCAAAGAAGCTTCTCTTGCCGGTTCTTTTGCAGTATCGGCCGCTTTGGAAGGCGCTACTGGAAAAATGGTTTCTTTTGTCAGAGAGGAAGGACCCGGTTACGATCTTTCCTGTGATCTTGTTGATGTCAATGAAGTCTGCAACAAGGAAAAACCGGTTCCGCTGAACTGGATTACAGCAGATGGCTGCGATATCAGCGATGAATTTATCGCATATGCGCTTCCTCTGATTCAGGGAAATCCGGCAATTCCGATGAAAAATGGACTGCCAAATTATGCTTATCGAAAATAAGCTTCTACAAGGGTCTGTCATCTTGAGGACTCTATAAAAATTTTCCCTGTACAATATAAACGGCAGCAAAAAGGCTCTTATCAGATCGTTTTGATCTTCAAAATCTCCTTTTTGCCGCCGTTTTTCTCTGTGAAAAATATATTTTTTATCAAAGTATTTTTTACAGATTTTGATCATAAAAAATTTCTCAATTGTCCCTATAGCTGTACTTCGGTATATTCATGTCCCGTATAAGGCAGAAATTTTTCCAGCAGATCTTTCATTTTCATTTTCAGGCTTGTCGTATTGACACACGGATGACAGCCAAACATTTCACTCTCCAGCACATTTTTTTCAATCAGTAATCTCACTTTGTGATCAGTATCATTTATCAGTCCCAGTACACTGACCGATCCCGGAGTCACTCCCAGATACTGTTCCATGTGCTGCGCATCAGCAAAAGATAGTCTTGCACTTCCAATCTGATGAGACAAGTCCTTCGTCTTAAATTTTTTATCACCGGAAAGCATCAGAAGATAAAATTTTGTCTTCTGTGCATTGCATAAAAACAGATTTTTACAAATCTCTATCTCAAGCAGCTCATCGACCCCTTTACACGATTCAATCGTAGGTGTTACCTCATGATCTACTCTTAAAAACGGAATTTTCAGCCGGTCTAAAACGTCATACACCCGAATTTCTTTTTCCGCGCGTCCGCTCTCATCTTTTGGACGCCCTTCATATAATTTCATCTTCTCTTCCATCATTAATACGCTTTTCCCCAGTAAACCATATGTTTCGCAGGTTTGCCGCAATGGATGCACGTTCCTGTGATTTCTTCTTGTTCAAACGGCATACAGCGCGAAGTAACTCCTGCCTCTTCCTTGAGCGCATCTTCACATTCCTGACAGCCGCACCACATTGCTTTGATAAATCCTGGCTTTTCCTCTGCAATCTTTTTAAATTCATCCAGTGTCTTTGCTGTATAAGTGTGTGCATCTCTGTGTTTTCTTGCACGCTCAAGCATCTCTTTTTGCATTGTCTCCAACACTTCTGCGACTTTTTGTTCCAATTCAGGAATCGGTGTGACAATCTTTTCTCTCGTATCGCGGCGGACAATCACTGCCTGATTTGCTTCTATATCCTTTGGACCTAATTCAATACGAACCGGAATTCCCCGCATTTCCTGTTCAGAAAATTTCCATCCCGGACTCTTATCTGTATCGTCTACCTTTACGCGGTATCCGGAAAGCATTCCTTTTACTTCATATGCTTTTTCCAGAACTCCCTCTTTCTTTTGCTGGATCGGAATAATCATAACCTGTGTCGGAGCAATTCTCGGCGGAAGCACCAGACCGCTATTATCTCCGTGAACCATAATGATCGCACCGATCATACGTGTTGTCATTCCCCATGACGTCTGATGAACATATTTTAACTGATTGTCTTTATCCGTAAACTGAATACCGAATGCTTTTGCAAATCCATCGCCAAAATTATGGCTGGTTCCAGACTGCAGTGCCTTTCCGTCATGCATCAAAGCTTCAATCGTATACGTTGCCTCTGCGCCTGCAAATTTTTCTTTATCTGTCTTGCGTCCGCGAATAACCGGAATAGCAAGTACTTCTTCGCAGAAATCTGCGTATAGATTCAGCATTTGAATTGTTCTCTGCTCCGCTTCTTCTGCCGTAGCATGTGCAGTATGTCCTTCCTGCCATAAAAATTCTCTGGAACGCAAAAACGGTCTTGTCGTCTTCTCCCAGCGGACAACAGAACACCACTGGTTATAGATCTTTGGAAGATCCCGATAAGACTGAATTTCTTTTTGATAAAAATCACAAAACAGTGTCTCCGAAGTCGGTCTGACACACAATCTTTCCTGTAACGGCTCCATTCCTCCATGTGTCACCCATGCCACTTCCGGAGCAAATCCTTCTACATGGTCTTTTTCTTTTTGAAGAAGACTCTCTGGAATAAACATTGGAAGATATACGTTTTCCACTCCTGTTTCTTTAAATCTTCGATCCAGTTCATGCTGAATATTTTCCCAGATCGCATACCCTGCCGGTTTAATTACCATACATCCTTTTACGCTCGTATAGTCGATCAGTTCCGCTTTCTTTACAACATCCGTATACCACTGTGCAAAATCTTCTTCCATAGAAGTGATTTCCTGAACTAACTTCTTTTCTTTTGCCATCTGCTTCTCCTTCTCTTTCTACAGTCAAACCTGCCTCAAGTTTTCATTTCTAAAATGAGATCCGATCGCGCGAGTGCACATCCTGCTCAGTTTTATTCCTTCAAAAAAGACCAACGGACTTTTTTTGAAATAAAAAAAAAGCTTTTCATCCCAAAAGGGACCGAAAAGCTCGGCGGTACCACCCTGATTAACTGTAATCTTCTACAGTTCTCCTCTTTTCCGTTATCGCCGAAATTACGCCGTATTTTCATACGGGACTCCAAGGTAGGTTCCATATTTCTCTTTCAAAAATCTCTCACCGTTCGATTTTCTCTCTGTAGATTGATCCCTATGTACTATTCCTCTTCTTCGTCGTCTCATCTCATTTACTTGTAGGCTATTTTATGCTACAATTCTGCTTTTGTCAAGTTCTTGCTATGGATAAATTCTGTCTCTTTTGCTATAATTATTCTTACTATTATCAGGTTAAATAATCTAAAATACAAAGGAGGCATTTTATGGAACATCCTATCCTTTACCGCAAACGTCTGATTCCTCAGGAATGTGTTTTATTAGCAGATGATATCATTCTTTTTCAGGACAGTCAAAAATTGATCACCAAATGGCATACCCTCCATCCCAAAAAAGATCTTCATCACGGCTATTCCTGCTATTGTCTGGACAAAGGGATAAAAATCAGTAAGTTTCTTGATGCAGATAATCGTTTACTGTGCTGGTACTGTGATATTATCTCTTATACTTTTAATTCTGAGACAAACACCTATATTTTTACCGATTTACTCGCCGATGTCATTATCAAACCCGGTAAATCTCCCAAAGTCGTTGATCTTGATGAGCTCGCAGATGCCTGTGAACAAAATCTGATTACCTCCAAACAGCTTATCTTATCACTGCGTCAGTTAGATCAGCTTCTTAAAATGATTGAAGATGGATCTTTTAATGTTTATCAGGAATTG
Source organism: uncultured Lachnospiraceae bacterium (assembly GCA_944376425.1). Taxonomy (GTDB): domain Bacteria; phylum Bacillota; class Clostridia; order Lachnospirales; family Lachnospiraceae; genus JAGZHZ01. The sequence continues at coordinate 15,944 of CALWCS010000060.1, read as the reverse complement.
TTGAATCATTTCGACAGATGAAAAACTCTCACAGCTTAGACTGATTTCTGTCATAACCGTACGTTATGTTTTCTGAAATCTTTCTTCGCATATCTCTGTACTTCTGATCAGTTGGGAGGTTTTCCGTCTGCCAAGATACAATCTTTCTTGAAACCGGAATCTCCCATCTGAATCTGATATCCTTTTTATAAATCTAATTCTATTTTTCGATTTGTCTTTTCATATTTTTTATACGTCACTCCTGCTGCATCCAGCATTCTCTTAGATGCCATGACAGACGGCTGATCAGCATATTTATCACAGCTGTAGACGATGTGTCGGATTCCTGATTGGATAATCGCTTTTGCACATTCATTGCACGGAAACAACGATACATATAAAGTAGATCCTTCCAAGCTTCCACCGCGGTAATTTAAGATTGCATTTAATTCACTATGAGTTACATACAAATATTTTTGATCCAACTCTTCTCCGTTTTTTTCCCAGGGAAATTCATCATCTGAACAACCGATTGGAAATCCGTTATATCCCATTGAGAGGATCTTATGATCCGGACTTACAATACACGCTCCTACCTGTGTACTCGGATCTTTGGAACGCATTCCTGATAACATTGCCACTCCCATAAAATATTCATCCCATGAGATATAATCTTTTCTTTTTCCGCTCATCTTTTTCCTCCAACTTCCTACTTCGTCCCAAAAATGCGGTCTCCCGCATCCCCAAGTCCCGGTACAATATACCCGTGCTCATTTAGCCTTTGATCCAGTGCTCCGATATATAAATCTACTTCCGGATGTTCTTGCTGCATCTTTTTTACTCCTTCCGGAGCTGCAATAATACACATAAAGTGGATATTTTTTACACCTTTTTCTTTTAGCATCTCGATTGCGGCAGCGGCAGACCCTCCTGTGGCTAACATCGGATCTACCACATAAATTTCTCTTTCTGAGGAATCTGCCGGCAATTTGCAGTAATATTCTACCGGCTTTAGTGTCTGAGGATCGCGGTATAATCCAATGTGTCCTACTTTTGCAGCCGGAATCATCGCAAGCATTCCTTCTACCATTCCCAGACCTGCACGCAGAATAGGAACAATTGCTAATTTTTTCCCTGTCAGCTCTTTCGCCATCATTTTTGCAATCGGAGTTTCAATCTCCACATCTGACAGTTTCAGATTTCTTGTCGCTTCATAACACATCAGCATTGCAATCTCTTTTATCATTTCCCGAAATTCCTTAGAACTTGTGTCTTTTCTTCTGATGATCCCAATTTTATGCTGAATTAACGGATGATCCATTACATACACATTTCCCATATCTTCCTCTTTTCTTCCGGGTCTGTTCCGGATTTTATTCCTCTATCATTGCAATTCTGCGTTTATGCCGCTCTTCACCGGAAAATGGGGTATTTAAGAACGTGTCTACAATCTTAACTGCCAGTCCGGGTCCTACCACTCTTCCTCCCAACGCAAGCACATTTGCATCATTGTGCAGCCGTGTTGCTTCTGCACAGAAACAGTCTGTACATAAAGCTGCGCGGATTCCTCTCATCTTATTTGCAGTAATCGAAATCCCAATTCCTGTTCCACAGATCAAAATTCCTCTGTCACAAACTCCATCTTGAATTGCCTTTCCAACTTTTTTGGCATAGACCGGATAGTCTACCGCCTCCATGCTGTAGCATCCGAAATCCTGATATGCAATTTTCCTTTCATCCAGATAATGCTTGATCTCTTGCATTAATTCATATCCGCCATGATCACATCCAAGTGCTAACATAACAATTCCTCCTCGTTTAAAATCACTACGAGACGTGTAATAAACTCTTCCAGTCTCTGATAGCATTCTTCATAGATTTCCATCTTTCCCCCATAGGGATTTGTAATATCTCCCTGATATCCGACAAATTCTGCAAGTGTATAAACATTTTCATAATGCTCGTATTCTTCTAGAATCTTCAATTTCTGCGCCAATTCCATCGTAAGTATTAAAGTTCTCTCGCCAATATCCGATTCTTCCAGATGGGCTGAAGCATGATTCTGCATCGACAGTCCTCTTTTTTGCAGGATTTCTTCTGCTTTAGGATTCACTGGTTCAGGAAATAATACAATCAATCCCTTCGAATCAATCTCCAGCTCTTCCAAAAGAAATTTGCTCTTCAAAATAGTCTCTGCCATAGGACTGCGGCAGGTATCGCTAGTACTTACAAAGATTAATCTATCATAGCGTTTCATATGTTTTTCTCCTCATACTTCAATCAATTGATAGCCGGCAGCTTTCATCAGCCGATTCATAATTGCCGTTCCAAGAACGGGAGTTTCAAATGTCTCTGAAAAAATAGAAGTAACCCCTTCCTGGTCGAATTCACGTAATACCCCATATAAATGCCTGCTGATTGTCATTTCATCATGGAGTGTGCCAATTTTTTTTACAATCCCTTCTGTATAAGTATCCGCTGTCTCCTCCGCGCATAAAATCCCCGGATTTTTCCCTTGCTTCAATTCTTCATAGACAAGCTGTCTGATTTTTTCTGATACCTGTTCTCTTTCTCCCCGAACCAGAATCATGCTCGCTTTCGGAGCATAATGACGATATTTCATCCCAGGCGCCTTAGGGCGAATATTCGCATCAGGTCGGATCAGTCCCGCATCCATCTCTACTTTTCCTATGACCTGTTCTGCCATTTTTTGTGTGATAAATCCCGGGCGCAAGATGACAGGAGTCCCTTCACTTAGATCAATGATCGTAGACTCCAGACCAATTCCTACACTCCCTCCATCCAGAATCATGTCAATCTTCCCGTCCATATCTTCTATCACATGTTCCGCTGCCGTCGGACTTGGGCGCCCTGATGTGTTGGCACTTGGCGCTGCAATATATCCTCCCCCTGCACGTATCATCTTTAAAGCAATCTCATGTTTTGGCATTCGTACTGCCACTGTATCTAATCCGCCTGTCGTTCCATCAGGCACCAGTTTGCTTTTTTTCATAATCATAGTCAGAGGTCCGGGCCAAAACGCTTCTGCCAGTTTTAATGCTTCTTCTGGAATTTTTTCTACAATTTTTTCCAGGGCTGAAAAATCTGCAATATGTACAATCAAAGGATTATCCGACGGTCTCCCTTTTGCAGCGTAAATCTTTGCGGCTGCTTTCTCATCCAAAGCATTGGCTCCCAGACCGTATACGGTCTCAGTCGGAAACGCTACCAGCCCTCCATGTTGTAAAATTTCTCCTGACTGTTCCACCCATTTTTCTTCGCGATCTTCACTTATTCGCACTATTTTTGTATTCATAATGACTGTACCCAACCCTTTCCGGCGAATCTTTTTTCATCCCATTTGGTTTTATTATAACACCTGAGCTAGAAAAATAAAACCTCTTTTCTTTCTCCTACTGCCAGACATATAGCAAAAACAGCACCTATTGTCTCAAAAGCTTTTATACTTTTGAGAACAGGCGCTGTTTTTGTATAGCTTTGAAATCTGTCCGGCGAATTTTCTGTGTTTCTGATAAAATTGAGAGACAAATCAGAAACACCCCTTTCATTCGCCTAAAATCCAACTATCAGCAGGACGCTGTTCCTGGGGGGAATAAGAATTACCTGTGAAAGTTGCATTTATAAGGGGGGACGCTGCCGTAATATAAAATAATTATCACCTGTTCAGATCTTTTTTCCGATCAATATGATTACAATAATACCATCCAAAAGAGCGCTAAATCAGGTGCTACTGTTTGCAGATTACGGCAGCAGTACTTTAAAAATCATTGATGTTCAATATCCCTTCTCTATAGTCTTCTATATCAAACTTACGATCTTTATAATAATATTCTCTGTCTTTTTCTGTAATCCTGCGCAGTATTCTGCACGGGTTTCCGGCAGCAATCACATAATCGGGCAAATCCTTCGTCACTACACTGCCCGAACCGATCACAACATTGCTGCCAATGTGTACACCCGGATTAATTACCGTATTTCCTCCGATCCATACATTATCTCCGATTGTAATTCCTATGCCGTACTCATATCCAGAGTTTCGCGAATCCGGATGAATCGGATGACCTGCTGTGTAGATCGATACATTAGGAGCAATCTGTACATTTTCTCCGATTATTACTTTTGCCGTATCTAAAATTGTCAAATTATAATTTGCAAAAAAATTATTTCCCACTTCAATATTTTTTCCATAATCACATCGAAATGGCTGCTCTATGATAATGCTCTCTCCGCATTTTCCAAGGATCTGACGGATTAAACTATTTCTTTCTTCTCTCTTGTCAGGGGAAAGCTGATTATATTGATAAACTCTTTTTCTGTTTTCTAAGCGCAGTTCTCTTAAACCGTCCATCCATGGCTTATACGGAAGCTCTGCAAGCATTCTTTCCTTCTGATTCATTTAGGTTTTCCTCCAGATCTTCAATTTTCTGCTTCAGTTTTTCTAAAACCAGACTGATCATTCCCGTCTCATAATCTTTTTCTATGTTTTCCGTGATCTCTATGTTTATGCAGAAACTCTGTCCAAAAAAATTCTGTGTGAACTCTTTTAGTTTTTTTATGAGGGAAAGTGTAAAAAAATCTCCATATAAGATAAACTTTGCAGGTGCAAACGTACATCCAAAAATCTCAAGAATCGTCTTCAATTCTTTAAAAACTTCTTCTTCATCATCATAATTAAGCTGTTCCCATGGAATCGGTACAGGAAGTCTTTTCATTTCTCCTGCAAAATGCTGTGTTCCATAATAAATTTTCTGATTTAAAATGATCCCGGCTCCGGGAATATATCGTTTTGGAAAATAAACTCCTACTACAATGTCTTCCTTTTTACTGCGATTACTGCAGTAATATCCATAAGTCATTGCGTTGACATCATTTTCAAATAAAATCGGGACGTGATATCGTTCTTTGTAGTAAGAAAAAAATTCTTTGCCAATCAATTTTTCATAGTCATTGATAAGCACTGTATGTTCATTCGCTTCTCCTGGAAGTCCAAAAGCAATGACTTTGATCTTTTCTACCGTCTGAAAAGCTTGATCTAAAAGTTCTGTAAAACTCTCCATCTCAACTTCTGTATAAAACTTTTCCTGTCTCCATATCACTTTTCCCGACAGATCTATCACGAGACAATGTGCATAGGTCTGCTCCTCTTTTTGGTAACAGTATAAAACTGCCGCGTGACAAAAATTGTTGTTATACCGATACTGCATAGATGGTCTTCCTCCTTCTGAAGGAACCAATCCATTTTCTTCCACTTCCTGCCTCTGTATCAAATCTGTAATCAATGCGTTAATCGTAACCACACTCAATCCTGTTTTCGCAGCAAGTTCCGGCTTTGTCGCTTTTTGACACTTCTGAAGAACTTCTCGAAGTGTTTCCCGATTGATTTTCTTCATCAGCTGGTTATCGGCACGCATCTCTTCTTTCCCTCCGTTTTTTTCTTTCGGTATTCTCTTTCTAGACAGGCAATTCTGTGAACTAATCATCGCACTTTATAAACACGCTTTATAAAGTGTCTTTATTTTAATATAAAAATTCTGTTTTGTAAAGAGGGAAAATTTACATTTTTTTCTTTTTTTTACATTTTTCGCTTTTTCCTGCTACAAAAAGGGACATCAGACAGAAATCTGCTGATCTCCCTTTTTGTAAATGTACTGTCTATCGAAATGTTTCTAGCTTGCTTTATTTCAATGTTCTGTTTTTATTTACCTGCTGCTTCCAGCTGCCATAACTGTGTCTTATATGCCTCGTCTCCGCTGAAGCCATATGCGCTTCCGGAATCATATGCTTTTGCATTGGTTCCCGGTGTCGTTGAAGAGGTTGCAGCCGCTGTACAGTTTCCAGAACCATACCAAGACGGCCAGTCTGTACAAGCAGATCCTTATAATAACTTGAAAGCTCTGTTGTATCAAACGTTACTGTAACTTGCTGGCTTTCTCCCGGTTTCAGATTTTCTGTCTTTGTATAGCCTGCAAGTTCCTGATATGGATTGTCAAGATCAGTATCCTCAGGAGCTGAGAAGTAAACTTCTACTGCTTCTTTGCCCTGGGTATCTCCTGTATTTGTAACAGTTGCATTGACTGTAATCTGATCTGTTGTTGCTTCTGCACTGTCAACATTGATCGTAAAATCTGTATAAGTCAGTCCGTATCCAAAAGGATAAGCCGGTTCGATTCCATATGTATCAAAGTAACGGTATCCTACATAGATATCTTCTGTTCCAGTTCATGATCATTGCCTTCTGCTGATGTTTTGTTAATTACATAGACAGCAGGAATCGAAGGATCGGTTGATTTTCTTTTTCTTTGTTTCATGTCTAATCCTCCCAACCTGATTGCGATTCTGCCTTTTCTAATCTTATCTTGTAATTTTCTAAGCAAAACACTGTTGATTCCTGTTATTTTTATATTAATCTTTCTTATTCTGGGATTCTATCAAAATCGTATGTTTTCAGTATCAAAATTGTATATTTTGTATCTTTCTATTTATATTTTTCTCTGTTTTTTATGATTTTATAACAAATTTTATTTTTTAGTTTCCATTTCTTGCAGTTCTTTCTACTTTCTATTTTGAAACAAAAGAATAAAAATCTTTATCAACACTTTGCCCTATTTTGCGCTTTGAGCCCGATCGTTTGTTTATCCTCTTACTGCTTCAAACAACTTTTGAATATTGTCAAATTCGTACGTCGGCATATACTTTGTATTTTTTACTTCTTCTCTTGTCGCCTCTCCCGTATAGACCACACACGTCTCTACATCTGCCGCAATTCCGCATGCAATATCTGTATACAGCCGATCTCCCACCACCAATGTTTCCTCTCTCGAAAATCCGGTAAGATTTCTACAGTAATCTATAATCTCTTTTGCAGGTTTTCCCAGATATTTTGGAACTTTTCCGGTTGAATTTTGAATCATCTGACAGATAGATCCGCAGTCTGGTATAAAACCAAATGGAGCCGGACAGCAAAGGTCTGGATTTGTCGCAAGGTATTCTGCCTCTGTGGTAGACAAAATTTCACATACATGCTCCAGTTTTGAATAATTTAATTCACTGTCGTATCCTACCAGCACACACTGAATATCTTTTTCTACACTTTCTGTCACTTGAATTCTCTGTTGTCTTAAATCCTTTAAAAATGATTGTGTCCCCATAACAAAAATCTTTTTTTCCGGAAAATGCTCTTTTAAATATCTGACCGCCATAAATCCTGACGTCACAAACTGAGATTCTTCTGTTTTAATATTCCAAATAGAAAATTTTTTTACATAATCGGAAAGACTTTTCGTTGAATTGTTTGTGATATAGATTGCCTTTCCTTTGATCTCTTCAATATAGTCCAACAGTTCCTTTGTGCCATCATACAATTTTTCTCCTGTAGCAATAGTTCCATCAATATCAAATAAAAACAGTCTTTTGTCCTTTAACATTTTATTTCTCCATTCTCTTATCTTTAATCTGTCGTTTATTCTAATACGATCCTGATCTTCTGTCTATTTTCTTTTATTTTCTGTCTGAATCTTTTTTTATTTATTCTATCGATTCTGCATAAGAGATCATTCCATTTTTAATTGCCTCTGCTACTTTTTCCTGATATTCTTGTGTGATCAAAAGATCAGCTTCTTCCGGATTACTTAAAAATCCGCACTCTACAATTACGATAGGACTTTCCGTTTTTCTCAAAATATAATACGTATCATTTTCTTTGATTTCTCTTGGTTTTGCCACTTCCAGCTCTGTATTTAAAGTATCTTGAATACTTCTCGCCAGTTTTTGTCCCTGTTCAGACTGGGAATAATAAAATACCTGAGGTCCTCTGACACTTTCATCTGTATAACTGTTTTGATGAATACTGACCGTAAAAATCGGCTCCGCTTCATCAATTTTTTCGCATCTTCTTTTCATATCCTGCTGCTTTTTGTTGCTGCACCCTTCGTCATACAATCCCTCATCTCCTTCTCTCGTCATCACAACTAAAAATCCTTCTTCTTCCAGAAGTTTCTTTAGCTTTTCTGCAATTGCAAGATTAATATCTTTTTCCTCCGCTCCGTTAACTCCAATTTTGCCGGGATCCGCTCCGCCGTGGGGCGGAGCTTTTCTGCGGAAAAAAATAGAAAGATCTCTCTTTTTATGATACAATATTTTCATCAATGATAGCACAGTTTAAAGGCTCTCTATACAAAAGCAGATTTTCAAATTTGTACTTGATCTTATGTCCGAGTATACGAATACGATATAAAATCGTATTGATCGACTGACTATAAACTATCAATTTTTCAAAAATGAGGTGGGACGATGTTTCATTTTGCTGTCGTAGAAGATAACTGCAATGATCTTCTTCAATTTGAAAAATGTCTGGATCGTTATTCTAAAGAAAGTAAAAAATCCATTCAGTATTCTGACTTCTCAGATGGAATGACATTTCTGAATCAGTACATTCCCAGATACGATATCATTTTTTTAGATATCAGTATGCCCAAAATAGACGGTATGACGATTGCCAGGCAAATCCGTGAAAAAGATAAACAGGTCATGTTAGTTTTTACAACATGTATGGCTCAGTATGCAATTAACGGATATGAAGTAAGAGCTATGGATTTTATTTTAAAGCCGATTTTATATCCTTCTTTTTCTTTAAAATTAGATCGGTATATCCGCTGTTTAGAGGCAGAACAGAATCAGTCTCTTGTTATTCCTCAGGGCAGCGGTTGGAAACGTCTCTATATAAATCAAATTTATTATCTGGAAGTCATTCAGCATCATATTTATTTTTATTCCAGTGAAGGAACATATAAATGCAGCAGTTCTCTAAAAAAAATGGAACAGTTATTGAAAGGATGCAGTTTTTCAAAATGTAACAGCTGCTATCTTGTCAATTTGCGTCATGTTCAGGAAGTAAAAAAGGATTCTATTCTTGTTGCCGGTCATGAGCTTCAGATGAGTCGCCGCAACCGCAAAAACTTTATGATGGACTTGACCCGTTTTTCTCTGTAACCGATTATGCACTCCTAAGAACCGATTTTGCAAAAAATGTCGTATTTACTGACTCTATCTTTTATAATAAAAAAAATTGATTTTTGGGGGGGAAAATCAAAATGAAACCATTAAAACAATCTGTGAAACGTTCTGTTTTTCAGGAGCAGACTTATACTCATGCCTTATTTAAAAGCCGTGAGTTATTGTCAGGACATAATCGTCAGTTAAGAGATCAAAAAATTCGTCAGTTAATCCTAGACGGATGTTTAGAAAATATAGTGCCGTTATCTTTATCCGGTTATTTTTCTAACTCTCTTGAGGCTTCTTCTCTTTATCATTCCCTTTTATTTCTCGTTATCGTTGAGATTTCGACGGCAATTCACGCCGCCGTCGAGGCAGGCATGACAGAGGATGAAGCATATTCTCTTGGTGAAGTCTATATTCGTCAGACATATGCTGCTTCTACCATTTCCAATCTTCAGTCTATCCATCACCAGATGCTCTTAGATTTTTCTCAAGAGGTACATCTTGTTCGTCAAAATCCAAAGTATTCTACTTCCATACGCTATGCGCAAGATTATATTCTTCAGCATCTGCACTGTGATCTGACTCTTAAAGAAGTTGCAGAAAAAACCGGCTTCTCTGAACCATATTTCAGTACTCTCTTTAAAAAAGAAACTGGTCTTTCTTTTCGGGAATTTATTCATAGAAATCGTGTCAGAGAAGCCGAACGTCTTCTGCGTTATTCTGAATATAGTCTGAATGAAATTGCACAATACTTGGGATTTTGCAGTCAAAGTCATTTTACTGAAATTTTTCGTAAGTATAACGGACTCTCTCCGAATCGTTATCGAAAGCTGTATTTCCATTCTCACTGGTAGAAAGAAGGGTTTATGGATGGAATGGATCAATTTATCTGGAAGTATATGCCGTATTCTGTTGCCGTGGATTGCTTTTTTTATACGTTCTAAGAAACGTTCTCATCCCGTTTGCAGGTTCTTATTATGTCTTGGAATTTATATTCTGTTTTGTATATTATTTCCGGAATATCTCATTTATATGGCACTGCCCAAGTTTGCTTGGTTTTTGTTATTTTTTGTCAATTTTATTCTTTTATTTGCATTTTGCTTTTTTTGTATCTGTGATACTGTCTGCAGTGCGTTCTATTGTGCCTTATGGTGCTATACCATTTACTTTTTTAATCTGCAGCTTGTCGGACTTTTCCGTAGTTTTCTGCTGCTGTATTTGTCATGTAATTTTTGGCACATAACCTATATTCTGCGTTTTCCCGTTTCGGCAGTTACTTTTTGCCTTGTTTTCTTTCTAATCGTTCCTAAAATTCAGACAAATGGTATGTTTTGTGTAAGACCCAAACAGACACTGCTTGCTGCTGTCACAGTAATCCCGGTCATTGTGTTTAATAATCATATTTATCAGTGGGATGGAACTGGTGGTATTGTTATTTTTCTCTTTCAAATTTTCTCACTCCTGTGCTGCATCTGTGCGCTTTTTTTACAGAGAAATCAGACACAACGCCATGAATTAGAACAGGAATTATATCTGATCCGTCAACTCTGGTATAAAGAGCAGCAACAATATCGAATCTCTGAAGAAAATATTGCTTTGATCAATCAAAAATGTCATGATCTTCGTCATCAGATTTTGGCATTGCAGTATATGATTCCGCAAAAACAACAGGCAGAATTTTTTCACGAAATTCAGCATTCTATTCAAATTTATGATTGTATTGTTCAAACTGGTAATGCTGTTTTAGATACAGTACTTACAGAAAAAAGTTTGTACTGTGACAAAAAAAAGATCCGTCTGCTCTGTGTAGCTGACGGAAAACCGTTAAAATTTATGAATGTTGTGGATATCTATTCCATATTCGGAAATGCATTAGAAAATGCAATAGAAAGTGTCAGACAAATCCAAGAGCCAAGTCTGCGTGCCATTGACGTTAAAGTATATACAGAGCAGAAACTGCTTCGAATCTGTATTGAAAATTACTGTGAGAAAAATCTAGCATTTGAAAACGGAATGCCGCTTTCTACAAAAGAGCAAAACGGATTTCATGGTTTCGGTCTGAAAAGTATTCGATATATTGCTGAAAAATACGGTGGCTGTATGACAGTTGAAGTTCAAAATCATATTTTCTCACTCAAAATCCTTCTTCCTATTCCTAATCAGGATGATTCTGATACTCCGGAGCTTTAATCTTACTGCCGCAGAAATAATATCTTCTACGGCAGTCTCTTTTTTTTTATTCTTTTACTTTACCTGATCATAAATCCAGTCAATCATTTCCTGATTATTAAATGCCAAAACCCATGAACTATGGAAAAATGTCTGACCTGCCTCCAGCATTTCTGCATCTGTATATAATGTCATCTTATTGTTTTTTGCTCCCATATCTTCCAGTACTTGATATAAAATTGTGGAAGTATAACTCGTGCAAACAGGATCATTTTCTGCATGAACAAACCAGATCGGAACTTCTGTGATATCATGTTTTTCAATATAGTCAGCCATTTTCTGATAACATTCTTGATAATCTTCATCGCTGATTGTCAATTCTCCGTCAAACTTATACGCAAGACCATATGTCTCAGACATCGGAACGATCACATCCTTCGCACAAATGGGAAGGGCTGCTGCGAAAAGATCTGGATACTGTGTCACAAAGCTCAATACTCCGCCGCCTCCGGATGAAGCTCCAGAAATATAAATCCGGTTTTCATCTATTTGACCATTTTCAATTAATTCTTGAATTAGTTCATATTTTGCGTCATTATAAGCACACATCTGTTCCCATTCTTCTGTTTTTTCTGAAATACCAAACGAATAATTAGTTGGATATTGTACAGATAAAACGGCCGTCTCTTTTCCATGCTGCATCCATGTCACAGCACCTTTGTTTTTATCCAGATTAGCGCCTTCATAAGAAGAATCCAGCACCTCTCCTCCTCCATGTTCCCATACCATTAAAGGCACATTTTCTGCATCCTGCGGCATATACAGCCAATAACTTAATTCTTCTTTGTTGCTTGCCGTAAAACTTCCATGTTCAAAATCATCTATCCATTCTGTCTTAAGTTTTGCCTGCTCCTTTGTACAGTCAAAGTCATTGTTCGTACAGTCTACAAAGAAGTCGTAATGTTCCCCTGTTGTAAAATCGTCTGTCCCTGCATAGCTGAATGTCTCGGGAACAATGGTCACAGTATTGCCTTCTGTCTTTATTTCTTCTACTGCATACACAGTTTCGCCCAATGTAATATAAAAATCCTCCGGCGACAAATTTTCTGCCTGTTCCATATCGGTCACTTCATATACGATACTTTTTACTTCCCGTCCATTATCTCCGATGACTGTTTCCATTAAAATATCAGTTACGACCGATGACTCTGCCTCTGAAGCAGTCGCCTCCGACGGCACTGCTTCTGCTTTTGTAGCTTCACTTGCCATTGCTGTACTTGAAATTGTCAAAGCCAGCAAAAGGCATCCTGTCAGTTTCCTTTTCATAGATTACTCCTTTCGTGTATTTTTCCGTTTTTTATGATATTTTTACGATACCATAATTCTTCTCTTTTTTTTATCAAATATTTCTCATTTTTTTAGATCTTTTCGATCTTTTTTCAAAAAAGGAGCTTTTGCACTCCGTTTTCACAGTTTATGCAAAAGCTCCTTATCTTTTCAGGAATTCTTCCGATATCCTAATACCTATTCTCTTTTATTTTGACTGTGCATTCATCCATGCAAAGATATTTGTATACTCTCCAGCCGGCAGTGTTCCGCCGCCATCGTTTGTCGGAGTTGTTCCAAATGTCTCATTATCTGTAGACGCTGCAATCGCTTCTTTATCCTGAACGCCTGTTACCTGATTGTTCAGTACATAAACCCATGCAAAGTGTCCCATATAGGTTGATCCTGGACTGTCAGTTCCAACGATAGATTCATACAGAGACAGCCAGCAGTTTTCTGCTCCTGCCTGTACCAGTGCTCGGTAAGTTGGAAGTTCATAAGATGCCGGGTCAACTACAAAGTCATCTACTGATAATACGAACCAGATCGGAATATCTTTGATCGATTCAATCTTTTCATCCGTCATCCAACGAGTTTCTGTCTTCTCTACTCCGTTTTCGCCTTGTTTATAAGTTCCATCTTCATTTCTTGCATATTCGTTAAATGCATATGCCTCGCAGATTGGATAAGCAGCTGCAAAATAATCCGGATAGTTGACTAACATATTCATTGTCATATAGCCGCCGTTCGAGCATCCGCCTAAATAAATACGATTTGGATCTACATCCGGATTTGATGCGACATAATCTTCAATCGTATCCATTAAAATCTCTGTGTATCTGGAAACACCGCTTCCGCTTCCGTTTGTTCCGTCGCCTTCATCCATCCAGTATGTCTCGCACTGAACAGCAAGAACGTATGCTCCAACTTCATCTCCTGCCGTAAAGTAGGACTGAATTTCTTCTCTTGCCAACGCACAAACTTCATTTCCGAGAATTTCAATATCAGGATCTGTACCGCCTTCGCCCTGTCCATGCAGCCAGATAATTAATGGATTTTGTTCTCCGTCTGCAATATCTTGCGGTTCATAAGCAGCTGTCCGAAGCGTTACTTCTTCTTCTTCTCCTGTAAAGTTATTCATATATGTTCCGGTAAAGGAACCTCTATTCGAAAATCTCTCTGTATCCGGGCAGATACGGCTGTTAATGCAGTCCTCATTAACAGCAAGAGGATATGCCTCTCCATCTACCGTAAAATCAGAACAATTTACGCTTACTTCATAAGTCTCTGCCCATTTATTCATCATAACAGACATATCATATGTAAATGGAGAACCCGATACTTCTGATGTTGTCTCCATCTCAATCGCTATATATTTGGAAGAACCTTCTGTTCTCTCACCATTTTCGTCACATGGATAAATGTCCGTCACAGTACGTTCTGTTCCTGCCGTTGTCACAATGCAATTCTGTGCACTGACAGAAGACACTTCATTTGCAAGTTCTAAAATGATTTTTGGAACACCTGGTCCCCATTCATATCCTTGTACAAAAATAGAAGTACCTACTACGTTTTCGTAGGAGGCTTCTGCTCCTGTCGCTTCCGCCTGCGTTGCTTCTGCCTCCGTAGCAAAAGATACCATAGACGTCATTCCCAGTGTCAGACATCCTGCCGCCAAAACAGCTAAGACTTTCTTTCTTTTCATCTTGTAATCCCCCTTTGAATCCTATGAATTCTTCTGATCTTTTTGGTTGTCAATACTATTTTGGGTCCATCCTAAAACTTTTCAGAATCTCTCTTTTTCTTTAAAATTACTTTTCTGTGTTTTTATCAGTCAAGTTCTTTTAAAGACACCATATCGCTGTATCTCATATTTGCTTTTCCTTTTTCACATTTTCAAAAACAAAAACGTGATTCTAAATTCTATTTATGTGAACTAAGAATAACATCATATGGTACAGATGATAATAGGTAACCGAATAAGACCTTAACATGAAAACATGCCTGACAATATATAGATTTCAGGCATTCTTGTTTTCCGTCTTATACCGTATTTTAATTATATAGTAATCTTTTCGTTGGGTCAAGTATTTTTTACATACAAGAAGGATCTTTTCTATAAATTTATCAGATTATTCACACAATTTTTAACGCAACGGATACGCACCGTGTCCTGCATCTAACACAACAATTTTTTGTTCCTCTTTCTGTGCCATGGTATCCTGAACCGTTTTTTTGATTCCCATTGTGGATAAAAGCAAAACGGCAATCAGTAAAAAAGTTCCCATCCACACTTCCCATTTTTTCTTGTCTTTCATAGCCCTTTCTCCTCTCTTTTTCTTCTTTCTAGTTTATCCTAAATTTTTTCAATTTATCACATCATTTTTGTTCTATTTTTCTTGCTTCTTTTCGACATTTTCAATGAAATACTTGAGAACCCCATATGGAAATGATATAATAAAATCAAAAATCCTCAAATTGTAAGGGGGATTCCAATGAAAAACAAAATAAAAGAATTTTTTCTTCTAACGATCGGTGTTCTGATTATGGTCGTGGGAACCTATTTTTTTAAATTTCCAAACAACTTTTCGTTTGGAGGAGTAACAGGTATTGCAGTTGTTGCCTCGGAATATACTTCTGCTTCTAGGGGTGTGATTACCACTATCATTAATATTGCTCTCTTGATTCTGGGATTTCTTCTTCTTGGAAAAGGTTTTGGAATAAAAACCGTCTATACCAGTCTTCTGATGTCATTCGGACTATCCTTTCTTGAAAAAATCTGTCCTATGACACGACCACTTACAGATGAAGTCATTTTAGAACTTGCATTCGGTATTTTTCTGCCTGCTGTCGGTTCAGCGCTCCTCTTTAATATCGGAGCATCAAGCGGAGGAACAGATATTGTAGCAATGATTTTAAAAAAGTATACCAGCATTAATATTGGCAATGCGCTTCTTTTGACTGATTGTCTGATTGTTGCCGCTACATTTTTTGTTTTTGATATTAAGACAGGACTTCTCTCAACGCTTGGTCTTTTCGTTCGCTCTTTCATGATTGACGGTGTCATTGAAAATATTAATCTGCGCAAATATTTTACAGTTGTATGCAGCGACCCGGAACCGATCTGTGATTTTATCACGCTTGATTTAAGCAGAAGTGCAACTGTATGTGAAGCAATGGGGGCTTTTTCCCATGATAAAAAATATGTGATTTATACAGTCGTCAGCCGTGCACAGGCTGTACGTCTTCGTACTTTTATTCATCATCAGGATCCTTGCGCTTTTGTTCTTATTTCCAATACAAGTGAGATTATCGGAAAAGGATTTCGTTATCATTAAATTTCTTTGACACTCCCTATAAAGAAAGCAGGGAATTTTCCGACACATTTGATAAAAACAGCTGCCATACGCAGAACTTCTTAAGGATGCGTATGACAGCTGTTTTTTTCTCTC
>CALWCS010000059.1 GCA_944376425.1 uncultured Lachnospiraceae bacterium | reverse complement strand
TATTTCCTGCCGGAAGAGATTCCACTGTATTTTCTACTGTCAAACAGATATTTCTCATTTGTTTTTGTAAGCTGAGTGAAATCACACCGCTGTGCGGAGAATATTTTAAAGCGTTATCCAAAAGGATCGATATCAGCTGCCGGAGTGTTTTCTCATCTCCTTTAAGAGCAAGCATTGGCTGAACCGTAATCGTAAAAATTTTATTCTGCGCCTTGGCAAGTGCCTGAAAGGACTGTGCTGTCTCTTCTACAAGATCAGAAAACGGAAATTCGATCATTATCATCTGAGGTTTATCTTCTTCCATTCTGGAAAGCAAGATCAAATCTTTTGTCAGAGAAGTCAGTCTCTTTGTCTGCGTCTGAATGTCCTTGAGCCACTCATTTTCTCCAAGTTCCATTTCCAATACCTCAGTGTCAGCGTCAATAATCGTAATAGGAGTTTTTATCTCATGTCCGGCATGTGTAATAAATTGTTTCTGCTTCTCGTAACTTTCAGTCACTGGCTTGATGATTTTTCCTGACAGCCAGACAATCATTCCAAAAACTGCCAACAGCCCCCATACAGAAATTCCGCAGCTGGCGAGAAAAAAAGTACGAAATGTAGATAGGCTTCTTGCACAGTCTAAAAAAATAATTCGTACTTCTTCGCCCTGTATTTGCCGGACATATCGGTAATTTCTAAGGAATCCCCGCGTTCTGCCACTCTCCCAGACAATTTCTGCAAATTCTGCCGCTGTCTCTGTATCCACTGCTGCAATTTTTCCTGTATCCACTGAAATTACTGTTCCCTGTTCTGACAGCAGTACCGAAAAATAGCGAGATTCATACGGTAATTCAGGAGATATCTTTTTTTGTTCTTCTCTCTCTAATTGGTGAAAATCATCTTTTTTGGGAAAGGTCCCGTTATTCTCTTCTAATATAGAAAGGATCTTATCCGCTTCTGCGACAATCCCATGATAATTTAAAATATTGACAGCTCCCATAATAATAACTAAAACTAAAAATAAAGAAAACATGGAAACTGCAATTAATTTCATCCGAAGTTTTTTAATCATTGGATTTCCTCCAGGGAATATCCGGCATTTCTTGAAGCCTTAATTTGAATATTTGCATGAAGAGCATCCAGTTTTTTTCTCAAATATGAAATGTACGCCCATACGACATTTATTTCTGCTTCACTGTCATATCCCCAAATCCGTTTCATCAACTGTTCTGTGGAAATCAGATTTTGAGGATTTCGCATCAGCATTTCCATCACCTGATATTCTTTATTGGCAAGCCGAAAATTTCCGCTCGGTGAAGAAAGTTCAAAATTGGCACTGTTTAAAGTAATATTTCCAACCCGCATTAAAGAATCTGAATGAACTGTCTGGTTTCGTGTCATAGCCCGGATACGTGCCACAAGTTCTTTTGCCGCAAAAGGTTTGGTCAAATAATCATTTGCACCGCTGTCAAGTCCTAGTACTTTGTCATCTACTTCCGATTTTGCCGTCAGTATCAGCACCGGAATGCGGTTGCCCTGTTCTCGTATTTTTTTTAACACTGCAATCCCGTCTATTTTCGGCATCATAAGATCTAAAATCATTCCGTCATAATTGCCGGATTCTAAATATAGCAGTGCCTCCTCTCCGTCAAAAACAGCATCGACTGAATAATTATTTTTTTCCAATATCGCAATCACTGCTTTAGAAAGAGATTTTTCGTCTTCTGCAAGCAACAGTCTCATAATGTTTCTCTCCTGATTCTTTCTTTTATTTTATTATACCATGACCGGATCCAAAAAGTCATTTTTATTTTTTCTCCCGTTTTTATTTCTAAAATACACAAAAATTTCACACCTGATTTTAAGTTGAATTATAGTTCTCCTCTTACAATAATAAAAAAAGGAGCTGATATCTTATGAGTTATCAAATGATTTTTCAAAGATACGAATTGAAGTATCTGTTGACACCAACGAAAAAAATATCGATTTTAGAAACTATGGAGCCCTATATGAAACCGGATCAATACGAAAAAAGCTGTATCCGCAATATTTATTTTGATACAGACACCTCTCGTTTGATCCGGCATTCTATGGAGAGACCTGTCTATAAAGAAAAACTTCGAATGCGCAGTTATGGAAATGCTTTGCCCGAAGATCCTGTTTTTGTAGAGCTGAAAAAAAAGTATCAGTCTGTCGTATATAAGCGGCGAATCCTGCTTCCTCAAAAAACAGCCATGGACTGTCTGTGTTCTTCCAGACCGCTTCCTGTCCATAGTCAGATTGCTGAGGAAATTAATTATTTTTGTTCCTACTATCAAAATCTTTCTCCGGCTGTATTTCTTTCCTATGATCGGGCAGCATTTTGTTCTCGCGATGGAAGTGATTTTCGAATCACTTTTGATGAAAATATTTTATTCCGTCAAAAAGCTTTTTCTTTTGAACGCGGTATTTACGGTACTCCTGTTCTGGAGAAAGGACTGACTTTGATGGAGCTGAAAACATCGGGCGGCATCCCTTTGTGGATGACTCACTGGCTTTCCAAAAACAGAATTTTTAAAACATCTTTTTCTAAATATGGAACTGCTTATCAAAAGTTATGGAACGATACGTTTCAAGGAGGTATTTTGCATGCTTAATTCTCTATTTCGCGGACTTTTTGATACGGATATGACCAGTGTCATTTCTGTCTCTGATTTTTTGCTTTGTGTAGGATGCTCTTTAATCATAGGTCTGATTTTCGCAGCGATGTATATGTACCGGACTCGCTATACACAAAGTTTTGTTGTAACACTTGCCATTCTTCCAACCGTTGTCTGTGTTGTAATTATGATGGTAAATGGAAATATCGGAACGGGTGTTGCGGTAGCAGGTGCTTTTAGCCTGGTTCGGTTCCGCTCCGTTCCCGGAACCGCAAAAGAAATCGGTATTTTATTTCTCGCTATGGGAGCAGGATTAATTGCGGGCATGGGCTACCTAGGATATGCCTTTTTGTTTTCTTTGATTCTTAGTATTGTCACCATTTTCTACAGCCGTTTTAACTTCGGTGTGCGAAGGAATGCATCTTTATACAAAACACTTCATATTACTATACCAGAAGACCTAGATTATACGGATGTATTCGAAGAATTGCTGCAATCTTATGCTTCTTCATGGGAATTGGTGCAGGTAAAGACTACTAATATGGGAAGTCTGTTTCGTTTGACTTATCATTTGACTTTACGCCGTGCTAATTCCGAAAAAGAACTCATTGATAAACTCCGCTGCCGAAACGGAAATCTCGAAATTACCGTTTCCAGGCAGGAAACTACGGTATACGAATTGTAAAGGAGAATGTCTTATGCATAAACGAAAATTATTGTTTCTTTTTCTTATATCATCGGCTTTTTTATCCGGATGCAGTATCACGGCAGACAGTATCTCTGTGGAGACAGAAGCGGATTCTTCTAATGCAACTGCTTCTTCTGAAAATGAAACGGTATCTGTTTCTTCCGAGACCGGAACTGCCTCTTCTTCCAATCCTCAGATTGACTCTGATCTGTTTACTGACCGCGATTTTGAAGTTGGATTTGACGAGAGTACCAGTGCTTTTGTAAATTTCCAAGCCGATACGATTTCTTCCTCTTCTGACGCGGTACAGATTTCCGGCAGTACGGTCACTCTCACTGACGAAGGAACCTATATTCTTTCCGGTACACTTGATAACGGAATGGTGATCATAGATGCTGATGATACTGATAAAATCCAGCTTGTATTAAATGGCGTATCAATATCAAATGACACTTCCGCCGCTGTGTATATCCGAGAAGCAGACAAGGTATTTATCACCACGGCATCCGGCTCTGAAAATATGCTTTCTAATGCAGGAGAGTATATCGCAATTGACGAAAACAATATCGATTCTGTTATTTTTTCTAAATCAGATCTCACATTGAATGGCAGCGGCTCTCTGATCATTGACGCATCGGCAGGTCATGGAATTGTCTCAAAAGACGACCTGACAATTACAAGCGGAATGTATCAGATTACCTCAGAAAATCATGCTCTTTCCGGCAAAGACAGCATTTGCATCGCCAACGGAACCTTTTCTCTTTCTTCCGGAAAAGATGGAATTCATTCTGAAAATGAAGAGGATACTTCTTTGGGCTTTCTCTATATTGCCGACGGAACTTTTAATATTACTTCAGAAGGAGATTGTCTCAGCGCAGAAAACAGTCTTCAGATTGAAAACGGAACGTATACTTTGGTTGCCGTCGGAGGAAGTGCGAATGCTACTCAAAGTAGTAACAGTTTTATTGCTTCCTCTTCGTCTGATGACACCATCAGCACAAAAGGAATAAAAGCATCCGGTGATCTTATTTTAAACGGCGGTACGTTCTCCATTGATTCTGCTGACGATTCGATTCATTCCAACGCCAATCTTTCTATCAATGGAGGAAGCTTTCAGATTGCATCAGGAGATGACGCAGTCCATGCTGATTCAGAACTGACTGTTTCAGGAGGAACGATCGAAATTACTGAAAGTTATGAAGGACTTGAAGGACTCACCATCCATATTCTTGACGGCGAAATTCATCTCGTTTCCAGTGACGATGGACTCAATGCCGCAGGCGGTAACGATCAGAGTGGTTTTGAAGGATTTGGCGGGCAACGTGGAGCTGACCGTTTTTCTTCTGATCCCAATGCTTCTATTAACATCGAAGGTGGTATTCTATCCATCGTTGCTTCTGGAGATGGTATCGATTCTAACGGCAGTCTGATCGTATCCGGAGGCGAAATCTATATTTCAGGTCCGGAAAATAGCGGAAACGGCTCTCTCGATTACGCGTCAGATGCTGTTATTTCAGGTGGTATTTTTGTTGCTGCAGGCTCTTCTGGAATGGCGTCAAACTTCGGTTCTTCTTCCACTCAGGGAGTCATAATGGCCACTGTCAGTGCCCAGTCTGGCGGCAGTTCTATTATACTTTCTGACAGCGAAGGAAATGAACTTGTCTCCTGGATATCTGAAACATCATTTGACTGTGTGATCATCAGCTGTCCTGAGATCACAGAAGGTTCTTCTTATCTACTGACTACCGGTTCTGACGAAACTCAGATTACAATGGACAGTCTTATTTACACCACAGGCGGACAGTTCGGTCAGGGACAATTTGGCGGTGGACGATCCGGTTTTAAAAGATAGAAATTTAATGGATTAGAAAGGGGTATTTTACGATGAAAAAATGGATTGCTCTGATTCCGGCATATGAACCGACTATGTTGCTGCCGCATTTACTTTCGGAAATTCGGTGTGCCGATTTTGAAGCTGTCGTCGTAGATGATGGCAGTGGAAATTCTTACTCCCATATCTTTGAAGAATGCTCTCCCTTTGCAACTGTCTTGAAGCATTCCAAAAATATGGGAAAAGGATATGCGTTAAAATCCGGATTTTTTTATATCCAAAATCATTTCCATGGAAATTATATTGTCGTTACACTCGATTGCGACGGACAGCATACCGTTTCTGACGCTAAAAAAATCTGTCAGACAGCGCAAGAGTATCCCGATACTCTTGTACTTGGCAGCCGCAAATTACAAAACCACGTTCCTTTGAGAAGCCGTTTTGGAAATGCGGTCACCCGTCTGGTCTATCAGATTTTTACGGGGCTCAAAATAAGAGATACTCAGACTGGATTGCGCGCTTTTAGCAACAAACTGCTTTTAGATTTTTTGAATATACCAGGTGATCGGTATGAATATGAAATGAATGTCCTTTTGGCTTGTTCCAGCAGAAAGATTCCCATTCGAGAAGTAGAAATTGAAACCATTTATCTTGACAATAATTCTTCCTCTCATTTTCATGCATTGAAAGACTCCTGCCGCATATACCGTGAAATTTTGAAATTTTCTGCCTCTTCTTTTATCAGTTTTTTGATCGACTATATTCTTTACACTTTTTTACTGTTTCTTACCTCTGAAAGTGTCTCTAGCCTATGGATCTCCAATATTGGTGCGCGAATCATCAGTTCCGGCATTAATTATATGTTGAATCGAAAACTAGTATTTAAAAGTCAAAATAACGTTGCTACATCTGCTTTTCAGTATATCATCCTTGCCGTAGTCATTTTGACCGGAAACACTCTTTTATTGACTTTTCTTACCAGTAACGTTAAGATCAATCAATACGCAGCCAAAATTCTCACTGAAATTTTTTTCTTTTTTTTCAGTTGGCTGATACAGCGCTGTATTATTTTCCGACGGAAAGAAAAATAATATTTTCTTGTTTAAAATGAAAATATCATTTTTTCTTTTCCTGCGAAATTGAGTTTTGAAAATATCATTTTTTACAGAAAGGGTGATCTTATTGTTTCGAAAAAAATATGTCTGGGCTGTCATTTATTCTGTGTTTCTGATATCTTTTACTATCTATCTTGCATTGGATACCTTTGTAATCTCCAGAGTTTATACGGTTGTTCCCTCACAAGAACATTCCCAAGAGAGCCAACAAATCCAAGAAGCGACAGACCTCTCGCAGACTGATTCTACAGAAACTGTTACGGACAACTCTTACTATGATGAAAATATTAGTATTGAACTGACTCAATACCGTAAATACGATACTTCTATCTATGTAGCTGATGTCAATGTTTCATCCGCACAATACCTTCAGACAGCTCTTGCACAAAATTCTTACGGACGTAATGTGACAGAGACAACTTCACAGATGGCTAAAAATCATGATGCTATTTTAGCTATTAATGGGGATTATTATGGTTCACAGGAAAATGGCTATGTCATTCGTAACGGAATTCTCTATCGCAGTTCTGCATCGAGAGATCAGGAAGATCTGGTTATTTATGAAGATGGATCTTTTGGTATCATTCTAGAAGAGGAGATTTCTGCCGATCAGTTGTTAGAAGACGGTGCCATGCAAGTCCTTTCCTTTGGTCCTGCTCTTTTAACAGATGGTATGATTGCTGTGTCAGAAAACGAAGAAGTCGGAAGAGCAAAAGCAAGCAATCCTCGTACTGCTATTGGCATCATTGACAGCTGTCATTATCTCTTTGTTGTCTCTGACGGACGTACTGAGGAAAGTGAAGGTTTAAGTCTTTACCAACTTTCCGAATTTATGGAAGAATTAGGAGCAATCATTGCTTATAATCTGGACGGAGGGGGGTCTTCTACTATGTATTTTAATGGCGAAGTCGTCAATCATCCCACTACAGACGGAAGAAATATCACAGAAAGGAGTGTGAGTGATATTGTCTATATCGGATACTGAAAAAAATGTCAGGAAATGAAAAAAACTGGATTTATTTATTTACTGATTGCTCTGTTTTGCATTTTATTTGGCGCTATCTATGAGTCTTTCAGCCACGGTGTTTATTCTGGATATATGATCTATGCTTTTGTCTTTCCTCTGGCTGGAGGTACGCTGCCTTTTTATGCTCTTTCTTTTTCCCAACGTCAATTTTTCCCTGAAAGGCTTTCTCTGAATCTGTATCACTCTGGCATTGCTGCCTTGACAGTAGGAAGTATCTTTCAGGGAGTACTGGAAATCTATGGGACTACCAATCGTCTCGTACGAGTTTACGGCATGTTAGGAATTTTCTTCGTATGTGCTGGTCTTCTCTCTTATTTTATTATGATGTACCGCTCGAAGTCATTTCCTTTATCATAAATTTCCAAAAATACAGGGCATCTTCCATTTTGGAAAATGCCCTGTATTGATAGGTAGTTTTGTTCTCGTATCACGATCTTTTT
>CALWCS010000058.1 GCA_944376425.1 uncultured Lachnospiraceae bacterium | reverse complement strand
TACAGACCTGAGATTGTAATTTCAGATATTCGGATGCCGGGGATGGACGGATTAGAACTGACTCGAATACTCAAGGAAAAAAATAAGGATGTTGTAGTGATTTTGATGTCCGCTTATAAAGATTTTGAGTATGCAAAAAAAGGAATCCAGTATGGCGTCTCTAATTATCTGTTAAAACATGAACTGAAAGAAGAGACGATTCTTTCAGAATTAGACATGGTAAGAGAAAAACTGAATCAAGAAAAAGAACAAAAAAAGATTTATCAAAAACATCTGATGAGACAATTAATCAATGGACACAAGATGACAGAAAAGAGAGAGGAGATTCCGTTTGGAAACCGTCTGTTTTTACTATTGCTGCATAAAAGAAGTTATGTAAGAAATGGGAAGATAATGGAAGAAGAGTGGAGTGATGAGGAAAAAAATGCAGTAGAAGAAAGTTTTCAAGATGAGAGCTTACAAAAATGTATTTATAGATCAGATGTGCAGGTAACAGGAAATAATTGGATTGTTTTATATCAACTTCAGGAAATTGCAAGCAAATATACGGTAAATTGTCTTATTAAACAAAAAAGTGAACAGTTAATCAGAGAGTTATGCAGGATTTCCTCATTACACGTCCAGGTGATTTATAGTTATGAGATTACTCCTCAGGAGATCAGCAGTACTTTCCGAAAGATGGCATGGCAGATTCGATACGCATGTTTTTGGAAAATGGACAGAGCCTATAGTGTCTTGGAACTGCCTGAAGCTTTGCCGGAGGAGAGAAAAATACTAAATGACAGGATTAAACAATTAAGAAGTACTTTTTACGAAGAATCCGGAGAACGCTCAGGGGAGCTGATAAGAGAATGGTTTCGGGAAATCGAGCAGGAGAACCAGTTGGAATTTTTTCGGGAAATTCTTCCATTTTTGGAACAGCTTCTTCAGGAATTTGGAGGAGAGGAAGAGGAGTCAGAAGACAATCGTTTGTGGACGGTAAAGGAAGTCGGAGAATATTATGCGCGATGTTTTGAACTTGTCTATAAAAGATTATGTGAGCAGAAGACAAAAAATTATTCCAGATTAGTTTCTGATGTGATGCAGTATCTCCAAAAACACTATTATGAAGATGTCAGTTTAGACACACTAGGGGAACTATTTCAGATGAATGGATCATATCTGGGGCGGGTTTTCAGAAAAGAAACGGGAAATACAGTTTTAAAATATGTGACAAACCTGCGGATAGAAAAAGCAAAGTATTTGCTGCGCAGCAGAAATTATACAGTTTCAGAAACAGCATATCGTGTAGGATATCAGACAAGCCAGTATTTTAGTCAGATTTTTATGAAAACAGTCGGAGTAAGTCCGCAGGAGTATAAACGATGGGAAGAAAAAAATTAAAACGATCGCAATTAACATGGAGAGTAGTAAAAGATATTGTAGCGATTCTTGGAATCTCGTTGTTTATCAGTGCAATGTGCGGTTTTTTTTATTTTAAAGAAGTGATATGTGAACAGAGAATTTCCGATGAAAAAGCAAAACAGCTGCAATTGGTCAATCAGCTGACATTTATGACAGAGGATATCGGACAATATGCGGAAAGCATTCTGGTAGATGAGCAGCTGCAGGAACTGTTAGAGGACACATCAAAAAATGAGTATGAGAAAAGCAGAAAATACGATCGTATTTCACGAAGACTTATGTTTTACAGCACATTGCGTCCGTATATTAATAATATACATCTGGCAATGAAAGATGGTACCTGTTATGAAAGCAGATATCAAAGATGGGAAATAAGAAATTTTAATTCAGAATTGACAGAGGAGACACTTTCTCAACATTTTAAGGAAGAGACAGATATATTTTCTGATTTGTATCTTTCAAAGGAAAGTGATTCGCAAAAGAAGCTGATTTGTTACCGGGTTCCGCTTCTGGATAAATATCACTATGGGGAACAGATTGGACTGTTATATATGGAAATTTATCTGGACTATTTTTTAAATCAGGTAGAATGGTATGGAGAAGGATATGACAATATCTGCCTGACAGATCAGGATAAAAATTTTTTGTATGAAAAGGACAAGGAAGGAATTCTTCAGGATTTTATAGAAAATGAAGAGATAATAAAAGAAGAAGTTTTTCACGTCAAAGAAGGATATTTAATTTGGGCAGAGATTGAAACGGCAGGATGGAAACTTTGTACGATGCTTCCGGAAAGCCAGGTTTGGGCAAGCAGTCAATTTGTGTTGAAATTTTTTATGATTTCTTTTTTATTTTCTCTTGGAATGGTAATTCTTTTTTCCTCTAAAATAATGGAACGAATTGTACGTCCAGTAGTCAGACTTTCAGAACAGATGGAACGGGAGGATTATGGAAATCTGGAACAGATTGAGATTGTCCATACGAAAGATGAGATTGAAACCTTGTATCGGAGATATTGTGCTATGATCCAAAAAATTCAGGAAGAAGAACGAGTTCGTATTGAACAGGAAAAGAAGAAAAAAGAAATGGAGTTTGCAGTGATGCACTCTCAGATTGCTCCGCACTATCTGTATAATGTACTGAATACAGTCATGTTTTTAGCAGCGGTGGAAAAGAATAAAAAAATTACAGAAATTGTGCGTGCTTTAATTTATACTCTTCAGGAAACGCTGGATATTGGCAGTGAGGAACTGACAACGACATTGGAAAAAGAAATAAAATTAGTGTATGCGTATTTGGATATACAAAAATACCGTTACGGAGGAAAATTTAAAAGTAATATTTTATGTCAGGAGAATCTTAAGGAATATATGGTGCCAAAGACGATTATTCAGCCATTGGTAGAAAATGCTATTGTACATGGAATTTTGCCTTCGGAACAAGTGGGAACTGTTACAGTGCGCGGATATCAGGAAGAGGAAAAGATTATAATTGAGGTGGAAGATGATGGAGTCGGCATCAAGGAGGAGTATATCGAGATATTTGAAAGAGGAGAAAGAGTGAATGACCAAAGGCAGGAAAAGAAAGAGGGACGAAGACATATCGGAATGGATAATGTCAGAGAACGTATTCGATATTTATACGGAGAAAGATATGGAATGAAAATAGAAAAAAGAAAAGAAGGAGGCACAAAAGTACGTCTGTATTTGCCGATGGTAAGAGAGGAGAAATTTTATGAGTAAAAAATGGAACAAAAAAAGGATACTTTTTGTATGTGCCTGTATACTTTCAATTTTCAGTGTTCATTCGGATGCAGTTGAAAATTCAGATACGGCAGAGATTTCTTATGACGAACCTCTTCCTGAAAATTATGAGGGAACGTTGACAATGTGGGGATGGGACAAGGAATATTATACAACGATCACACAGGCATTTCAGGAAAAGTATCCGAATGTAAAGTTTGAATATGTGGATGTGGAAGGTTCTAATTTACTCCAAAAATATGAAATTGCGCTGATCAGCGGTAAAGAGCTTCCGGATATTGCATGGGCAATGATCGACTATCGGGGCAGAATGTTCGAACTGGATATGTGGGAGACACTCAATAAGGAACCATATCATATGTCTTTGGATCAGGTATATGAATATGTCCAGCCTAAAATGGTCAACAGCAAAGGAGATATCTGCGGAATTGAACAGTCGCTTTCTCCTGTGGGTTTAATGTATCGAAAGGACTTGGCAAGAAAGTATCTGGGAACAGATGAACCGCAGAAATTGGAAGAGATGCTAAAAGACTGGGATTCTTTTATTGAGAAAGGGCGGCAGGTTCAAAAGGAAAGCGATGGAGAGGTATATATTTTGTTTGGCTCAAACGATGTTTTACAGATTGTTCAGTCTCAGCAGACGGAAGTGTGGACAGAAGCAGAGACAATTGATGCTGAAAAAACATTTGGGAGGACACTGGAACTGATGTGCCGGTTTCGGGATGAAAAAACGGTAGACGGCATGGGAGCATATTGGAGCCAGACATCAGATGAGAAAAAGCATATTTTTACACCTTGTACTTTATGGTCTGTAAAGTTAATGTAAAAAAATGTATGTAATGAGGTAAATGATGGACTGTGGGGATTAATTCATATACCGAAAGGCAGTATCAGCTAGAGAGAAACA
>CALWCS010000057.1 GCA_944376425.1 uncultured Lachnospiraceae bacterium | reverse complement strand
GATAACACTTGGCTATCTTTCCCGTTCTTACTGTTTTAGGTTGTGTTTTCACACGTTCTTTTACTCTTTCGAATTTTCAAGGTTGTTTTACTGTTCAGTTATCAAGGTTCTTTGCTGCCTGTCTTTCGCAACAGCTTTTATAGTTTATCACACTGTTTTGCGTTTGTCAAGAACTTTTTTATTTTCTTTTTTTCGAAGTTCTTGCGGCTTTTTCGACAGCTTTTCAATTTTATCATACTCTTTTTGGTTTGTCAATCTTTTTTTATTTTTCTTTTCAAACCGTCTGTCGTTTTTTACGACTTTTGAAGTATATCATTTCTTTTTTCTATTGTCAAGATATTTTTTATTTTTTAAAACTTTTTTAATTTTTTATTCATTTAGAACATTTCTTGAACAACGTTAGTTATCATACACCTGTTCTCTCTAAATGTCAAGTTATTTTTTATCTAAATAGTATTGTCCATTTCATCACGATACATTTATCTGCTCTTATCATTGTTCTGTTATTTTACAAATCTCTCTTTTTTTCATCCACAATCCATTGTTCTATTTCTGTATCATAAAATAGCTTTGATTGCTTCTCTGATATTTGACACACCAACTAATTTTATTTCTTCTATTTTTTGTATTCTGATATTTTCACACACTTTCGGATAAATAACACGTTTAAATCCCAGTTTTTTTGCTTCCAATATTCTCTGTTCTGCCATACTGACGGCACGCACTTCCCCACTTAATCCTATTTCTCCAAATACCATCGTCTTATCATCAATTACTTTATCTTTATAACTTGAAACAATCGCCATAACTACTCCTAAATCAACTGCCGGCTCATTCATTTTAATTCCGCCTGCAATATTAATATACGCATCGCATGCTGAAAGATGAAGTCCTGCCCTTTTTTCGAGTACTGCAAGTAAAAGATTTACTCTGTTATAATCTGTTCCTGCCGCTGTTCTGCGTGGTATCCCCAGATTACTTTGGCAGATCAGTGCCTGAATTTCCATTAAAATCGGACGTGTTCCTTCCATTGAACATGCCACAACGGATCCTGATGCATTTTCCGGTCTTCCATTTAGCATAAACTCAGACGGATTTTTTACCTCCCGCAATCCTTCCGTTCTCATTTCAAACACACCAATTTCATTCGTGGAACCAAAACGATTTTTTACCCCACGTAAGATGCGATATACAGCGTGACGGTCTCCTTCAAAATATAATACCGTATCTACCATATGCTCCAACACACGCGGTCCTGCCACGACTCCTTCTTTCGTCACATGTCCTACAAGGAACACCGTCACATTCATTCCTTTTGCGATCTGCATAAAGACTCCGGTTGCTTCCCGAACCTGTGAAACGCTTCCGGGCGCAGAAGAGACTTCTTCCTGATACATGGTCTGAATGGAATCAATGACTACCACCTCTGGTTTCATTTGTTCAATTGCTTTTTTTATCAAATTTAAATTTGTTTCACATAACAGATATAAGGTATCTCCGAATTGACCGATTCGCATTGCTCTCATTTTAATTTGTCCAAGCGACTCTTCTCCGGAAATATAAAGTACTTTCCTTTTTTGGTCTACCAAATTTTTACAGACTTGAAGTAACAGTGTAGATTTTCCAATTCCCGGATCTCCTCCTACTAAAACTAAAGATCCATTGACAATTCCTCCTCCTAATACCCGGTCTAATTCCTGTATTCCAGATGACATTCGAATTTCAGTTTCATCAGGTATCCCTGAGAGTGTGACAGGTTTTTTTTCTTCTCCCATCATTCTGACGCTGTCCGATTTTCCTGATTTACTGACAGTTTCTTCTACAAAAGTATTCCATTCTCTGCATCCTGGACATTGTCCCATCCATTTGCTTGCCTCATATCCACAATTTTGACAAAAATATATCGTTTTCTTTCCCTTTATCATGCTTTTTCTTCAACCACTTTCCAATATTATCTTACAGGATGGAAAAGGAGTGCAAAAAACTCTTTTGCACTCCCTTGTTTCTTTTTTATGCTTTTTCTATCTTTACGGATACTTTGTCTGCATTTTCCAGCTCTACACTTAAACTTAATTTTCCGCCTTTATTTGTTTTCACACTGCCTGCATCTTCGCCATTAATCCAAATCGTATACTCTGTCTCTTCTTCCAACTCTACTGTAATCTGGGCATCCTCCATACCCTCTACTGAAAACCTCATCTCCTTTTCGTCTTCAGTGAAATGGCTGACCGTTGTTCCCGGAACAGATTCGTATACAAACATTCCATTGCGTTCTAATTTCGTGATTTCCTTGAATGTTTTTACTTTGTACAGGTCTCCATTATGCTCAAAATCTTCTTTTTTTGATTTTGCACTCAGCTCATAATTTCCAAAGCTGATAGAACCGTCTGCTTCTGTACATATTAATTCTTTTACAACCGACATCTTAAATGTCCTCCCAAATTGTTTCTTAAAAATAGATTAATCATTTTGTATGTGAAAAGAAAACCATTCGGATTTCTTTATCGCTTAAATTTTAACATAAATCTTTCATTTATGCTAGAGTTTTCTCTTCTTTTTGACAAGTAATTTCTGGACAACAAAATTTTCTCTTTCTTCTGATATTTTTATATCAAACTTTTTCAACAACGTCCGTATCAACACTCTTTCTGATTTTTTGAAAAAATCAAGATTGTTTTTTTCTAAAATTTATGTCTGTAAACGTATCTTTTATGCTTTTACTTCAAATTGGATCTGACCTTTTGACAGCTTCACGCAGACAGTATCCCCAGCTTTTATTTTTCCTTCCAGAATTTCTTCTGTCATTGCATCTTCTATTCGGTTTTGAATTGCTCTTTTAAGAGGACGCGCCCCATATTTTTCATCATACGCCTTTTCTGCAAGATCTGTTTTTACTGCTCCTGTCACCTGAAGTGTGAGATCCATCTGATTTTTACATCGTTTTGCAAACTCTTTCAAAAGCAAAGAGACAATCTCTCGAATATTTTCTTTATTCAGTGCATGGAATACAATCACTTCATCAATACGGTTTAAAAACTCCGGTTTAAAGATCCGTTTTACTTCTTCCATGACTCCTTCTTTCATCGCATTATAATTTTTTTTCTCATCTTCTACCGCCATAAATCCCAGTTTTTTTGGCGCTATAATCGACTGTGCTCCTGCGTTTGAAGTCATAATCAGAATCGTATTTTTGAAATCGACTTTTCTTCCCTGCGCATCTGTAATATGACCATCGTCAAGTACTTGAAGCAGAATATTAAACACATCTGGATGCGCTTTTTCAATCTCATCAAACAGAATGACAGAGTATGGATTTCTGCGTACTTTTTCGCTGAGCTGACCTCCTTCTTCATATCCTACGTATCCCGGAGGAGATCCTACCAGTTTTGAGACGCTATGCTTTTCCATATATTCAGTCATATCTACTCGGATCAGAGATTGTTCACTTCCAAAAACAGTTTCGGCGACCGCTTTTGAAAGTTCTGTCTTTCCTACTCCGGTCGGTCCTAAAAATAAGAAAGAACCTATTGGTCTTTTAGGATCTTTTAGTCCAACTCTTCCTCTTTTAATTGCTTTTGCTACTGCAAGGACTGCCTCGTCCTGTCCAATTACCCGGTGATGCAGCGTCTTTTCCAGTCGCAGCAGACGTGTCGTCTCCTGTTCAGCAAGTTTTTGCACTGGAATTTTAGTCCACATGGATACAACTGCCGCAATATCATTTTCATCTATAAAAAGCTGGCTATTTTCTTTCTTTTTTTGAAATCTGCTTTGCATTTGGGCGAATTTTTTTTCCTTTTTTCTTTGCTCTGTATTAAGCTGTGAAGCGTGTTTTAAATCTCCATCGACCAAAGCTTTTTCTTTTTGATCATATAGTGTTTCAATCTCTTTTTCCAGTTCTTTCATCTGTTCAGGCAATCGATATTCTCCCAGATGTTTTCTGGAAGATGCCTCATCCATTAAATCTATCGCTTTATCCGGAAGAAACCGGTCATTAATATAGCGTACCGATAAAGAAACTGCCGCTCTCATGGCTTCATCTGTAATTTTAACACCGTGATGTTTCTCATACTGATGCTTTAATCCTTTTAAAATCTCAAATGTTTCTTCTTCTGTCGGTTCTTCTACCATGACAGGCTGAAAACGTCGTTCCAATGCAGGATCTTTTTCAATATGCTTACGGTATTCTTCTACTGTGGTCGCTCCGATAAGCTGAACTTCTCCTCGTGCCAGAGATGGTTTTAGGATATTCGATGCATCCATCGCTCCTTCTGCTCCTCCGGCTCCTATAATTGTATGAATTTCATCAATAAACAACAGAACATCTTTGCTTTCTTTTACTTCCTGAATCAGTTTTTTCATCCGCTCTTCAAATTCCCCGCGGTATTTTGTTCCTGCAATCATGCTGGCAAGATCTAGTGTTAAAACACGTTTCCCCTGAATCGATTCCGGAACCGAACCCTCTACAATTCTCTGAGCAAGACCTTCTACAATAGCTGTTTTTCCTACGCCTGGCTCTCCAATCAGACAGGGATTATTTTTTGTTCTGCGGCTTAAAATCTGAATGATTCGATCTGTCTCTTTTTCTCTTCCTACAACCGGATCTAATTCTCCTGCAAAACTGCATTCCGTTAAATCGCGGCTGTACTGCTCTAAAATTGTACTGCCACTTTTTCCTTTACTTCCTTTAAATGATGCCATAATCTCCTTATATTTTTCCGGACTTTCTCCCATTGCCTCGATGATTCCAGCCATCATTTTGGAAATATTTACTTTCATTGTATACAACAACTTCGTTGCCGCACATTCTACATCCTTAAGAATCGCAATTAAAATATGTTCTGTTCCGATCTCTTCTGAATGAAACGATAGTGCTTCTCTTTTTGCATTTTCCAAAATGTATCTTGCACGGGGGGTATATTGATCCTCGATCACGTTTTCTGAATGACTTTCTAATGATACAAGGCGTCTAATCATCTCTTCTAGCTTTCTCTCCTGTACTTTTGCTTCTTTCAGGATAATTGCCGCTGTCCCGTTTCCTTCCTGCAAAAGCCCCAAAAGCAGATCTTCCGTTCCTACACATCCACGACCTCTCTGTTTTGATGCTTTTTCTGCCAGATTCAATGCCTCCCTTGCATTTTGCGTATACTGCATTTACTGCTCCTCCTGCTTTTCATACTCTGCGAAAATTTCATCAACAAGCTGATGAACTTCCTTTGAAGTAATATTTTTACAACATCCTCTTGCTAAGACTACACGAAGATTTTTTTTCATTTCTTCTAATGCTTTTAATTTATCTACGTTCAGGGAAACAACTGCTCCCTTTCTCCGATCAATTGTTACAAATCCTTCCTGCCTAAGTACAGAATAAGCTTTATTTACTGTATGCATATTAATTCCAATATCTCCCGCCAACTGTCTGACAGATGGCAGAACATCTCCTTCCTGAATGGAAGAAGTCGCGATTCCCATGATAATTTGATTGCGCAACTGCATATATAATGCCTCGTCACTTTGAAAATCAATTTTGATGATCATGTTATAACACCTTCTTTATTTATGGTTCAGAAATTTCCTCTGTCTCCTTGTATTTATCTTCCATGATTTTAACCGCTTTGTTTCAAAATGTCTTTTATGAATCACTCACTGCCGCTTGTATCATATCATGGATTGTATGCCATAGCAATCAATAGTTGATGCCAATTATCTTTTACCTGTCATATAAAAGTAAAACTGGTTTTCTTATCTTTCTGGCAAACTTTTATATAAGGATTTTTATTGTTATACTAATAATATAACAGTTATCACTTTGTGTCAAGTTTTCATTTTCAAAAGAATCTCTGTTCCATAGAAACTGCGGGAGTATCTCTATTCTTTTGTCTTTCAGCCTGACAAGGGCTTTTCTGTGATATAAGAAAAAGCAGCCTCTTTGAAGGTTGCTTTTCTTTTAGCTCATTTCCATCCCAGTATATTTAACAGAAAATGCCCGTCACAATTTCTATTGATCGATTTTTTATAGATCGATCATATCCACTTCTACTTTTGCATGCACAGGTTCCTGTGGAACAGAAGGATCGTTAAACGACTGTGAATGATTTGGTCCTGCCTGGGTCTGAGTATTTACCTGACTGTTATTCATCTGTTGTGCACGTCCGGCATAAGCTCCCATATGATTCATATTTCCTCCTGCCGATCCGTTCATATTCATCGATTGATTCGGCATATTATTTCCCATTTGAGGCTGGCGCATCATCTGTGGATTTAGATTTCCCTGCGGCTGACGTATCGGTTGATTATTTATCTGGTTGCCTGCTGGATTATTCATCATGTTTTGAGGCTGACGTTTTACGGCATTGCCTGCCATCTCATTGATTGCCTGCTGTTCATATTTTCCTGCTTTTTTCATCGCCTTGTTTTCTGCCTTAGCCGCCTTTTTCTCAGCGCGTGTCTGTTTCTTTACCGGTATCTTATCCATATTCTGCTGCGTATTTTTATCTGTCTGTCGAAACGTTTCTTCCTGGTAAGTTCCGTTATTGACCGGAGGAACATATTTTGGCATACCTTTTCCCTGTTGCGGAGTATAATAAGTATCCGAGGCACCGTTTTTTTCTTTGCTGTGAGAATCAATATGATTTTCAATTTCTTTTAAATCTTCTTTTAAATCTCTATTTCTCAAAATCTGGTTAACTATAACAAAGACTAAAACTACAGCAAGTGCAGCTAATCCGTAAATGATTTTCATCTGCATATCATTTGTGCTTCTGTACTCATCTACCTGGCTGCTCAATCGTCTGTTATTTGCCTCTAATTCCTGAATCTGCGCATTTTCGGTCTGAGGTGCCTCTGTTTGCGGCTCAGTCTCAGTCTGAGGTGCCTCTGTTGTCTCCTCTGTCACCGGTGTTGCCGACTGATCTGTTGAAACATTCAGATAATAAGGAAATTGATCTCCATTTTCTGCCTGTACTGTAATTACGACGGTTGTCGTTCCGTCTTCTCCCAGTGTGGTTCCCTCAATCGAAACAATCGATGCGTTTGCATCTGTCGGAACCGGATTTAAACGTAATTCTGTTGTACCGGGTGCTACCGTAACATCGTATACCGTAACGCCATATTCCACTTCTTGTAGTACCGTACCATTCTCTACTCCAAGGGATGACAGAGAATTATCAGCAGAGCCTCCCTCTGCAAATACTGTCATCGATAAAAGCAGCGCCATGATCAGTATTATTCCTATGGCAGTACTTAACTGCTTCCCTACTTTTTTCATAAATTTACTCCTTTGTCTTGCCAGAGTTAAGCCTCATCGATTGCTTTTCCGATGTCATGACGATAATATTTATTTTTAAAGTCAATCCATTCGACAGCTTTATACGCATTGGCTCTGGCCTGTTTCAAATCACTGCCCTTCGCTGTCACGCCTAATACACGTCCGCCATTTGTTACAATCTCATTTCCATCTCTTTTTGTTCCTGCATGAAATACATAATTATCTTCCAGATCTTTGAATTTCTCCAGTCCATGAATCGGATATCCTTTTTCATATTTTACGGGATATCCTTCTGATGCAAGGATCACACAGACGGCTGCATTATCCTCAAACTGCAGATCAATTCGATCTAACGTTCCATCAATACATGCTTCCACGACTTCTATGATATCGTTTTTCATTCTTGGAAGTACCACTTGTGCTTCCGGATCTCCGAATCTTGCATTGTATTCCAAAACTTTTGGTCCTTCTTCTGTCAGCATCAGTCCAAAGAAAATAATTCCTTTAAACTCTCTGCCTTCTGCCGCCATTGCATCAACTGTCGGCTGATAAATATATTTCCGGCAAAATTCGTCCACTTCTTTTGTATAAAAAGGACTTGGAGAAAAGGTTCCCATTCCTCCTGTATTTAAGCCGGTGTCTCCATCTCCTGCTCTTTTATGATCTTGTGCGGAAGTCATTGTTTTGATTGTCTTTCCATCGACATATGAGAGAACCGATACTTCTCTTCCTGTCATAAATTCTTCGATGACCATCTGATTTCCAGCCGATCCAAATTTTTTATCCAGCATAATCGACTTTACGCCCTCTTTTGCCTCTTCAAGCGTATTGCAGATTAAAACTCCTTTTCCCAGAGCCAAACCGTCTGCCTTCAATACAATGGGAAATTTTGCTTTTTCCAGATAGGCAAGTGCGCTTTCTGCCTCCGTAAAATTCTCATATGCTGCTGTAGGAATCTTATATTTTTTCATTAAATCTTTTGAAAACGCCTTCGATCCTTCTAAAATTGCAGCATTTTTCCGAGGTCCAAACACACGCAGCCCTTCTTTTTCAAAAGCATCCACAATGCCTCCCACCAGAGGATCATCCATTCCGACAATAGTCAAATCAATTTTCTGTGTTTTTGCAAAATCAACCAATTTTTCAAATTCCATCGCCCCAATATCAACACATTGTGCGTATTCTTCAATTCCGGCATTTCCAGGAGCACAGAAAATCTTATCTACTTTCGGACTTTTTGCCACCTTCCAGGCAATTGCATGTTCTCTTCCGCCGCTTCCTACAATCAAAACTCTCATCTTATCTGTCCTCCCATCAATCTTTGAAAATGACTTTTCCATCTTGTACAGAAATTTTTCCGTTTGCAATCAAATCAATCGCACGCGGCATGATTTTCCATTCGGCCTCTTCCATTACACGTTTTTGTAATATTTTTGCAGTGTCTCCCTGTTTTATTTCCACCGCTTTTTGCAAAATAATAGGTCCTGTATCCGTCCCGCTGTCCACAAAATGAACCGTTGCTCCCGTCACTTTAACGCCTCTCTCTAAAGCTGCTTCATGTACTTTCAGTCCATAATATCCGGTTCCGCAAAAAGCCGGTATTAAAGACGGATGAACGTTGATAATTTTATTCGGATATGCCTTCACCATTATTTCAGGGATGACAACAAGGCATCCTGCAAGCACAACCAAATCCGTTTTAAAAGATTGTATCTCATTAAGCAGTGCCTGATTAAATTCCTCCCGTGTTTCGTAATCCTTTGGAGAAATACAAACTGCCGGAATCTGATGTTTTTTTGCTCTTTCCAGCGCATATGCGTTTTTATTATTGCTGATTACTGCTGCTATTTCTGTATTTGTAATCGTTCCATTTTCTATTCCATCTATAATTGCCTGAAGGTTCGTACCGCCTCCAGAAACCAGTACTGCTATCTTCAGCATAATGTTACGCCCTTTTCTCCATTTTCAATATGACCGATCATGTAAGAAGTTTCTCCTGCTGCCTCAATCGCTGCTCTTGTCTTATCTGCATCAGCAGGATCAACGGCAAGTACCATGCCAATTCCCATATTATACGTATTATACATCATCTTTTCTTCAATGTTTCCCTCTTTTGCAAGCATACGAAACAGAGCCGGCACCTCATAGCTGTCTTTTTGGATTACAGCACGTACGCCTTCCGGAAGCATTCTCGGCACATTTTCATAGAATCCTCCGCCTGTAATATGACTGCATCCTTTCACCACAACTCCGGCTTCTCTGACATTTCTTAATGCCTTTACATAAATTTTCGTAGGCATCAGCAGTGCTTCGCCTAATGTTTTTCCCAGCTCTTCATGATACGTATTTAAAACTTCTTTTTCCATTTTAAAAACTTTTCTGACCAGAGAAAATCCATTGCTGTGGACACCGGAAGATGCGATTCCAATCAAAACGTCTCCTTCTTTTATGGTTGCTCCCGTAATCAGATCTTTCTCATCCACAATCCCTACTGCAAAACCTGCAAGATCATACTCATCTTCCGGATAGAAACCTGGCATTTCGGCTGTCTCTCCTCCGATCAGTGCTGCATCAGACTGTACACATCCTTGTGCTACTCCGCTGACAATCGT
Source organism: uncultured Lachnospiraceae bacterium (assembly GCA_944376425.1). GTDB lineage: Bacteria > Bacillota > Clostridia > Lachnospirales > Lachnospiraceae > JAGZHZ01. The sequence continues at coordinate 19,322 of CALWCS010000057.1, read as the reverse complement.
AGCAATTTTTTCAGGAATATTTTTTCCACATGCAATATAATCCAAGAAAAACAGCGGTTCTCCTCCTGCACACGCAATATCGTTCACACACATTGCAACACAGTCAATTCCAACGGTATCATGTTTATCCATAATAAAAGCAAGTTTTAACTTTGTACCAACTCCATCTGTTCCAGAAACAAGGGTCGGTTTTTCCATATTTTTAAATTTTTCCATCGAAAAAGCGCCCGAAAATCCTCCTATATTCGTCAAGACTTCCGGTCTCATTGTCTTTTTGATGTGTTCCTTCATCAGCTCTACCGATTTATAACCTGCCTCAATATCAACGCCCGCGTTTTTATAATCCATTTTTCTTCCTCCTGGTATCTGCCAGATCTCTGGCTCTCCTAATATTCAAGAACTTTCCTTTGCTTTTGCGCTTATTTTTTCATATATTCTTTGTATCCGACTTTCTCCAGTCTCTGCGCTTTTTCTTCTACCTGCTCTTTTAATTCCTTTGAGTATGCTTTTATTCTTTCTAGAAGTTCCGGATCTGAAGTGGCAAGAATTTTTGCAGCAAGAATTCCAGCATTGGCTCCCCCATTGATTGCAACTGTCGCTACCGGAATTCCGGACGGCATTTGAACAATAGAGTAGAGAGAATCTCTTCCGCCAAGAGAGGTTGTATGCATTGGAATGCCGATGACCGGCATAGGAAAAATTGCTGCGCACATGCCTGGAAGATGCGCTGCCATGCCTGCTCCTGCAATAATTACTTTGAAACCTTTGGCTTCCGCTGTTTTTGCATATTCAAAAAATACGTCTGGTTCGCGATGTGCAGAAATAATGGTCATTTCATAATCTACACCTAATTTTTCCAACATATCTGCCGCTTTGCTCATAACAGGCATATCTGAGTCGCTGCCCATAACAATTCCTACTTTTGCCATTTTATCTCTCCTTCATTTGAATGATTTTTCTCTTGACTATTAATTGTACTAATTCTTTTTTCCCTTGTCAATCTTATTTCCGTTTTTCACGGTTTTCCAGTGATTTTTTATTGCTGTTCACTTTCCTGCAAAGCTTCCGCAAAGTTTCCAGACTGGCAAATACAAACTTAAAACTCTTCAAAAGCCTGATTTAACGGCTGCGTTCCTTCGAGTACAAATCTGCCGTCTTGAATGATCGCTATCACAGAACCGTCTTTTTTTACTACTTCTACTTTTTTTAACTCCTCGTACGGAATGGTAATGTCTGTATGACATCCAAAATAAGCTTTTGACACATCCTCCCTGCGAAGAATTGAAATTTCATTGTCTCTTGCAATAATCTCTTTTCCGTTCGGATTATAAACTTTTGTATCTTCGCACCAACTATAGCACGTATCTCCGACTGCAAAATGCGGTCCCATTTTTTCTGCAATCAAGATCGGCAGTTTGTCTTCTATCTGATATTTCTTTGCAACAACATAGGCTGTTGTGTTCGTTCCAATCGCAAATTCTCCCAGCGGCAGGCTCTCATGGTAGTACAAAATATTCTCCAGAATATATTTTTTATTTTCTTCTTCTTTTTCAAAATTCTTACAGCCGTAGTCTATCACTTTTCCATCTTTCAATGTAATTTTTAAATCTCGGTACTGAAATCCGTTCAGATAAACTTTTTTTACATGAAGGACTCCATTGGTACCAGAAAGTTTCGGAGAAGTAAATACTTCTCCAACCGGTATATTCACATCGGCAACACAATTTTCAAACAAAGTTTCTGTCTGAGGATCTTTGATCTCTTTTAATGCAACCATCAGGTCTGTTTTGTTTTCTCCCGCTCCTTCAATATGCACCGCACTTCCCTGGTCTAGCGCATCAATGATATGCTGCTGAATTTTTTCATATTGTTTCGAATCAAGAGTGTTGATTCGAATGACTTCATCAAAAATTTCACGGAACTGTCTGCCGATTTGCGGGACTGGAAACGCTATAATCGTAAAACTGCGCTCTTCTCCTTTAATATACTGGTTTACAATTCTTGATGCCTCTTGATCATATAAAACCGACAGTTTTTGCTGTTTTTCACTGAGTGCAAATGCCTCTTTTTTCCTGATTGGAGTAAAAAGCGGTTCACCGAATGTCTCCATAACAGCCGGACCTCCCATCCATGCTGCCAGTCCTTTGAACTCTTCATAAGACGTTCTCATCACTCCAAGTTTTCTGTCAATTAAAGGTTTATCCAGATAAATTGCCTCATCTGCTTTATGATCATAGTCATATTGTCTGTTCGGAATTGCCCCCAGATATCCGATTCTTGACTGTTTATGTTCCGCACGGTAAATGACAGGCAGCAATCCCATCTTTTCAAAATTTTTTACTGCTTCGCGGATCACTCTTTCAAATCCTAGATGGAATCGAATATTTACTGTCTTTTTAATCGAAAGGTCTTTTTTCGTCGTTTCAAATCCTCTGCGATATCCCTCAGTGAACGTATCTGCCATTTTTTGAATGGTTTCTTTTGGCAGACTGTTCATATATCGTGCCGTCTCCAATTCATTTTCTGTGATATACTCTCCAAACCGATAAAGATACCGAAGATCGTTAAAATCAGAATTGACGATCAGATTCGTGGCAAAATTTAGGGAAGGATCTACCGCTTCCCGTACCCGATAATTGACCGTCAAATCACTGTAATCGCTGACAAACCAATACAAAATCTGCTGAATTTCACGATAAGAAGGCAGATTTTCCTCTTCAAAGCGATTATATATTTCTATAAATAATTCATTTAAGATGGTAATCTCCATCAAACGTCCTTCAAACACATACGGAATCATTTTACGAATTTCCGTATAGAGAAAACTCAACAGTCCTCCCTGTATCTCTCCCAGTTTCTGGACTGCATATGCTGGATTGGCATAGCTTTTCTCATATTGGATAGGAAGAATATCCTCATACATCTTCTGATTCAACTGCTGCCACTGCTCCAGCGTCCAATGTTCCATATCACCTGCATACAGCGCCGCCTCAATTTCTTCTATCATTCCAATAAACTCTGCCGTCTTTAAAAAATAATCCTCAAACTTTTCTGACACAGTATGCTCTTTTTTTATGTCTCTGATACGATCCATGGACAGCTGATACCGCTCCCATATCACTTCATTTCTTTCCTGCATTTCCATCACCTATCTTAAAAAACATCTGTCTAGGGGTTATTCCCCGATTAAATTTCCATTCTCTACATTTTTTCGAATCAGACGGTCCGCATACTCCCAAAGAATCTCTGACCCGTCTGCCGTCGCTTGATTTCTTGCACGCACTTGCGTTTCCTTTACCTCATGTTCCTTCCAGCTTTTTCCGCCTGAAGCGTCATTGAGCATCAAAGGCTGTACTTTATCTAATGTATTTGCAAATTTTGACTCCGGTGTATCTGCTGCTTCAAATTCTTCCCATAAATCTCTCATTTCCTGCGCCTGATCTTGAGGTAAGAGATTGAAAATGCGGTCTGCGGCACGTTCTTCCCGCTCTCTTTTTGTCTCATTTCCCGACTTATCGTATGCATACGTATCCCCCGCATCGATCTCTACAATATCATGAATCAAAACCATCTTGATTGTTTTTAACACATCAATCGGTTCTTTTGCATGTTCAAAAAGCAGCGCACACATCAGTGCAAGATGCCAAGAATGATCTGCATCTTCTTCTTTTCTGCTTCCATCTGCCAGATAAGTCTGGCGCATAATCTTTTTCAGTTTATCTACTTCCAGAATAAACTGCATCTGCTGCTGCAAACGATCCATCTTTTTCCTCCAGTCTTTCTTTTATCCGATTCCAAGTAAAATTAATCCGATCCATCCCGCAATTAAGATTCCATTTAAAATAGATCCTATCTTAGAAAAAGTATAAATTTTATTTCTTTCCTGAAAACTCAGAAGACCGCAAATCAATCCATAAATTGTCAGCACCATGGCCGTAATTCCAATCGATCCCAGATACGTTCCTCCATTTCCGTTATAATAGCAGGAAATTAATATCAACACCACAAATATCACGAAAGCCAGCAATCCTACAACTGTTGAAGTAATTCCCTTTTGGGAATGCTTTTTTTCTTCAAAGGAATACGTCTTTCTTTTAGCCATAAACTTTTCTCCTTATGCAATTACATACAGCAAATATGACGTAGCCGACCATTCCCCCAAGCGTGTTAAGAAATAAATCATCTACATCAAAAATACCAACTTTTGTAACAAGCTGTACGGTTTCCACCGCTAAGCTAAATCCAAATGTCAGAAAAAGAATTCGAAAAAATCCGCGCGTTTTTTTCCAAATCACAGGAAGAATCGCTCCAAATGGCACAAATGCCATTACATTTCCTAAAAGGTTAAAAACTGTAAACCATCCCAGTTCTTCCCTATACATCCAAAACCGCTGAATTTCTTTAAACAGTTCTAGATTATAACGATATTCTTCGTAGACAGACAATCTCCCGTAACTTTCGGCAAAAAACAAAAAATATATCAGCAATATTAAATATGCCAAAAATAAACACATGCCTGCTGCCCGGATTTTTTTTGCAGTTTCTATTTTCACTCTCTTTCTCCTTATTTTCTTGCTTTTACAGCAGAATGTTTCTTCTGCAGGAGAGGAGTTTGGCTCCGTGAACAATCATTACTACACCTGCTGCGATTCCCATCGCCAGTACAAGAATACCCATCACAAGACTTGCCGCTCCGGACCCTGATATTGTTTTATAAATTTTTTCATTCATAAGCCTATCCTCCATATTTACTGAGATAAGCTGGCATTCTATCATCTGACAGTCATACCAGCTATTTTTTAGTTCTTGCTCCCTATCCCAAAATGGATAAAAACACTTTTTTAATTTTCGGCACCATACTGCTCATAGTATAAGTCAATCGCAGTTTTTAAATTATCATCAATGATCACTTTTCCTTTGTATTCTCTATTATACAGATGCTCTACAACTTCTGCCATTGTCACAATCGCTGTTGTTTTTAATCCGTAAGTCTCTTCTATTTCTTTTAAAGCGCTTTTTGTTCCCTGTCCTCTTTCCATACGATCTACAGACACTACAAGTCCAATCGGATACACATCTCCTTGTGCCTTGATGATAGGAAGAGTTTCCTGTATCGATGTTCCTGCTGTTGTCACATCCTCAATGATGACAACTTTATCTCCGTTCTCAATCGGGCTTCCTAACAAAATTCCTTTATCCCCATGGTCTTTTACTTCTTTTCTGTTTGAACAGTATCTGATATCTTTTCCGTAAAATTCAGAAATTGCCATAGTAGCTGCGACAGTAAGCGGAATTCCCTTGTAAGCCGGTCCAAACAGTACATCAAAGTCAAGTCCAAACTTACTTTCTATTGCTCTTGCATAATATTCTCCCAGCTTTCTCAGCTGCGCTCCTGTTCTATAAAAACCAGTATTTACAAAAAACGGCGTTTTTCTCCCGCTTTTTGTTACAAAATCTCCGAATTTTAACACGTTGCAGTCTACCATAAATTCAATAAACTCTTTCTTGTACTGTTCCATATTAATAAATCCTCCTATATGTGCGGGTTTTTACCCCTTATTTTTAATAGTTCTCTTCATATCTGTTTAGAAAAGATATTCCTTAATAGCCCCAACAGTCACACTATCGGAACATGATCTATCCTTCCATTCTTCCAGCATAATATTATATTTTTTAGAAATATCACCACAAATCTCTTGTAACCGATTGGAAATTTTATCATCTATGACTTCAAAAGTCAACGCCGCGTATTTCTCAGTTCCTCCCCGCTTAAAGAGAAGAAAGGATTTCTTGCTCACAGCGTATTAAATTTTTTTCCATTTTACCATAAGTCCTATCGATTGTGAACTACTAATCGCGTGAACTGCTCGACAATTAAACAGTTAATCCGCCAGATCTCCCTATCAGAAATAAGATATCAATTCACTTAACTTCTTTTTCACACTATCTTGATAGTTTCTGCTAATCGAAATAATCTTTCCCGTTGACAGTTCAAAATGCGTCCTCTGATAGGAAGCAACATATCTCAAATTGACAATATAGCTTTGCTGGCATCTCAAAAATGTACCTTTTAACTTTTCCATCAATTCTGGAAGTTTTTCTGAAGTCTTATAGCTGTCTTTTATCGTATAGATCATAGTTATGCGTAGCATCCTCTCTATATATAAGATATTTTCCTGCGGAATATGAAATTTTACTTTATTCCAGGATATTTCAAGAATGCCAGATTTCATTTCACTGATTACCGTCAATGCTTTCTTTATCGCATGTCCTAAATATTTTTCAAGATCCGGCTTGTAAATAAAGTACAAATGATCTGTCTCATATATAGGACTAATATAGTCTAAATATTGACTGATGTAAATAATCTGCATCTGAGGACAGATTTCCATTGCCTGCTTTGCAGCATGAATGCCAGAATTCTCTCCCATTTCAATATCCATAAAAACCAAATCAAATACAGCTTCTTCACTCTTAAGTGTTTCCAAAAAATCATAGCACTTGGAAAAAGAAGATAAGATAAATGGTTCTTTTAAAACTGTTGGAATCAGCCGTTCCAATCGTTCTCTATGGATTGAATTGTCCTCAACTATAGCAATTCGAATCATATCTACTGCTCCTTTATCGTTTGGTATCATTTATGAGCAAAACAGAATCAAATATATTTCCCTTGTCTGTCCATTGACAGAATCCTTGATGTCCTTTTACAATTTCTTCTATAATTTTAAGCCCGAATCCATGATTTTCTTTTTGCTCTTTCGTAGTGCTTCCATCAAATTGTACCATATCATTCTTTGAATTTTCCATATGAATTTGAATCATTTTTTCATGATATGTAATCTCAAGTTTCAAAAACGGTTCTTTTTGTCCTGATTGAACACAGCTTTCAATTCCGTTATCCAGCAGATTAAAAAATAAACTCGACAATTCCAGATAACTTAAACTGCTATTTTTATTAAAAGGCGGCAATAAAATCCGACATTCTGTTTTAATCTTCTGCTGTTTTGCTTCTTTCATTTTGATCTGCAAAATCGTATTAATAAAAAAATCTGAACAATACTGCTTTTCTTGTTTTTGAAGGAAACCTTCAGTCATATGATGAATTTCATTCCAAGCAGTATCATATTCTTTTTCTCTTATTGCAATTTGCAGTTTATTTAACTGTTCTATAAAATTTTGCTGTTTTTCTGAAGCATCTTGTCTTAACGCTTTCATCTCTTTATCCTGTTGTTTCTTAATTTCAGCATGCTGCTCCAAAGCCTTTACTTCCCTTGATAATGTCAGATTAGCAGCCATTTTTTTCAACGCCATTAAAAAAATAAAGAATGAAAGTAAAATTGCTATACTTGTGCCAATCCCCAAATACAGATATTGTCTAGAAACTGTATCTTCTCCCGCAAGCAGATAAAAAACACAAAATCCCCATGATACAATCGGAAAAAGCAACAAGTCTACTAAAAATAAAAATCGATATTTCATAGCTCCTCCTTTTTTTCTTTTAACAATGTTTCAATATATTTCTGTGCTTCTTCCCATCGTTTACTCTCAATTAAATATGAAACTGCACAGAGATGGTTCGAAATATCATGATTTTCTTTTCGTATTTCACTATATTTTTCGGCAAGTTCTTTTGAATGTTCCGCTTGCTGTTCCAGACAGTCTCTTTGCAGTATCAATTTTGTCCGTTCATTTTCCTGAAGCAGAAAAATTCGAAAACTGCGCATTGCATATCTCATCATAATTACCACAAACAGAAAAAAAATCAAAGATCCCCCCAAAAAGCTCAGAAAAGATTCCACGTATATCAAACTGATAATTCCATTAGATACTAAATAAGTTAAAAGAAATGGTCCTGCAAAATGGGAAAAAAAATCCGGAGTCAGTATCTCCATACACTTTTTCATTTTGGGAAAAATATTAGTATAAAATACTAACAAACAAGCCAAAAAAATACCGTCATTGAAGAACAATGCGTTTAATTCCCCTGTAGCTACAATATTTCCTGTTACTATGGAGTCAGTAAAAAAATGCTAAAATAAAAACCCTATTAAAGTAGCTCCGGCATCTGCAACCAGAGATCCTAAATAGACGGCAATAAGCACTGTTCCTTTTAAGATTTTATCACCTTTATAAAAAATCACACAAGGTAGTATCATGATAAGCGGCGAAAAAAAAGAAGCCATTCCAAACATAGATACGGGTAAAAGAAAACTAGCTATAAAGATTAAAATAAGAAGGACAATAAAAAGAAGCCAATAGTATTTTTTCACAGATTTTCTTAACGGCAGAAAAATTCTGCACGAAAAAAATGAATAAAATAATAATGCTACCCATATAATCATTAAAGCAATATATCGATACATTTTCTTTCTCCTAAAACATCTCTTTTTTCTCTAAAATTTTCTCAATATATCTTTCCGTTTCATTCCAGCGTTTATTTTCGATTAAATATGAAATAACTAAAAGATGATTAGAAATGTCGTGATTCTGTTTCCGTATTTTACTGTATTTCTCAGCAAGTTCTTTTGAATGTTCCTCCTGCTGTTCCAGACAGTCTCTTTGCAGTATCAATTTTGTCCGTTCATTTTCCTGAGCTAAAAAAAGTTGAAAACTATGTATTGCTGATCTTGCTGCAATTCCTATAAATACAAAAAAAATCACTGACATAAGAAAAAATGCCGGCAAAGAATTAACATATAGTAAATTCATCATTCCGTTCGATATCAGATAAATTAAAAAAAATGATCTTGTAAACCGAAAGAAAAAAGTCGGTGTTAATACATTGATATACTGTTTCATCTGTGGAAGAATATAGAAACAAATCAGCAATAGTATCCCGCAAAAAGTAATTCCATAGACAATCACTGTGCCGGGTTCTCCTGCTGAAATAATATTGTCTGTTATTTCTGACGAAGTGAAAAAAAACTGATAAAAATATCCCATCATTCCAGAAACAGATTCTGAAATTAAAAAAATTAGATAAATCATTATTGTTATTCCTGCTTTTATTCTTATTTCGCCTTTATAAAAAATAATTCCTGTCAGTATTATAATAAAAGTTGAAAAAAAAGGAACCATTCTAAACATAAATGATGGCAAAAGAAAGGAAATGGAAGCTATCCAAATAGCTGCAGCAGAAAATAATAAAAAGCCAAATCTTTTTTGTACTTTTCTTTCCGATAGAAAAATCCTGTGTGCAAAAAAGGAAAAACCAAATAACAGTATCCAAAGTATACATAAAGCGATGTGCTGATACATTCTCTCCCTCCTACTATTATTGCTATAGTCATTCTTTACCTTTCTACAGGTTAGACTATGCTATTTTAAGATACTATGGATTGGTTTCTTGCTATGTCCTGCTCATTTTTTATATGGCTTAGTAGATATTTTTTGCTTTCGTAAGATATATGAAAAAAGATATCATTTTTTCTCAATTCTCACTTGATATTACACGTCCGAATTAAAATAGCTTATAATTAATTCTTTTTTATTATACAATATAAATATATAAATTTGTGAATAAATATTAAATAAATACAATATTTTTTGTCTTTTCTTGATTTTTCACTTTTTCTTTTATACAGTCTATCTTTCTGCCAAACTATTGAATGCAATATATTACATTTAAAAATCTAATTGTGAACCGCAAATATTTTTTCCAAAAATTATTGTATAATATTATAAAAGTATCTAATTTTTTAAAGTAACTTCTCAAATAGGATTCAGAAAGTTTTATCAAATAAGGTATGAAGATTCGCGGAAATTATAAAAACTAGGGAGTGTCACGCAATCTATGAAAGCCTGAGCTGCAAGAGCAGGCTCAAAAGAACCTTGAAAATTGTAGATATTACTTTCTATAAACTTTGAAAGATTTCAAATCGTTGCCGCCCCACTAAGAAACTGGTCACTTGATCCGATTTTTTTATTCTGCTTCCATCTGCCTCTTCCCGATAGTAAAAAAGTACAGTTTCCCCTTTTTCTTCTAAATAGAATGATCCCTGGATTGTATGTCAATAGAATTTCACAACATATCTTCATAATCGTTAGGTACTGTCTGCTCCGATATTCCACGATTCTATTGATAACAGTTTTTCTTCGATGTAGCAGTCCTATTTTTTGTATATTCAGGATCGTAAACTCTTTTTAATTTGGAAGATAGCTAGGACATTTAGAATTGACACATTTATGGAGAATACCGAGGAATGAGATCTTTATAACTCCAATACTGCTGAAAATCTATGATGGGAGGAATTCATTCATCTTAAATTTCTGGCAGTTTTAAAAATAGGAATCACGAAAAGTTCACTGCTTAGACAGTATTTTTCTCTTTTCGTATCAGTTTTGCTTGGCAATAAACATCATACCGGAAAAGGAAAGGCTTTTTTATATTCTTTCCTAAAAATCAAGGTTTGTTTTCATTAAATTTTATAATAAAATAGACAATTTTTGACACTGCCAAAAACTAAAGGAGGGATTTGAAAATGAAACAACACTTGAAACAAGGAATAACTTTGCTCATCCTATGCTTAATCACATTGCTCACTTCTATTGCCGTATCGGCAATGGAAAATGAATTTATCATTGATCAAAATGGTATTCTGACAAAATACCACGGTTCTGGAGGAAATATTGCGATTCCTCATGGTGTCAAAGTCATTGGCAACGGTGAAAACTCGCCTTTTGAAAACTCCCAGTTATCTATAATAAAAGTTTCTATTCCTGACAGTGTGACTAACATTAATGAGGAAGCTTTTATGGGATGCGAAAGTTTAATACAAGTCACGATTCCAGAAAGCGTAAAAGAAATTTCAGATTACGCATTCTCAGGATGTCATTCTCTAAAGGAAATAAATCTTCCTCAAAGTGTAACATATATTGGCCGCAGTGCCTTTAGGGGATGCTTTGCTGAGGAAATTACTCTTCCCCCCAATTTAAAGAGTATTTCTGCGTATACATTTTCCAGATCAAACCTTAAAAAAATTGTGATTCCCAATCGAGTAGAAACTATTTATGATAGAGCATTTTATGACTGTCCTAATCTAGAAGCAGTTATCATCCCTCCAAATGTAACAATAATGACAGACGAAATATTTGCTTCCTGTAATAAGGTTACTATTTATGGAGAAAGAGGAAGCACTGCTGAACGATATGCAAATGAATGGGGTATTCCATTCATTGCTGTAATTTTTGGTATCTCATCAGATATTTTTGAATTAGATAAACGTGTTCCTGAGCCGGAAGAAATCTTAAATATTGAATCAAAATGTGCCACTTCTTCTTCCGGCGGTCTCATAGATATATGGGATTATCTTGTATATTATAATTCAGACGGCATTAATTTCTTTAAAAATACTATATATGGAGATCATTACTCTCTCAAAGGAAATGTGACAGGCGCTATGGTAAGCCCAAGTGCTGTATATTTTGTAATGGATGGTAATTTGTATTCTTTTACTTTTGATGAAAAAGAAAAGCTTCTCTGCGAAGATATGGATTCCTTTCAAAAATTTCTAGGCATGATCGGCGGAAAAATTTATTTTGAGTCTCTTTTCTATCATTCGGATACTGCTGAAATTCAATTTATTTCTTATGACCCACAAACCGGAAAACAACGCCAATACTTTCTGGAACATGGAAAAGGATCTGTAGAATCTATGATTGCAGGAAACCATCTATTTTATATCGGCGGAAAAACTGATATCGGTCTCACTCCGCTTTATGAATTAAATCTTGAAACCGGCGAATCAAGAAAACTGGATGAATATGCTATGTCTATGGTATTTGATGCTTCTGAATTTCTTTATTATATGTCATTTGAAACTTCTGATTATAGGCAGAGTAATATGATTCTAAAGCGGTATCATCTCATAACACAGGAAACAGAAAATATTTTCCAAGATCGTTATGAAAATACAGGTTCTCTTGTTATGGTTAATAAATATGGCGCATTTTTTCAGCTTTATACGTCTAATGCCGTTTCTCTGAAACGCTTAGATCTTAACACCTATACGTTAGAAACTCTTCATACATTGGTAAACACTACCTATGTTCCTGACTGTCACGGAAATGATTTCTATTATTCCTCCTGCAATGATTATGGAGACTGTCGTTTATATCGCTATGATGGATATCATTTCTCCTATGTAACAACTGTTAAACTAGATTTCATACTTGGTATTGGAAAATATTCTCTGTATGGATACGATATCAACTATGATAAAAACGCTGATTATCGTCTTTTGGCAATCCACACTACGAAACCTCAATTATTCAAAACAAACTGGGAGTGGAACGCAAACTAGTCAGACAGAACTGGGTAGAAATTAAAGAAATCCTCAAGTTTTGACAGCAAACATTTAAAAAAGCTTAGTAAAATCAGCGACTTTAGTAGTTTAATCATTGCCGATAGTATAAAAAGGAAGTGAAAAATATATGAATAAGCTGTATTCCAAACTTGTCATTGCTTTTCTGTTTTTATTCTTGTTAAACGGAAATATACTCTCAAAAAATGTAAATGCCCAAAATGATCAAAAAAACTTTTTTATAGAAAATGGAATTTTAAAAAGCTATAGGGGCTCTGAAACGGATATTTTCATTCCAAATGGTGTCACCAGTATTAGTAATGATGTATTTTCTGAAAACTTAAACATCTCAAGTGTTATCATTCCTGAAGGTGTACAAACAATCGGAAAAGGAGCCTTTCGTTCCTGTTCCAATCTGCGTCAGGTTCATCTTCCAAATACTCTTGTCGCCATTGGAGATGCTGCATTTTATCATTGTACCAATTTAACAGACATTATTCTTCCTAAAAATATAACTGCAATCGGTACGGAGGCTTTTGCCTATTGTTCATCTTTATCAAGCATTACTATCCCCGGAAGTATTTGTGCAATACCTCAGGGGATGATGAGCGAATGCATCAATTTAGAAAGCGTTATCATCGAACCTGGAGTAAAAACTATATCCTATTACGCGTTTGATAACTGTACAAATTTAAAGTCTCTTGTCATTCCATCCAGCGTAACAACTATGATGACCTATCCTTCCAATGACAATCTCATTATTTATGGAGCAGAAAACAGCTTCATACAGGAATATGCGTCAATCAGAAATATTCCCTTTGAAATAGATCCCTCACAGCCTGCTGCCAACTATCAGCCTCAGGCGGAAAATAAAGACTTTGATTTTGGATTATTTTCAGAATTACAGTCTTATGAAGGACATGAATCAACTGTTATGCTGCCTGAAAAAACTCTCAAGGTATCCGGATTTCATAATCTCTGGGCACAGCAGGTAATTATCTCTGACAGTGTAATTTCTATCCTTGACTCTGCCTTTAGAGACTGCATGTCTTTAGAAACATTAGTGGTAGGAAAGGGTGTCCTTTGCATAGAAGATTATGCTTTTTCGAATTGTAATAAACTCAAAGAAGTTTTTATTCCGGCAAATGTTATAGAAATAGGAGAAAATATTTTCTTTTTCTCCGGTGATGACCACGATATCGTTGTATATGGCGTACCAAATTCTTATGCTGAAATTTATTGTAAAAATAATAATATCACTTTTTCTTCGGAAATTCCCGAAAAAATCAAACAGCTTATAGAAGGGGCCTATGTCACCGTCGATAAAGAAACTGTTATGTCTGGTGAAATTTCTTCTTCCGATATCGGTCATGTCATTCAAAATACTGACGGCACAGTTTATTATTGGGAATATCATTCGGACAGCTTTGCAAGTCAAGCAACTCTTTCTGATTATCCGTTAAAGTCCGGTATTGCAAACAGATTAATAGCAGTATCTCCTTCCGGTGAAAAATCCGCTGTTCTTGAGACAGAAGGCGGAGGTATTTTGGCTTTATCAGATAATATCGTCTTTTATGAACGGATTATCAATGATATGCCAATTACATGTCAGATATACAGTTATGATCTAGAGACTCAAGAAACGCATTTCATAAGCGACGGAAAATTAAAAGCTGTAATCGGACAGAATATCATTTTTTCTGATCATTTAGAAACACAACTTTATTGTTTTCATCTGACAGATAGTTCTGTGATCAAACTTGCAGATGGTTATTTTTTAACCACACATGATAATTGCATTTATTATCAAACGCCAACAGAAGATATTACAGCAGCAGCAAATGGACAAGTAACGTTATCTGTAATCTGTGCAGACGGAAGCGGACAAAAAAATTTGTGTACAACATCTCCCGACTTATATACAGACGATTTTGCAACTGCGAGGCGTTCTTTCGCACGTATTGTATTTATGCTTTTCAGGCAGGATGATATTTACTTTTCCTACGGCTCTTATTCAGGCACAGGAGAAATTTTTAGCGGTGGCAGAATTGTGCGTGTAAAAAAAGATGGTTCTTTTTCTGAAATCTCTGCCGGCGCTACTGAATTGCAAAGTCCTATTTTTACTTTGACAGAAGATAATATCGTCTTAAGTCAAAGTGTAATCGATCAAAAAATCTCTATCTCTCCTATGGATACCTATTATATTTATAATGGAAGCCTTTATTTCTTTAACGACAGCGGTGAAGCGCAAGAATTAATCTCTCCGATTGACTATGCTTCTTTTTCCGATATACCATGCGGATATTGGTCGCCTGATGCAATGTTGACTGTTAATTTTGCTGAAAAAGTTGGGGACTTTGTTTATTTTCTGATGGATTATAGTATTTCGGACGCTTACTATGCAGGCTGGCAGAGGACTTACACTCGCAGTAGCAGCGCAATGTTCTGTAAAAATCTTCTCACAGGTCAGATTGAAACTATGTTTCAGTATTAAAATTATATTATACAAACAAAACGTACAAAATAAAAGTTTCGTTTCCAAAGCGCAGACCCCAATTAGTCTGCGCTCGAAACGAAACTTTATTGCACCGCACCGATAATCTGACGGATGTCCTCAAAATGATTTTCTCTTAAATACTGCTCGATTCCTTCTGCAATTTCTACTGTAGCTGTCGGATAAAAGAAATTTGCAGTTCCTACGGAAACAGCTGTAGCACCGGCAAGTAAAAACTCCAGTGCGTCCTCTGTATTTGTAATGCCTCCCATTCCAATTACCGGTATCGAAACTGCATTTGCCACCTGATAGACCATCCGGACAGCGATCGGTTTTACAGCAGGACCTGACAATCCTCCTGTCTTGTTTGCCAGTGAAAAGCAGCGACGGTTGACATCAATTTTCATTCCTGTCAGCGTATTGATCAGAGAAAGGGCGTCAGCCCCTCCTGCCTGTGCTGCCTTTGCCATCGCGGTAATATCTGTAACATTTGGGCTTAACTTCATAATCACTGGTTGTTTCGCTCTCTTTTTAATTTCTTTTGTAATTGCTTCTACTGCTTTTGGATCCTGTCCAAAAGCGATCCCGCCTTCTTTTACATTCGGACAGGAAATATTAATTTCCAGAAGATCTACCGGTTCTTCTGAAAGGCGCTCTACAACTTCACAGTAATCTTCTGTTGTTTTTCCGCATACATTTACAATAATTTTCGTATCATATTGTTTTAAAAAAGGAATATCTCTTTGACAAAATACTTCCATTCCCGGATTCTGAAGTCCGATCGCATTGAGCATTCCTCCGTATGTCTCTGCAATACGCGGAGTAGGATTTCCTGACCATGGAACATTTGCCACTCCTTTTGTCACAACGGCTCCTAATCGATTTAAGTCTACAAATTCACTGTATTCTTGTCCTGATCCGAATGTTCCGGAAGCTGTCATAACAGGATTTTTCAATGTCACACCCGCAATCGTTACACTCATATTGATCATAATTCCACCTCCGTTGCCAAAAATACAGGTCCGTCTTTACAGATTCGTTTATTATGAACATGAGAATGCCCGTCGATTTCTTTTGACTGACAGACACAGGCAAGGCACGCTCCAATTCCACATGCCATTTTTTCTTCCATCGAAATCCAGCACTCAATATTTTTTTCCTCTGCATATTTTTTTAATGCACGCAGCATCGGAGTCGGACCGCAGGCATAAATCACATCTGCATCCAATTGGTGGTGAGCAATTACATCCAGTACATTTCCCTTTACTCCTGTGCTTCCATCTTCTGTTGCAATAAAAACCTTTCCTGCTTTTTTCAATTCTTCTGTCAGAAACAGTTCATCCCGGTATCCCACAATCATTTGCTTTTCACCTTTTAGCTGTTTTGCCAGTTCCACCATGGGAGGGATTCCAATGCCGCCGCCGATCAAAAATGCCTTTTTTCCTTCTTCCATTCTCTCAATCGGAAATCCGTTCCCAAGCGGTCCCATAACTTCTAGTGTCTCTCCCACGTTCATTTTTGAAAATTCTTTTGTTCCTTTTCCCACAACACGATAGACAAGACGAAGTGCATGTTTCTCACGCTCAATCTCACAGATACTGATCGGTCTTGGCAGCAGCCGACTTTTATCTGTGCAAAATAAAGACACAAACTGTCCTGGCTTTGCATGGGCTGATATTTGGGGCAGTTCTATCCACATACTGTATATCTCTGTCCCAATCACTTCCTGAGAAAGAATTTTTCCAAGTTCTTTTCCTTTTTCTGACATAGTTTCCTCCTGTAGGATTTTTTATTGTCTGATTGTCTTTTTATTCTTTATCTGCTGTTTAACGCCTGTTCAATATCCTTTCGCATGTCTTCCACCGCTGCTCTTGATGCCTCTGCAAAATGTTCTTCTCCAAATTTTGCATACTGTTCCTGCTTATAAGCAGCAATAATACCTCTGGAAGAATTGACGATAGCTCCTAAACCATCTTCATTAAAGAAGTGGACAAGGTCTTTCCCTTTTCCTCCCTGTGCTCCATATCCGGGGACAAGAATATAAGATTTTGGCATAATTTTTCTGAGAACTTTTCCCATCTCAGGATACGTTGCACCGACAACAGCCCCGATATAACTGTACTCTTCTCCCATGCATTCTTCTCCCCATGCAGCTACTTTTTCTCCGACCAATTCGTACAGAGGTCTGCCGTCGATTAACTGATCCTGAAATTCTCCGCTGGAAGGATTGGAAGTCTTCACTAAGATAAACAACCCTTTCTTTTCTGTCTTGCACACGTCAATAAACGGTTTGACCCCATCGGATCCCAGATAGGGATTGACTGTTGCAAAATCCTCGTCAAATCCTGCATACCACTTTGAGCCGACCTGTACTTTTCCCAGATGTCCCACTGCGTATGCCGCGGATGTAGATCCGATATCACCTCTTTTGATATCTCCGATTACGACAAGATCTTTTTCTTTACAGTAGTCCACTGTCTTTTTAAATGCTTTTAATCCTTCTATCCCAAACTGTTCATACATTGCGATCTGCGGTTTGACAGCCGGAATCCTATCATATATATGATCGATAATCTCTTTATTATACTGCCAGATTGCCTCCGCTGCTCCCTCTAACGTCTCTCCAAATTCGGAAAATGCCTTTTTTTGGATATGTTCAGGAATATAGTTCATCATCGGATCCAGTCCCACTACGATTGGTGCATTTGTCTCTTTGATTTTACGGATTAATTTCTGTATCATTTTCTTTCTCCTTCTTAATACTTCTGCCTCTACTGTCTGTTTTTGTGCGATATTGCATTTTTACTGCTGCGTGCGCATCGTTTTGCTGACGTTTTTCTCTGCACGCGCATTCATTCATCTATCTTATAAATCCTGGATTTTCTCCTATCTGATATACCATCTCTCCATCACAGATCGTTGCCATTACCAGTCCTTTGACTTTCATGCCGTGAAACGGAGTATTTTTTCCTTTCGATGCAAACTGATTTTTGTCAATCTGATATTCCTTTTTCGGATCAATGATCACAAGATCAGCATTTTTCCCTTCCTCTAAGCTTCCTCTGTCAAGTCCTAATATTTTTGCCGGATTATAGCTCATTTTTTCTGCCATCTGCATCGGAGTCAAAATTCCAGTATCTACCAAATTTGTGACAGTCAGCGCCACAGCCGTTTCCAAGCCGACAATTCCAAACGGTGCTTTATCAATAGACTGCATTTTTTCTGTCTCACTGTGCGGAGCATGATCCGTTGCAATGACGTCCATAATATCTTCCTTTAATCCCTGACGCAAGGCCTCCATATCTTCTCTTGTGCGCAGAGGCGGATTCATTTTATAATTACCATCAGCACCAGAAATATCTTCTGTACACAAGGAAAAATGGTGAGGGCATACTTCTGCCGATATAGAAATTCCTTCTTCCTTTGCTTCTTTCACCATGCGAACGCTGTCTTTTGTAGAGCAGTGGCAAAGATGCAGGTGAACTCCAGTCTCTTTTGCCAGCAGAATATCTCTTGCTACAATTACGTCTTCTACTGCATTCGTAATTCCAGGCACATGAAATTGTGCCGTATTTTTATCGGCATGAAAGACACCTCCGTCTACCAGATTCTGGTCTTCACAGTGAGCTAGAACTGGGATATGCAATTTTGCCGCAATTTGCATTGCTTTGCGATATAGTTTCGCATTCATTACGGATTTTCCATCCTCACTGATCGCTGGCGCGCCTGATTTTACCATTCCTTCAATATCAGCCAGCTCCTGTCCCTGCTGTCCTTTCGTAATGGCTCCCGCCTGGAGTACATGGATTCGCGCTTCCATCTTAGCTTTGTTAAGAACGTACTTGATTCTTAATCCGTCATCCATCACAGGTTTTGTGTTCGGCATCGCTACAATTGTCGTAAATCCGCCTTTTGCAGCTGCTCTTGCCCCGCTTTCTATTGTCTCTTTATAAGTCAGTCCCGGATCCCTTAAATGAACATGCATATCAATCAGTCCGGGCATAACGTAGCATCCCTCTGCGTCTATGATCTGATCAGCTTGTGTTTCTATCTTTTCTGCTACTTTCTGGATTTTTCCATCGCTGATAAAAAGGTCCATTTCCTGATCTGTTTTGGATGCAGGATCGATCACTCTGCCGCCTTTTATTAAAATCGTCATTTTCTCATTCCTTTCTAACCATATCATTTCGCTCTTTTTCATTGATAGTCATATTATTTTATCATACTAAAAACAGTGCCGCAACCTTTTCCCCTGAAAAAAGCTGTACTGCAAAAAGGTTCTGTTTTCTTATCCGTTCGTTTAGAAATTTACTGCCATGCCCGGTCTTTTTATGATTCGGGCAATACTACTTTTACCGTCAGCACAGAGCCGTCTTTACTGAATATTCGGATTTTTCCTTTGTGTATAGAGACAATCGCTTTTGCAATCGACAGTCCCAAACCATATCCCCCGCTCTTAGAATTTCTGGATTTATCTCCCCGATAAAATCGGTCAAACAGATAATCTATATTTCCTGCCGGAAGAG
>CALWCS010000056.1 GCA_944376425.1 uncultured Lachnospiraceae bacterium | reverse complement strand
GGAGGAAAAGATAAATGAATACTTTGAAAGCTGAAAGAAGAAACATGAACACAAAGGCAAAGAAGCTTAGACGGGAAGGCTTTGTTACGGGTATCGTATTCGGAAAAGAAATGAAAGAGTCTATACCGATCCAGATCGCACAAAAAGAAGCAGAGCGAGTTCTTAAGACAAACGGAAAAGGAAGCCAGGTTATGCTGGAAGTGGACGGACAGTCTATGGATGTTTTGATTAAAGAAATTGACTTTGATTCTATGAAACATCAGATTTTGGAAGTGGATTTTCAGGCTTTAGTAAAAGGCGAAAAAGTTCACTCTGTTGCAGAGATCGTTCTTCTCAACCATGAGAAAGTAACGACAGGAGTACTGGAGAAATTGCTGAATGAAATCTCTTATCGTGCTGTTCCGGAAGCATTAATTGAAAAGGTTGAGATTGATGTAGGAAATATGAGAGTCGGCGATAGCATCAAGGTAAAAGATTTGCCGATTGCAGCAAATAAAGAGATTGATCTGATGACAGATCCAGAAGCTATTGTGGTAAACGTATCAGAAGTCCGTAATGAGGTTCCGGAAAATGAAAATAGTGAAGAGGCATAAGAGACAGCAAAGTAAGATAGAAAATCTTTCAAATAAAGAAAAAAGAGAAAACACAAACCGGCGTAAAAAAATCACGCCGGTTTGTGTTTTCTCTTTCTTTTATTTCCAAACAAAATGCTCAGTACCTGCACCGATCTCAAAATGATATTTGACAATACCGAGATCAATCTTAGTATAAAAGCCAATTCCAGTCTTAGCAAGTACCTGATTTTCTTTCAGGATAAATAAAAATTTTTGCTGATTCATAGCTGTGGGTGCAAGCAGTGCAGCTTCTACGCCAGACTGAAACCAATCGGGCAACGGTCTTTCAGCTTGTATGACATCATCGATGGATTTAGACTTGTGAGGAATTCCCTGTGTCTTGCCATATCCCAAAGAGATCACAATACATAGTTTTTCACCACTGCCTACAGAAAAGGCTGTCTTGATTTTCTTATAAGTCATAGCTGCCCAGCACGTATTTAATCCAATCTGCTGAGCCTTTAGAACAAGTCGTTCTCCATAATAACCACATTTTTCTTCCAGATCTTTCCCTTTTTTCCCAACCATGGCAATATAGTTTGTAACACCACTGAATTTTCCATAATGTGCCATAAAGCTGTCAAAGGCTTTCGGTTCATTTGTCACAAGTTGAATATGCAGCCCGCTTTCCTGATTGCAGGCATCAATTTCGGAGTGCAGTATAGAAATGGTCTCCGCATTTAAAGGTTTGTCCTGATACTGACGGACACTGTGACGCGATTTCATTACTTCAATTAAACTCATTTTGTTTCCTCCATATATATGATATTGGAATAAAAATATTTTTGCCGAATGATCATGTTTGCAGTTTACCATTGTAAGCCTAGAAGATGAATCTCTAAAAAGATACAAAGTGAAAAGTCACAGCTCAAACGACATAGTTGTTTTTATTTCGAATCGCTGCGCTAAGCAGACCATAAAAAAATACTTTTTAAAATCTAGGATCTCTTTCTCTGCTGTCATGAGATGTGCAGCTTAATCATCGGCTCTACTCCGATCTGGTAATCGTTCCATGATTTCTTTGACGTGAGTGATCATTGTGAGCAATTGATCGATAGCTTCCGTATCTGCGTCAAAATAATAGTAGTTTTTTGTGCCTTCTTTGCGCATTTTTAAAAGTCCGGCATCTTTGAGTATCTGAATATGATGTGATACAGCAGGGCGGGAAAGATGCGATTTTTCTGTAATGGTGCCGACGCGGACACCGCTGCATTGTCCGATACGCATCATTTCCAATATAAGATGCTGGCGGTTTTCATCGCCAAGTGCAAGTAAGATGCGCCGACAACTTTCAAATTCCTGAGCTAGTTGATTGATATCTTTTTGATGGTCTGACATCGTTGAGCCTCCGTTTGGTTTATTCACTTAAACTAAGTATACCATTTATTTTTTGCAATTCCACATTGGTAAAGAAAATCGAGACGATCTGTTTTTTGGACAGAATAAGATTTCAGCCAAAAACTGAGCCAAATTCTGCGCCTAAATTTGCAGAGAAAATTTTGAATGTCAGAAAAAAGAAAGAAAAACTCTATGCAGATAGATATTCATATCCACATAGAGTTTAGTACCGGACGGTATTTTTCCAAAGTGTCCGAAAAGAACGGATTTGGAATCTTTTGCATTGACAGATTTTAGAGTTTTTGATAGGAAATTTTATCTTGTTCTGTAATGCTTCGGAGTACTCGGCAGGGATTGCCTACAGCAATTACATTCGGAGGAATATCTTTTGTCACGACACTTTTGGCACCGATAACGCTGCCCTGACCTATCGTCACCCCGGGAAGAATGGTGACATCACCGCCAATCCAGACATTATCTCCGATTATGACAGGTTCTGCCTTTTCCAGCCCCTGATTGCGTTCCTCGGCATCAAGAGGATGAATTGCTGTATAAATTCCGCAGTTAGGACCAATAAAGCAATGAGAACCTATAGTAATTGGCGCACAGTCCATAAGATAGGCATTGTGATTGATAAAAGTATCAGATCCGATGATGCATCGATATCCGTAGTCTGTGTAAAAAGGAGATAAGATAGTGACATGATCCCCAATATGAGATAAAAGTTTTGACAAAAGTTCCGATTTTTGCATCCGATTTTTTGGACTGGTATGATTAAACTCAAAGCATAATTCTTCAGCATGAAGTCTTTGCTGCAATAGTTCTTGGTCATAGTTGGCATCATACCAGAGACCTTTTTCTAATTTTTCGCGTTCTGTCATGAAAAAACTCCCTTCAAATTGTATCAGTTTTAAAACAGATAGAGAAGCAATTAGCCTATATAGGATATGATAATCGTTTTTGAACATCATTTCAAGAATAAAAAATTTTTAAAAAATTTTTTGCAACTTTTTTTCGATCAAAAAGATCTATAAATTAGAAAGTAATAAAGGAGAAAGAAAGGAGGAGAAATCCATGGGAAAAAAACAATATGATAGGATTGTGAATTATATTGTAGAAAATCAAAATAAATTTTACAGACTGGCTTTTAGTTACGTTCGAAACCAGGATGATGCACTTGATGTAGTACAAAACGCGATATGCAAAGCACTCGATCACTACACTGCTTTAAGAAATATAGAAGCGGTAAAAACATGGTTTTACCGGATTGTTGTAAATGAAAGCATTTTATTTTTAAAAAATCAGAAAAAAGAATATTTGGCAGGGGAAGAAAATTATGCAGACGGACCATATATCGAAAAAAAATATGAGCCAATGGATGAACTTTTTGATCAGATCGATCAGTTAGATGAGGAGGTGCAGAAAATTATCAAGCTGCGTTTCTTTGAAGAGCTGTCATTAAGAGAAATAGCAGACGTTGTCCAGATGAATTTAAATACGGTAAAGGCGAAACTGTACCGGGGATTAAAATTATTAAAACAAAATATTCAGGAGGTGGATTTATGAGTGATTTAAGAGAAACAAAAAAGAAATATGAAGAAATTCCAATCCCGGAAGAACTGCATCAAAGGGTAGAGGAGGCAATTCGTAATTCTGAGGAAAAGAGAAAAGCAGAACAAAAGATTGTCCGGATTAGAAGAAAGAAGAAAATCGTAAAAACCGTTGCTGCGGTCGCTGGATTTGTAGTAGTATTTACGGCTGTTTTAAACACAAACTTTGTGTTTGCAAGGGAAGTTCAAAAAATTCCAGTGATAGGGAATCTTGCAAGAGTGTTGACATTTCGGTCCTATGAAGAAGAAGACGAGAATTTGCAAATTTCAGTAGAAATCCCCAGTATAGAGACGATTGAGGAAGATATGACAGGAATGACGGATGAAATCAATCAGGAAATCTATCATTGGTGCGAAGAGTATGCCAACGAGGGAGTGGAAAGAGCAAAACAATACAGAGAAGCTTTTTTGAGTACCGGGGGAACAGAACAAGAGTGGATGGAACATAATATTAAAATTACAGTCTGGTATGAGGTCAAGGCTTCTACAGAAGAATACCTGTCATTAGCGATAAAAGGAAATGAAAATTGGACTTCAGCGTATACAGAAGACAAATATTATAATCTCGATTTAAAACAGAAAAAACTTTTGTCATTAAAAGACCTTTTAGGAGAAAATTACATTCAGATTGCAAACGAAAGTATTCAATCTCAGATGAGTCAGCGGACAGAAATTGAATTTTGGGAGCCGGATCAGGGAGGTTTTACAACTGTTTCAGACGATACGAAGTTCTATATTAATCAGAACGGAAATCCTGTAGTTGTATTTGGACGATATGAAATCGCGCCAGGATCAGCAGGACAAATTGAATTTGAGATTACAGACGGGACAGAAGAAAAAAAGGAACAGGAAGAAACCCAGGAAGCTACAGAAGAAACGACACAAGATATCACACAGGAAACAGATACACAATACGAGGATAATTTTTCCGTGGACAGTAGTGCAGTGGCTGATTTTGCAAATGAGATAAAGAATGTTGTGGCAGCACAAGATCTGTCTGCACTTGCCGATCTTGCTTCCTATCCTCTTTACATCGGATTTTCGGAAGGCGGAATTTCTGTGAATACAAAAGAAGAATTACTGGAGCTGGGAGCAGAGCGGATTTTTACGCCGGAACTAGAAGAAGCAGTGCAAGCAACGGAAGAAAGCAGTCTTTCTCCCAGCATGGCCGGATTTAGTATGACAAAGGACGGAAGACCGAATGTCGTATTTGGAGTAACCGGTGGAAGACTGGCAATACAAGGGATCAATTATTAAAAAACTTAAAGCCGGAGTCCTTTGACATCCTTGATACGAGAGAGAATAATATGTGTCCTGACTGAAACAGTCCCTTCAAGAGAGTCAATCTCATTGCGAATAAAATGATCTAGTTCATCCTGAGAAGAGGCAACCGCATGAACGTGGAGACTACAATTCCCGCTCATGCGGTAAATTTGTGTCACAATATCATTATGGTACAGCCGGTCAATCACACGATTTAAGGCTTCGGGTTTTGTTTCAATCTCAAAATAACAGGAGATTGCTCCGCTGATTTTTTGAGGATTAATAATGGTAGTATATTCTTCGATAATTCCTTTTCGTTCTAAAGCATCGATACGGCTTTTGACGGCAACTCTGGACAGACCGATCATATCCCCGATTTCTGAATAAGAATATCTGGCATTTTTTGTCAGGAGAGATAAGATTTTTTGGTCAAGGGAATCTAACTGATCTAAGTACATAAAAATTTCCTCCTAAAATAATAGATGTCAGTGATTACATAGGCTCATAATATTCAAAGTCCGTTTTAGCAGACTTTTTTATATCATAGGAAAAAAGTTGGCACTGGAAAGAAGTACAGCTGCCCGGACAATCTCGCAGAGCGGGATGGACTTTTGGGATGATAATATTATTATATCATAAAGATAGAAGTACTAAAAGTAAGTATAAATTGACAATATGAATAAATTTTAGTAATATAATTTACATATAGTATGATTTATATTACGAAAGGAATGAGATAGTGTGGAATCTCAATTGACAGAGGGCAGTATAACAAAAAAACTTTTAAAATTTGCGTTTCCTCTTATGATAGGAAATTTACTTCAGCAGTGTTATAATGTTGCAGATACTTTGATTGTAGGAAAATTTTTAGGCTCGGACGCTTTAGCGGCAGTGGGATCCTCATACACTTTAATGACATTTTTAACTTCTATTTTACTGGGACTGTGTATGGGAAGTGGCGCTTTTTTTTCCATTGAGTTTGGAAAGAAAAGTCTGGAACGGCTAAAAAACAGTTTTTTTCTTTCTTTTGTGCTGATCGGTATGGTTACCATTTTGATTAATATTGCAGTGTTTGCAGGAATCAACTGGATTATTCAGATTTTGCAAGTCCCGCAGGAAATTACAGGATTGATGAAACAATATTTACTTTGGATTTTTACAGGAATTTTTGCTACCTTTTTATATAATTATTTCGCAAATCTTTTGCGTGCAGTTGGAAATTCAGTAGTTCCGCTTGTTTTTCTTGCCATTTCTGCTATTTTAAATGTTATTTTGGATCTTTTATGTGTTCTGGTTTTGAAATGGGGAGTCGCAGGAGCTGCGATTGCAACCGTATTTTCTCAGTATGTCTCTGGAATTGGGATTTGTATTTATTATTTTGTGAAATTTCCAAAATTACGGATACAGAGACGCCATATATGCTGGAATAGTTCTATTTTAAAAGAAATATCGAAACTTTCTTTTTTGACTTGTATTCAGCAGTCTATTATGAATTTTGGTATTTTGATGGTACAAGGATTAGTCAATAGTTTCGGAACAGTAGTAATGGCAGCTTTTGCAGCAGCAGTCAAGATCGATTCTTTTGCTTATATGCCTGTGCAGGATTTTGGAAATGCTTTCTCAACGTATATTGCACAAAATTATGGAGCCGGAAAAGAGGATCGAATTAAAAAAGGAATGAAGAGTGCGGGAATTTCAGCATTTTTGTTTTGCATAGCGGTCAGCCTGCTGGTATGTATTTTTGCGCGTCCTTTGATGGGAATTTTTGTGGATATGGAAAGAACTGATATCATTTCAGTCGGTGTCGGTTACTTGAGAATTGAAGCATCCTTTTATTTTGGAATTGGACTTTTGTTCCTTTTTTACGGATTTTACCGTGCAATCAACAAGCCGGGAATGTCGGTAGTTTTGACTGTGATTTCTTTGGGGACGAGAGTGATTCTTGCCTATGTACTTTCATCAGTGCCTGCCATTGGAGTGACCGGTATTTGGGCAGCTGTTCCAATAGGATGGATTCTTGCCGATCTTGCAGGAGCAGGGTATTATATTCGATGCAGAAAACATTTATTGATAAACAAAAAGTCTATTGAAACGTATCAATAAACAAGAAAAAAAGACATTCGTTTTGTGAAAAAAAGCAGTAGTTTCAAGGTCACAAAGCAAATGTCTTTTTTGGTGTATCTATCCTTAAACTTGACTGCTGATAAAATGATACTGCATGGCTGCAGCCTACATATTTGCAAAGCGTTCGACTGCTTTTGTGAAGCTTTCGATTGTTTTATCGGCATCTCCATGTTCGATGCCATCTCTGACACAATGTTTGATATGCCCTTCTAACACTACTTGTCCAACGCGATGTAAGGCTGATTTTGCCGCATTGATTTGAGAGAGAATATCTTCGCACGGAATATCTTCATCAACCATGCGGTCAATGGCCTGAACCTGACCGATAATTTTTTTTAGACGGCGATGCAGGTTTTCAGAATCCATACATTGTTTCATTGTCTGTTCCTCCTCTTTTTGATATATATCTATTATGACTTTTTTTTAAAACAAAGTCAAGCTTTGAGAGTTTTTCAATTAGCAGGATCTTTTGACCCCGATATCATAGATATGATATAATAAAAAATAAACGAAATCAATCATTTCAAAAGGTTTTCAAGACGGTTAAAAGAGAAACGAAGAAAAAAAGAAAGAAGGAAAATATGGATATCATAAAAAGTGGAATCATAGGTCTGACAATAGGGGATGCGCTTGGAGTTCCGGTAGAATTTAGCTCCAGACAAAAAAGAGAAAATGATCCCGTCGTTGGTATGAGAGCGTATGGAACTCATAATCAGCCAAAAGGAACGTGGTCAGATGACAGCAGTATGACGTTTGCACTGATGGACAGTCTGAAAGACGGAGTAGATTATTTTGACATTATGGATCGGTTTGCAGCATGGGTCTGGGAAGATCTCTACACAGCAACAGGGAAACGGTTTGATATCGGAAGGAATGTTTATGAGGCACTGAAACGCTATAAAAATCAACATCAAAATCCGATTACATGTGGAGGAAACAAAGAACACGACAATGGAAACGGTTCTCTGATGAGAATTTTACCTGCCGTTTTTTATACAATGCAGGAAAAATATGGAACGATACAAGAAAAGATAACATTGATTCATCAGATATCAAGTCTGACGCACGCGCACAGACGCAGTCTGATGGGCTGCGGGATTTATGCACAAGTAGTTTGGAAATTGATAGAAGAAAAGGATAGTGATCTTTTAAAGGCAGTACAAGCTGGAATTACTGAGGCTTTCCGCTATTACGAAAAAGAGCCAGAATTTATCGGTACAGTGAAACTGTATGAGAAAATCAGGGATGCAGAAGAATTAAAAAACCGCCCCAAAAAAGAAATTTCGGGATCCGGATATGTGATTGACACATTGGAAGCGGCATTATGGAGTTTACTGACGACATCTTCGTACCGGGAATGTGTACTTGCAGCCGTCAATCTGGGAGAGGATACGGATACTGTCGGAGCAGTAGCCGGTTCTCTTGCAGGAATTTGGTATGGAATGGAACAGATTCCGAAAGAATGGATTGAGGAGATTGCAAGAAAAGAATGGATTTTTGATTTATGTGAAAAATTTGAAAAGAGTTTAAATTTAGAGGGAAATCAAAAATGAATGCAGAGGAAATGAGAAAACGAATGAAAGAGGGAAAACTGTATTTTCCCGAAGAAGAAAGCATTGCAAAAGAACAAAAAGAGTGTCTGGAGCTATTGTATGACTATAATATGACACGTCCGCCCCAGGAAGAGAAAAGAAAACGGCTCTTGTCAGAAATGTTTGCAGAGATTGGAGAGGGATGCCATATTGAACCTCCCCTCTATTCAAACTGGGGAGGGAGACACGTCCATATGGGAAAAGGTGTTTATGCAAATTTTTGTCTGACACTGGTTGATGACGGAGAAATTTTTATCGGCGATTTTACGATGATAGGACCAAATGTAACAATTGCTACAGCAGGACATCCCATTTTGCCGGAACTAAGAAGAAAGGGATATCAGTACAACGTTACGGTAAAAATAGAGGAAAATGTCTGGATTGGGGCTGGAGCAGTGATTCTTCCAGGCGTGACGATTGGAAAAAACAGTGTAATTGGCGCAGGAAGTATTGTTACAAAGGACATTCCGCAAAATGTGGTTGCTGTTGGTAACCCCTGTCAAGTACTCAGAGAAATTAGTGAACATGATAAAAAATATTATTATAAAGATTGGCGTATTTTATAAAAAATTTGGAGATATTTTAAAAAGAAATTTGACAAGAAGAAATAGGATTGGATTGTTGAGAGAATGAAAAATACAAAAAAACTGGTAATAGGAATCCTTGCCCATGTAGACGCAGGAAAGACAACGCTTGCCGAGAGCATTTTATATCTAAGCGGAAGTATTAGAAAGCTGGGGAGAGTTGATCATAAAGATGCGTTTTTGGATACGTATGAACTAGAAAGAACAAGAGGGATTACAATTTTTTCAAAACAAGCAGAATTTAAGCTTGAAGATAGAGAAATAACGCTTCTAGATACGCCGGGACATGTTGATTTTTCAGCGGAAATGGAAAGAACGCTGTGGGTTCTTGACTATGCAATTTTAGTAATCAGTGGGTCGGACGGCGTTCAGGGACATGTGCAGACGTTGTGGAAGCTATTAAAGAGATATCACATTCCGGTATTTTTGTTTATCAATAAAATGGATCAGCCGGGAACGGACAAAAAGACAATTTTAGAAGAACTAAAAAAAAGGCTTGATGAACGGTGTCTATCTTTTACCGAAGATGGGACAGAAGAATGGATGGAAAATATTGCCGTATGTGAAGAAGAATTGCTTGAAAAATATTTGGAAACAGGAAAGGTGGAAGAAAAAGATATTGTACGGCTGATCAAAGAGAGAAAGATATTTCCGTGCTACTTTGGATCAGCGCTGAAGCTAGAAGGAGTATCCCAATTTCTTCAGGGATTAGTACGATACGCAAAGTGCCCGGACTACGGAGAAAAATTTGGAGCCAGAATTTATAAAATCGGCAGAGACCCGCACGGAAATCGTCTGACCTATCTGAAGATAACAGGAGGAATATTAAAGACAAAGATGGTGCTGGCAGGCAGGGAAAAGTATAATCAGGAAGCATGGGAAGAGAAAGTAGACCAGATCCGTATCTACTCGGGAGAACAATTTCATGCTGTGAGTCAGGCACCAGCGGGCACAGTCTGTGCTGTTACAGGATTGACAAAGACATATTGCGGTGAAGGAATCGGAGAGGAAGAGACAGCAGCCGTTCCTGTTTTGGAACCAGTATTAACGTACCAGATCCAATTTTGCCAGCAATGCGACGTATATGGAATGTTTTTAAAACTGCGGCAGCTTGAAGAAGAAGAACCTCAGCTTCATATGGTATGGGATGAGAGAACGAGTGAGATCCATGCGCAAGTGATGGGAGAAGTTCAGATTGAGATATTAAAAAGCATGATATCGGAGAGATTCGGCATAGAAGTAGAATTTGGAGAAGGAAGTATTGTCTATAAAGAGACAATTACAGATTCTGTAGAAGGGGTCGGACATTTCGAACCTCTGCGGCATTATGCGGAGGTTCATCTTCTGCTGGAACCTGCTCAGAGAGGAAGCGGTTTACAATTTGAGACAATATGCAGTGAAGATGTGCTGGATCGAAATTGGCAGAGACTCGTTTTGACACATTTGGCAGAAAAAAAACATCTGGGTGTATTGACAGGATCAGAGATTACAGATATGAAAATTTCACTGATTTGCGGACGAGCTCATCCAAAACACACAGAAGGCGGAGATTTCAGACAGGCAACATACCGTGCTGTGCGGCATGGATTAAAAAAAGCAAAGAGTATTGTGCTAGAACCGGTCTATGAGTTCAGACTGGAGATTCCAAAAGAAAAAGTAGGCAGAGCCATGGCAGATATTCAAAAAATGTGCGGAGATTTTTCAGCACAGCAGATTGAAGAAGAAACCGCAGTGATTACAGGTACAGCTCCGGTTATTACAATGCGCGGATATCAGACAGAAGTACTTGCTTATACAAGTGGAAAAGGAAGGCTTTTTTGTTCTTTAAAGGGATATGAACCGTGTCACAATGCAGAAGAAGTGATAAAAGAAATCGGATATGATTCAGAGACAGATCTAGAAAATCCGACCGGCTCTGTTTTTTGCTCTCATGGTGCGGGAGTAGCGGTCAGATGGGAAGAGGTAGAAAATCATATGCATCTTCCCCTAATGGCAAAGTGGATGCAAGAACAAAAACAGGACGAACAAAAAAGCAGAAATATTTCAAAAGAAACGCAGTCTGTATTTTATGCGGATGAAAAGGAACTGGAAGAGATTTTCGAAAGAACATATGGTCATGTCAAAGAAAGAAGGAATCCATTTCGAAAAACTTCCAGCATCAGAGCAAGAGAAGAAGCACGGGAAAGAGAGTACCGGATAAAAAAACAAGAAGAAAAAGAAGAATATTTGCTTGTAGATGGATATAATATTATCTTTTCTTGGGAAGAACTGCGAGAATTGGCAAAAATCAGCATTGACGGAGCAAGAACAAAACTGATGGATATTTTGTGTAATTATCAGGGATTTAAAAAATGCGTTGTTATTTTAGTATTCGATGCTTATAAGGTTGAAGGGAACAGAGGAGAAGTTTCTAAATATCACAATATTTATGTTGTTTATACAAAAGAGGCAGAGACAGCGGATCAGTATATTGAAAAAGCAGTCCATGAAATTGGAAGAAAATATCAGGTAACAGTTGCTACGTCAGATGCTCTGGAACAAGTTATTATTTTAGGACAGGGAGCAAAAAGAATGTCAGCGCAGGGACTGAAAGAAGAGATTGATACGGTCAATGTTGAAATTCGAAGTGAATATTTGGAGAAACAGACAGGAAATAAAACGTATTTGTTTCATGAAATACCAAAAGAACTTGCTGATTTTATGGAAGAAGTAAGACTGGGAAGAAAAAAGATGGATCAGTATCGAGAATAGAAAAAATAAAAAAGTGAAAAAGAAAAAAAATGCTTGCAAAAAGAAACAAATGATGATATACTTAGTTAGTAATAACTAACCGCATACCATACATACAAAAAAATTCCTTAAAAATGGCAGTTATCAAGATGAAACAAAAACGCATCTCGCCAGGAGAATGGAACAGAAAAAGCTCTATGTAAACATGAAAATTTACATAGAGTTTTTTTGCTTTTAGAAATTTAAGTGAGAAAACGATTGATGTTTTTGCTATCATAGATAATTTTTAGATGGGAAGACAATTATTTCGCAATTTAAAAGAAGTATGATAAA